>JAPLDE010000055.1:1626-41918 GCA_026391855.1 Bacteroidota bacterium | reverse complement strand
TGAAGCCGCCCACAACTTTATAACAGATATTGCCGATGTTGTTTTGTTTATGAATCGAATTTTAAGAGAAACATTTTCGCGTCATTTTGAATTTAAAGAATTTTTGAATCAGTGTTTTCAAATCGGTTATAAATCACTCCCACTTATTTCAATTACGGGAACCATCATGGGGCTGGTTTTAACTATTCAAACCCGTCCGACACTGGTTGAATTCGGAGCTGCCACAAGGTTACCGGGGATCATTGCGATATCACTTATCAGGGAAATGGGGCCGGTAATAACAGCACTCATATGCGCCGGGAAGATTGGTTCCGGTATGGGAGCAGAATTAGGATCCATGAAAGTAACTGAACAAATTGAGGCTATGGAAGTATCTCAGACCCATCCGATACGATATTTAGTCGTCACCAGGGTGTTCGCAGCCACGCTAATGATCCCAATCCTGGTTTTGTATGCTGACGCGCTGGGAATAGGAGGTAGTTGGTTAGGCTCAAATATAAAAGGAGACGTGAGTTTTGTCCTGTTTTTATCTCAGGCATTCAGCCATGTCGAGTTTATTGATTTTATACCTTCTATTATCAAATCAGTTTTTTTCGGTGCAGTAATCGGTTTAGTAGGGTGTTATAAGGGATACAATGCAGGGCGGGGAACAGAAAGTGTCGGTAAAGCGGCAAATTCTGCAGTTGTTTTATCATCACTGCTGGTGATAATTGTCGATCTGATTGCTGTACAAATTACTGATATGCTTATGTCATGAAAACCATTCGGCCAGAACCAATAATTGAAGATTTAATTCAAACAGACAACAATGAAACTATTGTTGAAATAACAAACCTAAAGAAATCATTTGGAAAACAGGAGGTTCTTAATAATGTCAGCCTGAAGCTTAATAATGGTGAAAACCTGATAGTATTGGGAAAGTCAGGATGCGGTAAATCCGTATTAATAAAATGCATTATAGGCTTATTTAATTCAGACGAAGGTATAATAAAAGTATTTAATCATGATGTGACCAAATTAAACAGAAAAAAATTAGGATTATTAAGGCAGAAAGTCGGTTTCCTTTTCCAGAGTGGTGCATTGTATGATTCACTGACGGTGAAACAGAACCTTGAATTTCCGTTACGAAGGATAAAACGGGATCTTACTGAAAAGGAAATAGAAGCTAAAGTACAAGAGGTACTGGAAAATGTTGGTTTAAAGGAAACGTTGCATAAAATGCCTTCCGAATTATCCGGTGGTATGAGAAAACGAATCAGTTTAGCGCGGACCATTATCCTTGATCCCATGCTAATGCTTTATGATGAACCCACAACCGGGCTTGATCCGGTAACATCCGGCGAAATTAGCTCACTGATCATTGATGTTCAGAAAAAATACAAAACTTCTTCGATTATCATTACCCATGATATTAAATGTGCCCGCTATACAGCAAACAGGGTTATTATGCTTCATAACGGTGAATGCTATAAAGAAGGTAAAATTGAAGATTTCGAAAACGCTAATGACCCCTTTATCCGATCTTTTTTTCTTTAAGAATTCATTTATAAACAAATTACTAGCTGTTTAAAATTAATATACAATGGAAACCCACACACACGGTTACAAGATTCGTTTAGGATTATTTGTGGCAGGGGGTCTGACGATTTTTATCCTGTCCATATTTATCATAGGAAAACAAAAAAACGTATTTAATCCTGTTTTCCGTATTTCAACAACATTTAACAACGTCAGCGGGTTACAAATTGGAAATAATATCCGCTTTTCAGGAATAAATGTAGGCACAGTTGATAACATCAGCATCATTAATGATTCAATGGTAAAAGTTGATATGCTGATTAAAAAAGAAATCAAACCGTTTATCAAGTCTGATTGTGAAGTGGCTATCGGTTCTGAAGGAATAATAGGTGACCGACTATTAATTATTACACAAGGAAGCGCCGATGGCTCAATTGTAAAAGAAGGACAATATCTTACCTCAAATGAACCAGTAGAAACAGATGCCATCATGGCCAGTGTTCAAATAACCGCGGGTAATGTAGAAATTATTACCCGTGAACTTGCAGAGATCATGGTTAAAATAAATGGAGGGAAGGGAACAATCGGCAGATTAATTCAGGATTCAACTTTCGCTGAAAATTTCAATCAAACCATGGATAATCTAAAGAAGAGTTCCAAGGGATTGAATGAAAATATGGAGGCCGCTAAACATAACATTTTTTTCAAAGGATATTTTAATAAAAAAGCAAAAATGGCAGAGCAGAAGAAAAAGGATGCAGAAAAGAAAAACAGCCGATCAAAAAATAAATGATGAACAGAAATAATGTGGTTAAAAAACATTTTCAATCTTTTTTTAATTGTTGGATTATTAATTAATAGTTCATTTGCACAAAATCCTCATACCAAAAATGATTCCGTCAGGCTTTACAAGAATATTGAGACTTATTCAAAACACAGAAAGGTTACAAGGTTCATATACGGGTTAGTATTCAAACCGTCTTCACAGAAGGTTCCTAAAAAAAAAACCAAAAAGAAAGTTTACAGGAAACTGATTGTAAAGCCATACCGCTTTTATGAAGGAAAAATCATCCGGCAAATAAGTATCGAGACGATTGATCCATTTGGTTACTCGATGACTGATACCCTTCCAGGATCGCAAAACTTTTTATCCAGAGCAGGCAATAAATTACACATAAAATCTCAGCGGATTACAATCCGAAACCTGTTAATTATCCATCAAAATCAGGTATTTGATTCACTGTTAGTCAAAGAATCTGAACGATTGGTCCGGAGTATGGGATATGTGCGTGATGTTTCCTTTTCAGTGAAAACAACTTCAAAAAAGTCCGATTCTGTTGATATTTTTATTCGTGTGATGGATAATTGGAGCATTATTCCGATAGTCATCGCTTCCTCTTCGCGAGTCAATCTCCGACTCACTGATAAAAATTTTTCCGGTCTGGGACATGAATTTCAAAATGGATTTACATGGTATAAAAGCAATGGTTCCGTTGCATTCAATACAAATTATTTTATCCCAAATATTCGTAACACCCACATTACATCGACAATTCATTATGGCACAGACGAATACGGAAATTTCCTACGGAATTTTGCCATTGACAGGCCGTTTTTTTCACCCTTCGCCCATTGGGCGGCAGGTGTTGGTTTCATGCAACAATTTCGTAAAGATACCATCCGAAGCCCCGACTCCATTTTTAACCCTCAGCGATTTAAATTCAATACGCAGGATTATTGGGCAGGGAATGCTTTGCCAATATTCAGAGGTAATACGGAAAACAGCCGGACAACTAACTTTATTTCCGCCATCAGGTTTCTGCGCATCAGATATCTTGAAGGTCCATCAAAGATAATTGACACGTTAAACATTTATTCCGATGAGAATTTTTACCTGGTCGGTATCGGGATATCGATGAGAAAATATGTTCAGGACAAATTCATATTCAAGTATGGAGTAACAGAAGATGTTCCGATCGGAAACGTGTTCAGTATTACAGCCGGATATCAGGACAGGATTCGTAACGGCCGTACATATATAGGTGCACGTATTTCTAGCGGCAGGTATTATTCCTGGGGGTACCTAAGCTCGGACATTGAATACGGAACATTTTTCAGTGCATCACAAGCGCAGCAGGGTGTTTTTCTGGTTAGTGCAAATTATTTTACCGGGTTGGTTGAAATCGGGAAATGGAAATTCAGGCAATTTGTTAAACCGCAACTTATTATTGGCATTAACCGTTTCTCTTATGATAGTTTAACTCTTAATGATGGTAGAGGGTTGGATGGATTTAACAGTTCTTTATTGTCAGGCAGCAGCCGGTTGTTGCTTACCTTACAAACACAATCGTACAGTCCGTGGGATTTAATAGGGTTCCATTTCGGGCCTTATCTTATGTGCTCACTTGGCATGCTTGGAGATGAAAGGAATGGATTCAAAAATAAAAAAGCATATGCCCAATTAGGGTTAGGCGTTTTAATAAAAAACGAAAACCTTATTATCAGCACCTTTGAGATATCATTGGCCTTTTACCCGGTGATTCCGGGAAACGGACATAATGTTTTCAAAATTAACTCATTTAAAACGACTGATTTCGGTTTCAAGGATTTTGAAATCGGAAAACCGGCAACCATTATCTTTCACTAGGTAAAGAAAATATATCTTTCATACATTTTCAAGCATGATGCGTCGTTTGTTCTTGAGTTTCTTGAAATAAGTAGGGGTTAACCCGGTGACTTTCTTGAACTGGTTGGATAAGTGAGCCACACTGCTGTAGTTAAGCCTGTAAGATATTTCAGTAAGATTGAGCTCATCATAAAGCAGCAATTCCTTAACCCTTTCAATTTTATGGGCAATAATGAAATGTTCGATGGTAATTCCTGTAACTTCTGAAAAAAGATTAGCCAGGTAGGTATAGTCAAGGTGAAGTTGCTCACTGATATAATCTGAATTTTTTATTTTCGGCATTTCATCCGAATAGTGTACCATTTCAGTGATGATGTTTTTTATTTTTTCAATCAGAATGGCTTTTTTGTCATCCATCAGTTCAAGTCCTGTTTTTAACAGCGCTATTTTCAAGTGGTCCCGTTGTTCAGAGGTCATTGTCTCTCTTATCTCTACTTCTCCCAAATCCACTTTACTATAGTGAAGCCCAAGTTTATCCAACTCTGCCTTCACAATCAGTTTACACCGGATTGAGACCATGTATTTGATATAAATCTTCACCAAACCTTCGATATTACAATTAACCCAGTGATGATTGCGTTTCAACAAAAATAAAACCGCATTGTTCATTAAGATACCATCAGGGTTGCAACTTGCTCGTATCAATTTTTAGCAGGAAGATACCTGAAGTTGACTAACTCCAATGATATAGTACACGGCAAATATACAAATTTTCTACCTTTCAGTCAATAAAATTTATATGTCTTTCCGTGCATAGAAAATAATTGAACATGTTCGGGAGTGACTTAGTGCAGGTATGGACACCGAAGGTTAAGAAACCGTATCTTTCTGACCCTTTCCCATTAATACCCTTACTTATTCCCCAATGAACCGCAATTCAACAGGTGTAATCATTTTAACGGCCGGAGCTTCGGGCCGGATGAAGATCCCAAAGGCCTTCCTGCCATATGGTGATGGTCAGACATTTATCGGGAAAATCATGTCAACCTATTGTTCCTGGGGATGTGTAGAATTGATCATAGTGGCTAATAACGAGGTTTCAGACAGACTGAAAGAAAGTGATCTTACATCTGTTGAAGCAACCCTGGTGACAAACCATCACCCTGAAAATGAGCGGTTTTACTCGGTGAAACTGGGATTGGGCCAACTGGTAAAATCACAATACTGTTTTATTCAAAACGTAGATAATCCATTCATTACCAGCGAAATACTGGACATCATCCATAAAGGAAGAGCCCCGGATGCATACCTATCCCCTGTGTTTAACGGCCAGGGCGGGCACCCTATCCTGCTCAGCCGTAACATCATCCGTTTTATCCGGGATCATCCGGCCGATGATGCCAACCTTAAACAGGTTTTACAGGATTATCCCTGCAAAAGAATCCCGGTTAATGATGAGCGGGTGCTGATCAATATCAACAGTCCTACGGATTACAGGAAATATTTTGACGTCCCTTTTAATCAGAAATAAAAATGATCTTAAAACGTATTTCTACGTTATCTGACATCGTTTAACCAATATATTATAAATCATTTCTATGTGTCTTATGTGCCTATGTGGTGGTCTTAAAATGAACCATGTCAGGCACAATAAGGCACATTAGAGTTACTCTGTAATAATATGATTCAGTACAATTTAGATGAATCCTCACATTATACCACTTCGGATTTCTTTTTGAGCTTTTTTACGTAATAAATGGAAAGCCCGATGGAGATGAAAGCCAAGAAAAGGAAAGCGATGATTCGGAAAACCATCTCCACCCTGGCCAGGTCGAAAAGGAAAAGGTAAAAGGCGGCAGCTACTATGGTTCCGAGGGCTAAGTACCGGTATTTCACATTTTTAATGAGTATGCTCAGCACAAAATACACGATGGCGGTCACCGTCCATGAAACGGTAACATAGTTTTGCGGGACCAGATGAAACAGTGTGTAAAGCACCAGGAAATACCCGGTGATGAGGTAGAAATTTCTAAGCAGGTCATTCTTCAGCTCAAGCCTGGCCTGTTGCCAGCTGATGATTCGGGCCGAAAGAAGGGCCACCAGGGAAAAGGAAATGTTGATACTGTTGATGGGGGCAAAAGTCCACAGGTAAGCGATCCAAAGGGAGAGAAACATCATCGAGTTCATGAAGACAATGAATCTGGACCGGTACCAAAGGGCAATGGAAACCACCAGTAAACTCTGAACGGAGAGAAGAAAGAATGAAAAAGGCAGGCCATAGATCCCGTAAATGGTAACACTGATAGTCACAAACCCATACAAGGCATAAAAAGAAGGAGAATACTTCCACACCGATTTTGTCTTCAGACAGGAGGAAAAAGCCAGGCAGAAGAGAGAGATAACAGAAAAAACTGCAATATAATTTGTTGAATAAAAGCTAATTACAATCAATGCCAGGTAAGTGGAAAAGGATAATCCGTTCAATACCACGGTGGCGATCACGGCGTCGTCAGGGACATCGTCCTTTTTCCTGGTCAGTGTGATAAGGGAATAGATAAAGGCAATGATTCCCAGGAAATAAATACACAGCCCCGGTTCGCTTACCACCACCCATTTGCCTCCCGAAAAAGGGTTGCTTACATACCAAAAAAGCACATTCGCATAGGTTAGCACCAGGGTAATGATGGTAATTTTCCACCAGCCGTTTTTCTGAAACAACCACATTCCAATAGAAGCGGTGAGCACACTGGCGGTGAGCTGAACATTGGCATTGCCAAAGATACTGGCCGTAATTACCATGAAAACCAATGCCAGGCCTGTCAGCACTTCACTGTTCTTCTTTACCGAAAGGTAGACCTGTATTCCGATAAGCAACACCACCAAGGCCAGGACCACCTCTTTCTGAGGGATCAGCGGGGAGCTGGTCAGAAAATGAAGACTTAGGGTAAAGTAAAAAAGCAAACAATATCCTGATAAGTTAAACAGAAAGGATAAATACTTAAATGAGTTTTTGGTAGTTCCTGCCAGCAGAAAAACAAGGGCTGCCGACAAGTAGCCGACAAAAGCGGCAAACAGATTGTAACCCAGGTTTTGAAGATACCGGGTCAGGAAAACAAACCCGAACAGCAAGACAATGTTCCCCATCCATGCCAGTCCATATTCTCCCAATTTTGATTCTAAGCCCTGTTCCTGCGAAACTGTGAATGCTGCTTCATTACCGGGAGTATTCTGCGACTGTGGGAATGAGTTAATCTCACTAAAAGTCTTGACGGCCGGGTATGCAGCATTCTCCATCCGGGATTCTATCCGGTGGATTCTTTCTTTTAACTTATTGATCTCCTGCTTTAACAGGGAGAGGTCAGCAAGGTCATGGTTTTCCTGTTCCATAGTGGCAAGTTGTTATGATAAGACTATAAATAAGAAACCAATGTTTCAATTCTGGTTCAACCTAAGAAGAGAAGGGCAGGAATGACGAGCAGCGGGAAAGAAAGATATTACACAAATTCTTCTTCATGCTTTTTCCAGGGCGGCATCAGCCACAACAAAAAAGCAAGAATGAAGAAGGGTAAGATAAACCAGAAAGCAGCCATCAGGGTTCCCTCCATGCCAAGCAGCTGTAATTTGAAATCTGTAAAGCCATAAAAACTCTTAGAGAAGAGCTGACCCCCGATAACCACATTCCACCGCATAAAGAAAATTCCAATCAGCACCAAAATACTGATAACCAAATATATTCGTTTTCTGATAATCTCTCTGGGCTTATAAAACAACAACGTCCCCAGGGTCAGCAAAGGAACCATGGTCCCCATCAGTACTTGAAAAATGATAAGGGTAATATACAATTTGCCGGACATCAGAAGCGTGATGATCTCAAAGGACTCTTCCGCTTCATAGAACCTATGGATCTGGTCCAGCGACTCGAGGGTAAAATCGATGATCAGGATAAAGAAAAGGTATCTGGCCACTGTATCCAGGCATTTCATGTCAATTTTCATTTTTTTGAGCCAGGTGACCGCGATGTAAATAAACATGACGAGTGCGATACCCGAGACCATGGCTGAGAAAAGAAAGATCACCGGCATCAGCACGGTAGACCACCAGGGATTGGCTTTTATGGACCCGAAGATAAAGCCCACATACCCGTGAAGCATAAAAGCCGACGGGATCCCGATAACCGTAATGATATAGCCCAGTTTATGGTCCCATTTTACTACCCTTGGTGAGAGGTCGTTGACACCCAGGGTCAAAATTCTGTACAGAAATCTTTTAAATCCTTTACTTTCTGCCGCCCACAGTACAAAATCCCTTCGGTAATCGAACCATATCTCCAGCAACAGCACAACCATAAGGTACCAGAGGTAAACGAACCCGAAGATGGCCATAGCCGATTTCGGATTGGGCGTGATCATGATCTCATAAGCCCTGGCAGGCTGGGTGAGATGGCTCACCAGGGGCATGGTGGCAACCAGCAGGAATGAAAGGGCGGTTAGCAGCGAAAGGTGGTAGGTTGGTTTCAGGACCTCAACCTTAAACACCCTTTCCAGCGAAGCCAGGATGAAAGCCCCTGCAACAAGCCCGGTAATATACGGGTACAGGACGATTAATATGCCCCAGTGCAATTCAATCTCATTGGGGTAGATGAATCCTTCCACATGGGGAAGCATTTCATAAAGATGTTGAAATTGTCCGACCATTATCTTACCTCCGCGCTTAATCCGTTATAAAATACTTTGGCTCCGGTGTTGAGATGGGGTTTCAACACCAAACAGGTATGTGATTTGAGGAAGGCGACGATCTCGCTTCCTTTGTCATGCAGGTCCCCGAAGATCCTTGCGCCTTCCGGGCAGACCTCGACGCAGGCAGGTTCCTGCCCTTTGGTAATGCGATGATAGCAGAGGGTGCATTTATCCACTACTTTTCTATCCGGATGGATATACCGGGTCCCGTAAGGACAAGCCTGGACACAATACCGGCACCCGATACAGTATTTGGAATCGACCAGTACCACTCCGTCTTCAGTTTCAAAAGTAGCTCCAACCGGGCATACCTGTACGCAGGGTGATTTATAGCAATGGTTGCACATCTTGGGTACAAAGAATGATTTAAATACCTCATTATCAGGTACCGACTGAGTGAAACCGTCGATCCCTCCGTTGGGTGATTCAACTTTTACGCTGCCATCATTTTTGATCGTATATTGTTCAACCCAGGAGCGGTAGAAGAAGGGTTCCGGAGGAACATTGTTCTCCAGTTTACAGGCCCTGGCACAATTGCCACATCCGATACATTTCTCAATATCGATGGCCATCCCGTACCATTTGCCGGTTTTTTTTGATGGATTGGCAGCATAGAGCAGTCCGTTGAAAGATCCTAAGAAAGGAGCCGCCAGGGCACTTCCGGTCAGTGCCGCCGATAGTTTTAAAAAGCCTCTCCGGGATGCTTTTACTTCAGGTTTTCCCATGGGTCGTGCGGGTTATGACATTCAGTACAAATCTGTTCAGGATTATGCTCTTTAAGGTCGATCTGTACAATATTTTTAGTGCTACGGGCAATATTCCGGGAATGGCATTTACCGCAGAATTCCCTTCCTTTGGGCTTCAGCGGTTTAACGGTATCCGGTGCCAGGGTATGTTGCAGACAGGGGCCATGACAGGTCTCACAGTTTATCTTTGCATGAGGTGATGCGGCTTTCTTTTCGATCATATCATCATGACACCCGATACAGCCTTCTTTTCCTGCATATTTCATGGGCATGGCGGCATTATCCTCAATGGACGCAGCCCTGAAATGACCTTTGTCCCCGAATGTTTTGGGGACAAGCAAATGTCGTGCGACCAGGAACAGGCAGATGAAAATTGCAAAAGCCAACCCCAGCCTCTTAATTTGTGGAAGCATACTTAACAGATATAGTTATAAAGATGTAAAGATACTATGCCAATAATCTGAAATCAATATAAATAAGGCAAAATGGCATTTAGATACAGAATTTCCTGAAAACTATTGATTTGGATCAATGATTTTAATGACAAGTGTCAATATGCGGACCGGGATCATCTTCCTAACTTCGTGCACTCTTTTATTTAAGGCGTTGATAATCAATACACTGTAATTTTCATTAGGCACTACAGTGCTTCTACCAGTGCATATATGCTGGCCTATATTTTAAAGGGGATGTCTGTAATCTTAAGTCCCATAACCTGGTTTACTTTATTTATATGTTGGGTGAGCCGGGATGAAAGTCCATACCTCTGGCCTGATTTTGTATGTCAAAGTATGCTGGTTTGCGCATGAACCAACTCATTAAATCATGCTTTGTTATCCGGAAGCACTTATGTAACTTTACATAATACGATCCGGTACAGATTGAAAAATCAAGTTGGGTTAAAATTCCTCCTTTTTTGTCTTTCAACATTTCTAAACCGGATGATTCTTTCAAAATTCATTTATTTTTACATTATACGCTTTAGCCAAATTTATTTTATGGCAACCATTAATTCCTTCAGGGTATCAGGCATGGCAACGATTTGCTTTGTTTTTGCATCAATCAAGATCATTGACGGTATAGCTAAAATCAAGTAATCACTGGCAACTTTGCTTCGGACACCTCCCTCAGCCAGTATGTGTTTCCATCCTTTTATTTCCAATATTTTTTGATCCCAGGCTTTTTTTTCCAAATCCGTTTCATCAAGGCTGATAGCCAGAACCGTCATCTTCTGCTGTATTTCAGGTTGCTGCTGCCACTTATACAATATATCTGTCATTTCAACACAGTGGCTGCATCCCGCCGACCAGAACAGGACAAGAATGTACCTGCACGGTGTTTGGAGTGTACCCAGTTCAAAGTTGTTTCCATCTGAATCCTTCAAAGTGATATTCGGGGCTATGCTACCTGCAACCAGCGTTTGCATTCCTTTTAATCTCCGGGTAATTTCCTGTCTTTTCGAGGTGAGACAGCCCGAATCATTCAGGTATGGCTCCAGAATCTTCATACCCGCCGTCAGGCCGTTAGTTTCATAACCCCGGTAGAAATAATCCACCATCCAGCCATAAACCAGCGGATGACCTTCCCTGGCTTTCTCAATGGCGGTTTTACCTGCCAGTGGTAACAGGGAATCACGCAGGGCCGTGGTAGTAGATAACTTTCCATAGAGGTTGACATAGTTTTCCATCCATTTGTTAAGTTCGGAGGTTTTAATGATCAGAGAGTTTTTAAAATCAAACCCGTCAAAATAATGATTTATCAGGTTGTTAATACGGTCAGTCTCTGTTCCTTTCCATGGTATTTCCGGTATATATTGAAAACAGTACAGCTTGCTAATGAACAGTTGATTGTCCTGCTGCTCACGTGTTTTCAGCCATTGATTATACGACTGCCGCCTCTGTTTATATTCTTTGATCCCCTCCTCGTAAAACTTTGATCCGGTATCGTCATATTTCATTAAAAAATTCTGCAACAGACCCAATTTTTCTTTCTTCCTGCCATTTTCTTTTAAAAACTCCAGAAGGGTTGCATTTTCCCTTTCACCTTTCTGAAACCAGGTACTGTCGGCATTATTGCAATACATTGGGCTGGCCCATAGTTCCAGATCCTGATCGCTGATAAATATATGTTTCTCCGAAGGATAAGGGGTACTTGTTTCCTTTTCTTTGTAATCGAACCTCAGAACGAACTCGCCCGGAAGGTTTTCCTGAGAAACCAGAATTTGGGTTGTTTCGCCATTTTTTACACCCTGCACCTCTGCAATGGGCTTAAATATCTTAGAACCCGTCAGCGACAGCAGGCTTATATTGCTTTCATAAACACCGCGCAGATGTATGGTTATTCCCACATCATTGGGTTGCGCTTTTCCCGGAAACAAAGAGGTTTGCCATAGGAAACCGGTAATGACAATTAGTTTACTAAGGCTTTTGATGGGTACTGTCATTATTCGTAAAAAGTTTCCTTTAGTAAGAGTCCGCCAGTAATTCATGCAGTTAACATCCTGATATTCAGAGTCTCTGTCATGATCGATTAATAATTCCGGCAGTAAGGCATACATTAATGCAGAAGACTGAAATCCAAATCATCTTAAAAACTTACATCCCTGATACAGCGCAGGTTACAGCCATACTCCCTAAATTCATAATCCATATTGATGTCAATACCGTTAATTACCCGGAGACCACCGAGAAAATTATAGGTTGGATGTTTGTTGGAGGAATAATAAAATCCTTCTATGCATGGATCATAACCTTCACAATATTCAATAATCGGATCTCCATCATCGTCCACGGCAATCCGCCCATGTGCAGTGAGGTTCAAGCTGACCCAACCGCCAGCATTCACAACATTGGACCATTCCGTATAGGTAGGTATTCTCCATGGGCTACCAAGTGTAAGTGTGCAGGGATCGTTCCCGCTGAGCCAGTCTTAATTTCCATTGGCAGACCATATCCAACCAGATGGAAATACGTAAACCCCATTATAAATATAACCCTTTTTGTTGTTAAACTGCCAGAATAAACCTTGATATCCGTAAGAATTTTCTCCAGCAATGGCGCCCAGGTTGCTTGTAATCCAGCACTTGTCAGGTTCACCCGGGATCTTCGCTACTGTTCCAGAAGTAGTTGTACTGGAAAAGGGGGCAACAGGCGGGCTATATATGATGGTCAGAGGCTGACCACAGCTTGAAGCCAGTGCTGTCATTGCAAGCGTATCAGAATGTCCGCAGGCATTATATGCCCATACATACCGTGTATAAGTGGTACCGACGGTCAGCCCTGTTTCGGTATATGTTGTCATAGGCCCCATATCAATAGCAGTTGCATAATTGACCACGCTGTTCCATTTGTAACCGATAGCGCCAGGAACAGTGTTCCAGTCCCAAAGAATTTGGGTCGCAGATCCAATATGGGTTCCTTCCTCCGGGGCATCAGGGTACAGGGTGGTAGTTCCTGTCATGACACTTGAAGCGGAATGGCCACATGCATTAAACTGCCATACATATCGTGTATACGTTGTGTTGCAGGCAAGACCTGTTTCTGTTTTCATATATCCCGGGTACTGAGGGGCTCCGGATTCTCTAAGACTCACAGCGGTTGAATAATTATCTGTGTAATTCCATTTAACACCAGTAGCTTGTGGGGTATACTGCCAGTACCATGTAATTTTATTATAAGAAGATTGGCAGGCTAATACAATTGGTGGTGGTAAGTATCCCAGAGTCGTTAGAGTCAGGATTGTTGTCGTGGAATGATCACATGCATTATACGCCCATATATATCTGGTGTAGGTTGTGCTGCAGGTAAGCCCTGTCTCTGTTTTGCTGGTTACGTTACCTATATCGGTGGCAGTAAAAATATCATCATACGTATTCCACTTGTAACCAATGGCGCAGGGGAAAAAGGAATTTGGGCGGTCGTACCTACTAACTCAAGTGCAGGCGATACACCACAATCGTTATAAGCCCATATATACCTTGTGTAGGTTGTAAAGCAGATCAGCCCTGTTTCAGGATAGCCGGTAGCCGATCCAAGATCAATGGCTGTATTGTAATCATTGGTTGTATTCCATTTATAACCGTTGGCGATCGGAGAGTAATTCCAGTGCCAATGGATCCCGTTCATGACAGAATCATTGGTTCCGGCAGTGAGTACTGGTGTAGGACAATCCGTGGTTAAAATTCGCCATTTCCCATTCTGGTAAATGGTCAGGACCCCTGTTCCGTCAGGATTGCAATTGGTGCAATACACGATCAGACCCTCAGCCGGGTTAAAGATGACACTGCGGTTTTCGTAAGCCATCCGGGGAGGGAGAAAACCTTAGGGGTTGAGGTAAGGGGAGAGGCAACTTCAAGAGCAGCGGAAGGGTACGGTGTTTGCGTTCCAACACCAACCCTCTCACCATCATCGTAAAGTATTGAGCTGGGGACCCAGGTGGTTCCGTCATTTCTTAAGGTTTGTCCGGCAGCACCGGAAGGAAGGTCATTCCCAGATTTTTTGGAGTACAAGGCATAAGGTACAGACAGGAATTGAGATGTCCCCATCAATATCCAGGAGGTTCCTCCTGCAGGGTCTACCTCCATCTGGAGATAATAGCTGTCATTTCCCCAATTAATGGCAGCAAAATCCCCCGAAACAACCATTCCCTCCCCGATCTCCAGTGTTGCCAATCCGAACTGGTTGGTAGTTTTCAGGTGTATCTCGCAATAGACAGTTGTTCCCAAATGGCCTCCCTGAAGGATGCTCAACCTGAAACTTACGGATTGATTGCTCAGGATATTTCCACCGGTATCCCGAACAATAGTCTGGTACTTTATTGCTTCAGGTGACTGGCAAAATGAAGAGAATTGGATAAGAATCAGACCGAATCCAATAATAACTGAGAGATAAAAAATTGATTTCATGTGTTAATAATTTTGATTTTAATGGTCACATGGAATATCCATTATTATCATTTGCAGTTGGTATAAACAGCGTTTGTATGGATATTTCATAACATGTGATGTCAATAAGGTCAAAAAACTAATTAACCTGAATTATTCACAAAAAAGAGGAAAAGTTTGTTTACTCTTTGACAATCAGTATCTTTAAGGCTACGAGACAAAAAACGAACTTCCTCATGAGTAAAGATACAAAAAGCTCAAATACCAGTTTAAATTCACGAAATATTTTCCTCCTTCATTGTTGAATAACAGGAAATTGTCTGAAGACCAAGTTCTTACATGGCAAATCATTGACATATAATTTTCTCTCGCTTTGGTTTTCTTCAAGACTCACTCTGACTCCGGCTTTTATTTGAAGGATTGGCAGCCCAGAGCAGTCCGTTGAAAGATCCAAATAAAGAAGCATCCAGGGCACTCCCGGTCAGTGCCGCTGATAGTTTTATAAAGCCTCTCCCGGATGTTTTGACTTCAGGTTTTCCCATGAATTATGCGGATTATGACATTCAGTGCAAAGCTGTTCAGGATTATGCTTTTTAAGGTCGATTAGTACTATATTTTTAATGCTACTGGCAATATTCCGTGAATGGCATTTGCTGCAGAATTTCCTAAAAATCATTGATTTAAATCAATGATTTAAATGACAAATGTCAATATGCGAACCGGAATCATCTTTATAAATTCTTTGCACAGTGGGGATCAAATCTTATAAAACCCTTATAAAATCCGAACCAATTTTGTACCGGCAAAACATGAACAAAAATGAAATCAATATTGAGCATTTTGCTGGTAGTACCCAACCGGATTCCGGCACAAAACACACCCCTTGAAATGAATTCCGCCGGCTGGATGGCAGCCGGTGCGATCATCGCCTTACTGCTGATGATTTATTTGGTGATCACCCTGATAAAGCCCGAAAAATTTTAAAACATGACAATAAATGATCTGATCCAGGTTTTCCTGTTTTTTTTCCTTTTAATCGGGATCACACCGGTTCTGGGGAACTTTATGGAGAGAGTATTTACAGGGAAAAAGCATTTTCTTCAGCCGGTATTGGGTTGGCTTGAAAAGTTAATATATTCATTTACAGGAGTTAGCCAGAAGGATGAATCCAATTGGAAATCTTATACCTGGGGTTTGGTGGTATTTAATTTTATTGGATTTTCTTTTGTATTCCTGCTACAGATTATTCAGCAATGGTTGCCATTTAATCCTGCCCGGTTTCCGGGTGTTTCCTGGCATTCCGCTTTTAATACCGCGGTAAGTTTTATGACGAATACCAACTGGCAGGGGTATGCGGGAGAAACGACACTCAGCTATCTGGTTCAGATGACCGGACTAACTGTTCAGAACTTTGTGAGTGCAGCCACCGGGATTGCTGTATTATTGGCACTTACAAGAGGCATTTCGCGTAAGACCACAGATAAACTGGGAAATTTTTGGGTTGACCTCACCCGTTCCACGATCTATATCCTTTTACCCCTGTCCATTCTATTGGCTGTTGTTCTGGTCGGGCAGGGTGTGATACAGAACTTTAAGCCGTATGAGACAATACACACCCTTCAGGGTTCGGAGCAGATCATCCCCATGGGTCCGGCCGCTTCACAGATCGCGATCAAGCAATTAGGCACCAATGGCGGAGGCTTTTTTAATGCCAACAGCGCTCATCCTTTCGAGAACCCCACTCCTTTCAGTAATTTTCTGGAAATGCTGGCGATACTTCTTATTCCGGCTGCGCTGACCTTCACTTTTGGGAAGATGGCCGGTTCAGTCCGTCACGGATGGACCCTGTTCACGGCGATGTTTATTTTACTGATCGCCGGGCTGGGTATTGCCTTGTACGGAGAATATTCGGGTAGTACTGTTGTTGGGCATATTCCCCACATGGAGGGAAAGGAAACCCGGTTCGGTATAACCAACAGTGTTCTTTGGGCAACAGCAACAACAGCCGCCTCAAACGGATCTGTTAATGCCATGCACGAGAGTTTATCTCCCCTGGCCGGAATGGTTGCAATGATCAATATTATGCTGGGTGAAACCATTTTCGGGGGTGTTGGAACGGGTTTGTACGGTATGGTCATCTATGTGATTATAACGGTTTTTATAGCCGGTTTGATGGTTGGCCGGACTCCCGAATACCTGGGTAAAAAAATCCAGGCTTTCGAGGTACAGATGGCGCTCATTGCCCTACTTTCACCCTGTTTAGTCATATTACTTTTTACTGCCTTTGCATCAGTGAGTCATGCAGGGCTCTCGGGTCTGAACAATGCAGGGCCACATGGCTTTTCAGAAATGCTTTATGCTTTTGCCTCTGCTGCCGGAAATAACGGAAGTGCTTTTGCAGGACTGAATGCCAACACCCTGTTTTATAACCTGACATTGGGAATCGGAATGCTGATCGGCCGTTTTGGAGTGATTGTTCCAGTACTGGCTATTGCCGGCAGTATGGCTGAGAAAAAAATCACCCCTTTTTCATCAGGCACTTTTCGTACCGACAATAGCTTATTCATCATATTATTAATTGGTGTGATCCTGATTATCGGGGGTCTGGATTTTTTTCCCGCCTTATCACTGGGGCCTGTTATTGAGCATTTGCTAATGAACAGTGGTATAACATTTTAATGGAGAAGGACATGACTTCAAAAAGAAATACAAGTCTTTTCAATAAAAAGATATTGTTACAGGCCATAAAAGACAGTGTGATCAAATTAAACCCTGTTCTGCTTATTAAGAATCCGGTAATCTTTATGGTTGGGATCGGATCGGCCTTTACGACCGTTATTGTTTTCGCCGGAATTTTTCAGGGTAGCATTTCGTGGTTTAATTTCCAGATAGCCGTATGGCTTTGGTTTACCGTTATATTCGCCAATTTTTCAGAAGCGATAGCAGAAGGTCGTGGGAAGGCACAGGCAGAAAGTCTGAGAAAGAACCGGACGCAGACCCAGGCACGTAAAATAAGCGGGGGGAAGGAAGTGCTGGTATATGCGACCGACCTGAAGGCGGGCGATATAGTAGTTTGTGAAGCAGGAGAAACCATTCCTTCAGATGGAGAAGTTACTGAAGGTATTGCGAGCGTAGATGAATCTGCCATAACCGGTGAATCAGCCCCTGTTATCCGTGAGAGCGGGGGTGATCGTTCGGCAGTGACCGGTGGTACAAAGGTGATCAGCGACAAGATCTTCATCCGGATCACATCCGAACCGGGAAACACATTTATTGACCGGATGATTGCCCTTGTTGAGGGTGCAAATCGCCAGAAAACACCTAATGAGATCGCGCTTTCCATCCTTCTTTCAGGATTATCCATCATTTTCCTGCTTGTTGTTGTGACTTTTCCGTCTTTTTTTGATTACAGTCTTACTGCTTCAGGTTTACCGGCAACCCATCGCCTGACCATTCCTGTACTGATCGCTTTATTGGTTTGTCTGATTCCGACCACCATCGGCGGGTTGATGAGTGCCATCGGCATCAGTGGTATGGACAGGCTGATGCAACGAAATGTGATTGCAACCAGCGGGCGTGCTATTGAGGCTGCCGGTGACGTAGATGTTCTTTTGCTGGATAAAACGGGGACCATTACTCTGGGGAACCGAATGGCTACTGATTTTATCCCAGCTGAAAACATAAGTGTTGAAGAACTGGCAGATGCCGCTCAGCTTTCCTCCTTATCCGACGAAACCCCTGAAGGCCGGTCTATAGTGGTACTGGCAAAAGAAAAGTTCAGCATACGGGGACGTGATGTACACAGCCTGAATGCTTCTTTTATTCCGTTTACAGCACAGACCAGAATGAGCGGAGTTGACCTTAAAACAGCGCAAGGTCATATACGCTTAATCCGGAAAGGTTCATCAGATGCAATCCACACTTTTGTACAGGACAACAATGGGTTCTTCCCTCAGAAAATCCTGAATATCGTTCATGAGCTGGCCAGGCAGGGTGCGACACCACTGGTGGTTGCCGAGAATGACAAGGTACTTGGAGTAATTCATCTTAAAGACATTGTGAAAGGCGGGATCAAACAGCGTTTTTCCGAATTGCGGAAGATGGGAATAAAAACCGTGATGATCACCGGTGACAACCCGCTCACAGCTGCCGCCATTGCTGCCGAAGCCGGGGTTGATGATTTTATGGCGGAAGCCAAACCCGAGGACAAATTACGTCGTATTCGTGAAGAACAAGCCAACGGACACCTGGTAGGAATGATCGGTGACGGAACCAACGATGCCCCCGCCCTGGCTCAGGCGGATGTTGGCATTGCCATGAATTCAGGCACCCAGGCGGCCCGGGAAGCCGGGAACATGGTTGACCTGGACAGTAACCCCACCAAATTAATAGAAGTTGTAGAAGTCGGGAAGCAACTCCTGATGACCCGTGGAGCACTGACTACTTTTAGTGTTGCTAATGATATTGCCAAGTATTTCGCCATCATCCCTGCTATTGCCACCTCTTTATATGCCGTAAAAGGAAGCGCCGGTCCTCTTTCAGCCCTGAATGTGATGAACCTGAATTCACCCCAGAGCGCTATACTGAGCGCTATTATCTTCAATGCCATTATCATCATCCTATTAATTCCACTGGCATTAAAAGGGGTAAGATACCGTCCGGTTTCAGCCAGTAAAGCACTGACACGTAACTTATTTGTTTTCGGACTTGGTGGAATGATTGCTCCATTTATAGGAATAAAAATCATTGATCTTCTAATTAATTTATAAAACTGATCGTGTGAAGACAATCATGATAGCAGTAAGGATGTTCCTGATTATGACCGTAATAACAGGCATTCTTTATCCATTACTTATCACAGGAGTGGTTCAGTTAACTTTTCCGGAAAAAGCTAACGGGAGTTTAGTGATAGTAAATAATAAAACCGTCGGCAGCCGGCTTATCGGGCAATCGTTTGATACCGCCATTTATTTTTCTTCCCGTCCATCGGCTGTGTCATATAATCCTTTACCGTCGGGTGGTTCGAACTACGGATTGACAAATGTAACACTGAAAAAACTGGTTGAAGAACGTAAACAAAAATTTTTAACCTTTAATCAAATTGCTTCAAAAACAGTCATTCCCTCTGAAATGCTGTTTGCCTCTGCCAGTGGTCTCGACCCACATATTTCACCCGAAGCAGCTTTCTTACAGGTTGACAGGGTTGCCAAATCCCGTCATTTTTCTTTCAACCAAAAACAAAAATTGAGGCAGCTCATTGTAAAATTATCTGAATCCCCTCAATATTTATGTCTGGGTGAAGAAAGGGTAAATGTATTATTGCTAAATTTAGAAACTGATACAATTAAATGAGTGGTATTGACAATACCCGGCCTGATCCCGACGAACTGCTGGCTTCTTTGCTCAGTGAGGAAGAGAAAAGCAAATGGGGTAAACTGAGAATATTTTTTGGCATGTGTGCCGGAGTAGGGAAAACCTATTCAATGCTTAAGGCGGCACATGCTGAAAAATTGAAAGGAAGTGACATTATCATTGGTTACGTAGAAACACATAACCGAAAGGAAACCAGTGATTTGTCGGAAGGGTTTGAGCTGATACCGCGTAAAAGTTTCCGTTATAAAACGACGGTTGTTCAGGAGATGGACCTGGATGCCATCATAGCCCGTAATCCGCAGGTTGTACTGGTTGATGAACTGGCTCATACCAATGCCCCGGGAAGCCGTCATGTAAAACGATACCAGGATGTCCAGGAAATCCTGAAAAACGGAATCAATGTTTATACTACATTAAATGTACAGCATCTTGAAAGCCGTTCGGAAACCGTAGCTCAGATCACCGGCATTATTGTGAGGGAAACCCTCCCTGACGAGATTTTTGAGAATGCCGATGAAGTAGAAGTGGTTGACATTACACCCGATGAGTTATTACAACGGTTGTCAGAAGGGAAGGTTTATACACATGAGCGATCGAAGGAAGCCGTTGAGCACTTTTTCCGGAAGGGGAATATTACCGCTTTACGAGAAATGGCTTTACGGATAGTGGCAGACAGGGTTGACAAGCAACTACATGATTATCTGCAATATAACAGAATCAGAGGGCCCTGGAAATCGGGATTACATCTTTTGGTGGCCATTGATTACAAGGAACATTCAACAAGATTGCTTCGCTGGGCAAAAAACCTGGCTTACTCAATGGATGCCAATATCCAGGCCATATTTGTTGAAACCCAGCATAAGCTGAACCCAAAAGAAAGGGAGCAACTTGACAAGAATTTTAACCTTGCCAAACATTTGGGTATTAAATTCAGGATTATAACCAATAATGAAGTAGTTAAAGCGATTGTTGATTTTGCGCAGAAAGAAAACTGTACTCACATCATCGTTGGGAAACCGAGGGTACGCAATGAAGTGACCATGTTTTTAATATTGATGTTTATATTCTGGGTTCAGACAATGAGGCAAAGGATCATTTCAGGAAAAGGGCCTCTGCGCCTCCTTTCACTTCAAATATCACTCAATATGTCATTACCTCTTTATTGGTAATCTTCACATCAATGTTATGTTTCCTGGTAAGAGATATTATGGGATACCAGGATGTTTCCTTTATTCTGTTGTTTTTAGTGTCGATCCTTGCGTTGTTTTACGGAACGGGTCCAATTTTGCTGGCCGCTTTACTGAGTTCTCTTCTTTGGGATTATTTTTTCATTCCTCCTCAGTTTACTTTTCACGTGGAAAAGCCGTCAGACATGCTGATGCTTGTGATGTTCTTCATTATCGCATTATTAAGCGGTGTATTATCCTCTCGGGTCAGGCGTCAGGAAAAGAGGATCCGGATGAGGGAAGAACGAACCCATGCCCTGTACCAGTTAACCAGGGATCTGAATTTGGTTTCGGGTATCGATGAGGTTTCCAGGATTGCGATCATGTATGTGCAGAAATACTTTAACATGGATTGTGCGATTCTTCTTAAAAACGATGAAAACCAACTGGAAAACCAGACAGGACATCAAAGTAAAATCCAACTCTCGGAAAACGATATCAGTATTGCCTCCTGGGTTTACAAGCATTCTGTCAAAGCGGGTAAAAACACCGATACCCTGCCATCCAGTGCTTTTACCTTTTATTCTTTAACAGGGAACAGTGGAAATATGGGTGTGATAGCCGTTGAGCATCTGAATCTTTTTACCCAGGGGGAAGAACAGTTTTGGGAGGCCACTCTCTCCCAGATTTCGGGGAAATATGAACGTGAATTTTTGAGAAGTGCGGCTAAAAAAACGTATGTTCTAAATGAGTCTGAGAAGCTTTTCAAAACACTTTTTAATTCAATCTCCCATGAATTACGCATCCCGGTATCAACCATCATGGGGGCATCCGATATTCTTTTATCGCATCCTTACACAGAAGAGACCAGGCAAAAGTTGTATTCCGAATTAAATATTGCCTCCATACGACTCAACCGACTGATTGAGAACCTCTTAAACATGTCTCGTCTGGAATCGGGACATATTAGTCCGCATCCTGACTGGTGCGATGTACATGATCTGGTGAATTCAGTAACCCAATCACTTCACCAGGAACTTAAACCTTATAAATTTTCTGATGTTATTCCAGCAGACATGCCTCTGGTACTGCTTGATTACGGTTTAACAGAACAGGTTTTATACAACCTGGTCCTGAACGCTACTCAAAATGCTCCGGAGGGAAGCAGAATACGGGTCAAGATGTTCTATGACAATGGGTTTCTAACGATACAGGTGATGGACAGGGGGAAAGGTCTTCCGGTTGATGAACTTTCTTCGGTTTTTGATAAATTTCACCGGGGAAAGGAAGCTAAAGCGGGCGGCACCGGTTTGGGATTGTCGATAGTAAAAGGCTTTGTGGAGGCCCAGAAAGGAAGTGTTATGGCTGAAAACCGGGAAAACGGAGGGGCAAAATTCACCCTGAAAATACCTGTGGAGATGTCGGTAATGAACCATGATATTAAACTGGAAGCATAAATGGCAAATCCGGACCACATACTCATTATTGATGATGAAGTTCAGATACGCCGGTTGCTTGAAATAACGCTTACGGCCAATGGTTACAAAATCCTGGAGGCAGCATCCGGGAATGAAGGGTTAAGCATGGCTGTTTCCTGGCAACCGGCATTAATCATCCTTGACCTGGGTTTACCCGATGCTGACGGGGTAGTCATTCTTAAAAAGCTCCGTGTAAGTTATCAGAAACCTATACTCATCCTTTCGGTCCGTAATGCTGAAGAAGACATTGTGAATGCACTTGATGCAGGCGCCAATGACTACCTTACCAAGCCTTTTCGTACCGGTGAACTATTGGCCAGGATACGGGTGGCAATAAGACAAAGCCAGGGTATTTCAGATGATCCTATACTGGAATTCGGGCCGCTTTCAATTGATCTAACCCAT
Source organism: Bacteroidota bacterium (assembly GCA_026391855.1). Classification (GTDB taxonomy): domain Bacteria; phylum Bacteroidota; class Bacteroidia; order Bacteroidales; family CAIXZF01; genus JAKLIX01. The sequence continues at coordinate 18,988 of JAPLDE010000055.1, read as the reverse complement.
CATACTGCCAGAAAGAATAATGAACTCTTAAAGCTCACTTCCACTGAGTTTTCCATGTTAGCACTATTGGTAAAAAACGAAGGAAGGGTTTTAACTCATCAATATATTCTGAAAGAAATCTGGGGGCCGGGATACTTAGAACAGACCCAATATTTAAGGGTATTTATTGCACAATTACGTAAGAAAATCGAGGATAATCCAACCCGACCACGTTTCCTCAACACCGAATCCGGAATCGGATACCGGTTTGGGAAATGAGGCATACCAGGGATTTTCAGAAGTAAGTGGTATTTGGCAAAGTGTTGCCTCGCAAAGCAAATTCTAATGTCAGGATTTAACTTTTAACCCCAGCTTATTAGGCATTATGTNNGGCATTATGTATTGATTTCTATTTTTTTAGAATTCAGACGGATCATACCGTAGCCTTATAATTGTATCTTATCTTATAAGAGTAACAGTTCCTTTCTTCAGTCCTTTTCGCTCTCTGGATATATTACCCTGGCCTTCCCAAGTTGCCAAATAAATATAGACGTCTGCCGGACAATCATTTCCGTTGAATTTTCCCTCCCATCCTTTTCCGATATTATCTGATTCAAAGATCAGTTCACCCCAGCGGGTATAAATGTTAAGATTGAATTGTCTGAGTTGTTCGGGTGTACTTGATTGGACGATGAAGTAGTCGTTCACTCCATCACCATTAGGTGTAAACGAATTGGGTATCCAGATAGAGGTACAGATATCTATTTGAATGGTGTCAGTAACCTTGCAACCCTGGTTATGGGCTGTGACCCAGTAAATACCAGGTTCGCTGATAAAGTAAAATTGCCCGGTACTGCCATCCTGCCAAAGGTAGGTTGTCGAATCATTATAACCGGCATTCAGATAATATGGATCTCCAAGACAGATATAGGTGCTGTCTTTTAACCTTAGCTCAGGTGAAGGGTAAACCCTGATGGTAACCATTGACTGGTTTTCACAACCATTTTGACTGATGCCAGTTACAGAATAATTAGTAGTTTGCCGTGGAAATACCAAAACTATTGAACCGGAAGTCCCTGATAATCCGTAAGAAGGGCTCCATTGATAAGTGAAGGCACCAGAAACACTCAGTAAAACCGTTGAATCAATGCAGATGGAAGCCGAATGAGGTGAAACTTCAACAATGGGACGGGGCCGGATGTCAACAACCACACTATCGGTGTTTTTACATCCGAAGTCATCGTAGGCTGTTACATAATAGGTAGTAGTGGTTTCCGGCTTAACCCAGATGGTTGCCGTTGAGGCTCCATTGCTCCATAAATAGCTGCTGCCACCAATAACCTCAAGACGGATTGAATCTCCCTCACAAACAAAAGTGGTTGGCCCCGGATCAACGGGCGGCAATGTTCTAACAGTCACCAGGATCATATCTGAACCGGAACAGCCATCCTGGGTAACAGTGACTATATATTGGGTGGTGATAACCGGACTGGCAACCGGATCAGGAATATTAAATGCACTTAATCCGGCAGCAGGGCTCCATTCGTAAGTAGCACCTCCGGAAGCATTCAACTGAGTCTGGTCTCCAAAACATATGGTAACATCAGGCCCGGCATTTGCAATGGGTAATGAAATAATCGTCAGCATCAAAAAATCAGTGGAATCCCCACAATATAAAGCGCTGTTGAGAGCATGAAGGCTTAAAGTAACAAAACCCGCAATGGTATCAGCCGGACTGGGATTATAAATAGGATTCAATGCATGAGCATCTGAAAAGCTCCCGGTTCCGGAAGTAGTCCATGTTAGTGAGCTGGCATTGGTGGCAGCAGCCAGGTTCAAGGTATAAGTATTTCCTTCGCAGATGGTATCATCGATACCTGCAAAGGCGGTTGTTAATGCTGAGATAGAAAGGATGAACGTTGAAGAAACCGGGCCGCAAGGCGTGTTTCCTGTTGCTGTAAGTGTTATGGTGACTGTGCCGTTGGTCATATCATTTGCCCCGGGGAAATAAACCGGGTGCAGGATGCTGGCATTGGAAAAGGTTCCGTCTCCGCTGCTTGTCCAAGCCAGCGATGAAAAATTAGCAACCTGTGATTGATCCAGCAATAGTGAATTATTAATACAGATGGTCGTATCACCACCAGCATCAATAGTGGCAACCGGGATAACATGAACCTGAACCTGTGAGGTTACGGAGTTGAACCCATCATTCACGGTAACTGTATAAGTGGTTGATAACGAAGGTATGGCAATTGGATTATTGATAGATGAGTTGTTTAATGAACCAACTGGTGACCAGGAATATGTATATACGAGGTTTCCTCCATTGGCAGTAACTGTAAGCTGGGAACCTGAACCAAGGCAAACCGTATCGGGACTGGCTGTAACAGAGAGGGTGAGTGCTGAACCAATTACAGAGATATTTACCGTATCGGCAAGGCTTTGACAAGTAGTGGCCGGATTGGCAACCACCAGGGTATAGGCTTGATTTGCAGTGAGATGGATAGTTACCGGGTTGGTAATTGTATTGGAAGTTGAAAGCATGACTAGAGGTTGCCAATCATAAACGCAATTGTTACATCCGGATGATGAGCCCGATAAAGAAGCAGATGTACCGTAATTTATCGTTTGGTCGGGGCCCGCATCAGCAATGGGTAAAGGATTAACAGTAGCTGTAACCGTTGCAATATTGGTACAGTTATGAATATTGGTTACAGTAACAGTATAAATACCTGATGCAGCAACAGGTGCATTCAAAATGTCCGGATTCTGAAAACCTGAGTTAAAAGTATTGGGTCCGCTCCAGGAATAACCCTGAAGATTATTGGGTAAACATATGAGGTTAAGCGTGGCACCCGTACAGATTGGGTTTGAGGTAATAGTTGCCACCGGCATTGGTTTGGCAAAAATAGTGACGGTCACACTGGCTGTATTTGAACAGGTGTTTCCATCGGTGACGGTTACGGTATACACACCTGCCATGGTTGGCAAGGCATTGATTATCATTGGGTTCTTTAAGGCGGATATAAAGGTAAGAGGTCCGTTCCAGCTGTATGAATTTCCATCGGGACCGGAGGTCAGTTTCAGAGTGTCCCCCTCACAGATGGGACCGTTACTGCCTGCAACAGCCAATGGTAATGAGTTTACAACAACAGCAACACCGGGGTTATTGACCGATTTGCATAGGTTGTGGTCGGTAATAGTCAAATAATAAACTCCTGAATTAATGGGTTGAGCATTAGTAATACTTGGGTTTTGTAGAGGTGAGATAAAAGAACCAGGTCCTGACCAGTGCCAGGCAGTCATAGGTGGAGCCCCGGTATTGGCCTGATAATTTCCACCCAGGTTTATGGTATTCCCGGCACAAATAGTAAAACTTGCGGGGTTAACAGTTGCAATTGGTCTTTGCCAGACCGTTATGGTCACAGTAGCTGGTACTAATGACAAGCAGGTGCCATCTGAAACAGTCACACTATACAATCCTGAGTTGACAGATTGAACGTTATACAAGACTGACGTAGTATTATTTGAAGCCGCTGAAAAGCCGTTGGGTCCGCTCCAGGTATAGGTATATACAGGGGGAGAGCCAATACCACCATTTCCTCCGGCGGTAAAGTTAATGGAATCGTTTTCGCATAACTGAAGAGGTGAAGCGCTTAATGTGGCAATCGGTCTTGGATTAACAATAATGTTAAAACTCATACCAGGTCCGGTACATCCGTTGGTTTTCGGTATAACGGTAATGATAGCCACAATGGGAACAATGAAAGAATTTGGTGTCGTAAAAGCAGGCAAATCACCATTACCACCAGAAAGTAAACCTATTGTTGTGTTATTATTCACCCAGGCAAAGGTAGTTCCGGACAAAGGGCCTGAGAAGGAAATGGACGGTTGAGTAACATTATTGCAAAGTATATAATGAATGATCTGGTCGGCCAAAGGTGTTGGGTAAATGGTAAATGTAAAAGGGAGGGATGTTCCTGTACAACCATTGGCTGAAGGTGAGACAGTGATGGTGGCTGTCACATTTACGAAAGTCGCATTAGCGGCAGTGAATTCAGGAATATCTCCGTTTCCACTGGCCGGTAAGCCAATAGATGGGTCATTGTTTGTCCAGGAGAAAGTAGTGCCGGCGACGGGTCCGCTCAGGGTAATGGGTATCGTGTTTGATTGATTGCAAACCGTCTGTTCAGCGACAAGATTAACCGTAGGCGTAGGATAAACCGTAATTGTAAATGATACCGGTAGTCCTTCGCAACCATTGGCAACAGGTGTTATGGTGGTGGTCGCAGTAACAATACTCGTCCCTGTGTTGGTGGTCACAAAAGCAGGGATGTCTCCTGTCCCGCTGTCAGCCAGGCCAATGGATGAATTATTGTTGGCCCAGTGGAATACTGTTCCTGCTACAGGCCCGCTAACGACAATCGGCAGGGTATTGACTCCATTACAATAATGTACTGATTCGATGGGGTTAACGGAAGGGACCGGATTTACAGTAATTGTAAAAGTCATCACCGGTCCAGCACAATTATTAGCAGTCGGTGTAACGAAAATTGAGGCGCTAATCGGAGCCGTTGTCGGATTTGTAGCAGAAAAGGCCGGGATATCCCCTATCCCCGCTGCCGGAAGGCCGATCGATGGATCGCTGTTGGCCCAGGCATAGGTGGTCCCGGCAACCGGGCTGGTAAAGATAATAGCCTGAGTGGTGGAGTCGTTGCAAACCAATTGGAAGGAAGGTGAAGCAGTAACCACCGGTCTTGGCAAAACAGTAACGGTGCCACTGTCCACACAGGAATAAACACCATGGGAAATGGTTACGTAATAGGTGGTTGTTTGTTGGGGAGTAACCGTAATACCGGGCGTTGCTGCACCGTTCGACCAGATATACTGATCTGAAGACATCGTGAATAATTGCTGGACCTCTGAAGAGGACATTTCCCTGTTATAAAACATTACATCGTCCAATAAACCGTTGAAATACCCCAGATTGACATCTGTATAGGGTACATCGCCATTCACACTGCTTCCGACGCCAATTCCAAGAAACCTGCCGGAAACCTGAGTCGTTGAGACAAAAGTGTTATTGTTCGCTACCTGAATACCATTGATATACATTTTTGTACCATTGATGCTGGTGGTGATGGCCCAGTGAACCCATTGGTTAACGGGGGGTGTGGAATATGAATAATCCAGTTGGTTCTGGTTACAATGACCTTCCAGGTGAAAGGTGTTGGGGGTCTCAGTATGATTGATCGACATAAACCAGCTTTGCCCGCAACCTCCTCCGCCTCCGTAACCCAGTTGCACCGGCCCGCTGATAAGGCTGTTTGCCTTCAACCACAGAGCAATAGTCCTCTCTGCCGTGGGCAGGTTATCGGCACTGGCTTTGATGTAATTATTAATCCCGTTAAAACTGTAGGCGCTATTTGGATTTCCAAAGCGATCGGGGACAAGAGTGGCCCCGAAAACAGTGCCATTACTTCCATTCCCGCTTTCATCATGGGCATTGCCACAAAAGGGATAATAGCCCACTAATCCCTGTTCTAAAAAGCCCGGAAGCTGTGAATGGGTGCAGGGGAAAGGTGAACCTCCCGCCACTAAATTGACGGTCTGTCCTTCACAGATTGTGGTGTCATTATTCAATATCCGGGTGCTCATCAGGACAACATTAGAAGAAGCTGAAGCTGTACAACCCCCGTTACTGACGGTTACCTGAAATGTACCGTTCTGGATTGCAGTGAGGTGCTGAGTGGTTGCACCCGTGTTCCACAAGTAACTAATAAAGTCAGGACCTGCATCCAGTACCACTGAGTCAGAACAGGTACTTAAATAAGCCGGAAGAACGATAATGGGTATTGGCTTAACGGTGACATTGGCCGTATCAGGCTCACCTGGACAGTCATTGGCTGAGGGTGTGATGATATACCTGACAACCGCTATCAAATTGTTATTGGTCAGGGTCTGGCTGATCAAATTACCGGAACCATCGGCAAAACCACCAGCCATTCCGTTGATCAGGGCGGCTGTCCAGGAATATTCTATACCAGTTACATTGTTTGGATTGCTCAGACTAAGGTTGGTGGCCGAACCGCTGCAGATGACCTGTGAATCAGGACTGATGACCATATCAGGAATGGGATTTACATTTACATCCACAGTGACAGATTCACCCGGGCACTCATTGGCCATTGGTGTAACCGTATAACGTACTATTGATGCCAAATTGGTCGTATTCGTTAGGATCTGGCTGACGCTATCTCCGGCACCCCCGCTAAAACCCTCTGCCATTCCGCTAAAGAGCGTGGCAGACCAGGTAAAGCTGGTTCCCTGGACATTATTGGGATTGTTTAAGCCTACAGTAGTGGATGTTCCGCTGCAAATGGACTGGAAAGCCGGATTCGCTTCAACATCCGGTTTGGGATAAATCGTCACATCAACAATAACATGGCTCCCGGGACATGAGTTAGCCGTAGGGATAATAGTGTACCTGACGACAGCATCGACATTGCCTGCATTAGAAAGGGTCTGGGTTATGCTGTTGCCTGAGCCATCAGAGTATCCATCGGCATTTCCGATAAAGAGGATGGCTGTCCAGGAAAAGGAAGTACCTGTCACTCCGTTTGGATTTGTGATGGCGATCGAGGACACACTGCCACTGCATAACGCCTGGCTCCCTAGGTTCGCCAGCACATCCGGAATAGGATTGACGGTTATCTCCACATTAATGGAATTCCCGTCACAACCATTGGCAGAAGGGATGATGGAATATCTGATAAGCGCCTGTATATTAGATAGATTCGTAATATTCTGGCAGATAGAATTTCCCGAGCCATCAGTATTTCCGGAAACGATACCATAAACCACAGTCGTTGTCCAGGAAAAGGTAGTGCCTGGAATATTATTGGGATTGGTGATACTGATGCTGGTGGCAGATCCGCTGCAAATAGTCTGAGTCATAGGATTGGCGGACACGTTGGGTATGGGGTTTGCCCGGATGGTAAAGCTGCTGTCGGGTCCGCGGCAGCCATTATTCAAAGGAGTGACTGTGATAAAAGCAGTATCGGGTAAATTACCCTGGTTATTCGCCTGGAAGGAAGGGACATTTCCGGTTCCCGAAGCGGAAGCCCAATGGAAGGTAATGAATTCGTCCAGCTATAGCTTGTTCCTGCCAGCGTACTGGTAAAATTTACTTGAATGGTATTATGACCGCTACAAATGGATTGGTCTGAAATCGCATGTAGTTTTGGTTTGGGTTTAACAGTAACATTCACTGAATCATTCAGATAACAATTGGTGGAATAAGTTACTTTCACTTTATAGGTGCCTGCCTGGGTAACTTTTTGGGTAGGGGTCGTACTTCCATCACCCCAAAGCCAGGAAATACCTCCATTAAAATTGTTGGTACTGAGTAACAAGGTATCCCCCTCACAAAAAGAGGTATCCGCTCCAAGCCCAAATGAATAACCTGGTGCATCTCCCCAATTCCAGCCAGGGTTATTACCCATATTGGTACTGTGTAATCCTGCATAGAAAGTGGCACCTCCGGTGGCCTGGATGTCCTTCAGCTCTAGAAAGTCTCCGGTAACATTGCCAGTAGATTTTGTAAAGGTGGCCAGGCTTCCCAATTGGGAGGATTTGATTACAATCGGAAAGCAATTATTGCCTCTTACATTCAATTGATTATTAATAGTTTGTAATGTAGAAGATTTTAGGGTATAGGTTTTACCGGGAGAAAATGTAAGCGTATCATAATGGTTTGGGCCTGATATCGATCCATTTCCTAAAAACTCTACTGAATTAAATGTATTATTACTCCCAATCATCGTCTGAACGATACTTTGGTTCAAATTGGTAAATCTAATTCTATTAAAGTATTTATTATCAGCTGAAAAATCTTCATTTAGTGCAGCAGAATGACATATATTTATCAGAGAAGTTCCACAATTAAAACTGATATCAGTATATAAAAATAAAAAACCGCAAGTTATAGTGGAATTTCCCAAGTTCAATATCCCATAATTCCCTGCTATTCTTTCACTTATAATACTCTTGCTGTTAGTGTTTAAAACACCACCATTTACGTCAATTGTCCATGCTCCCATGATATCATCTAGTAGCGAATATTCCCCGTTTTGCCCATTAAAACTAATATTATTGAAAATTTTGCCTGCAGAATAGATTGTGTTCCCTGCATGATTAGACCAAAATTGAAATTCACAAGGACTGTAGGAAAAGCTCATTGAAGGATCTAACCTTAACGATCCGTAGATCAATGTTTTCTGTAAACTGCCTAAAAAAAAGAGATTAGGAAAACTATTTTGAACCTTCCACGTCATGTCATGGCAATATTGGTAAAGTCCATTTAGTGTCACAGTCTGATTTGTCGTTGAAAATGAATGACCCCCAAAAAACACATTATCAATAGGCGCAGGTGGGCATGCACCCCCAACTCCCATACTATCAGTATCCCAATGACTCGGCTCATCCCAGTTACCACTTCCATTTACCCAATAAAGATTTCTTGGCAATAAGGCATTAATAATCCATCCTGCATTATTCTCAAGATCAATAGAGTTATTGGCAATAAAAGTTGCTCCACCAGTTGCCGGAAAGTGATTCAATATTAAATAATTACACGATATACTGTCAGAAGTTTTACTTATTTTACCACCATATCCACCAGAAATGAAAATTCGCTTATTGCATGTGCCGTTGGCAATTAAAACATGATTTATCCTTTGTTCTGTAAAAAAACAATAATGAAATCCCGGAGAAAGTATAAGAGTATCCACGTAATTAATATAATTACACCCTGTACACGCAATCCATTGATATTCATTACCGTAAAACGCCAAACTTGTAAAATGACTTGTCAGATGATGAAAAGTTACATTACCACTTATGTCAGTACTTGTAAAAACCATACGATAATATGTTAAACTTCCCACCTCTGCATAAGCGTTCTTAGCTGTAAGATTAATTGTAGAAGTACCACAAAATAAAACCAATGCCGATGGGAAAAAAATCAAAAGGTTTTTGATATTAATAATTGAGTTCGTGAGATACAATTTAAATGGTAATGATGTTTTACAAATTAAGTTTTTACAATTTACATTAGAATAATTTGTATTCAGTTCTCCCGCTTCTAATCGAATTGAATCATTAGAAACGTTAAAATTATCTTCTAAACTCCACTGACCATTAATCCCAAAGAACCAAACACTATTGATAAATACTTTATTACAGGATTTTACTTTTTTTCCGGTGTTTATTGCCTGGAAGAATACTCTACCGGCAAAATTGTATGTCATGCCGGGATCAAATGCAAGTGAGCCATAGATTCGTAAGCAACTAGTACCGGGTCCTTCAAATTTTGGGACGTATGTAACCCCGGTCCAGTTCATATCGTTGCATAAAGCATTGTCAATGTTGATGGTAACAACCTGGTTAGGTAGACTAAACGAACTATCATCAAAAATAACGTTATGAATGGAGGAAGGTACGCAAGCTCCTCCAGGGCCTCCGCTGGTTGTGGACCAATGATTTACATCATCCCAGTTGCCGCCATTCCCTACCCAATATAAATTAGGTGAGGCAAGGGCATTGATGGTCCAGCCTATATTGTTTCCCTGGTCCACTGAATTATTGGCGGTAAAATTGGCGCCACCGGAAGCCCATATATCTTTCAATACCAGGTAGTTTCCCATAACCGATCCGCCAGTCTTACTAAAGGTGGCTTTCGTACCGTTCAGCCCTGAGGTAATAATAATTTGTTGCGAACAGGTACCATTTAGCTTAAAGTCAGTTATAATTGTCTGGATCGTGTTCTGACTGATCTGGTACATTTTCCCCGGAGAAAAAATAAGGGTATCGAAGGTGTGGTTCCCGGAGATGGTGCCTCCACCGTTGAAACGGACAGATTTAAAGGTTGAATTTCCCTCCATTGAAAGGCTTATCCCGGTACTTTCGTTAAAAAGGACACGATAATAGGTAAGTCCACTTCCTGCCATTAACCTTGAATCAACAGAGAGTAATTTGATCAGAGACGTTCCGCAATTCAAGATCAGATTAGTACTGTTTACTTTCATGTTATTGGTAATCACAAGTGTAGATGTTCCCAAAGCCAAAGAACGAGCTGAAGTATACTCTGATAAAAATTCTAAACAGGTCAGGGTTTTACCATTTGTATTCAAGCTACCATTCTCAAGATAGACGATGTCATTAGGTACAGTTAGATGGCTTAACAAGGTCCATCCTCCACCTACTCCATTGAATCTTACACTTTGGGCGAATGTTTTACCTGCTGTATTAATGGTATTTCCAGGGTTAGTTGCCTCAAAATTCACTTTCCCCTGAAAGCTGAAGGACATGGAAGGGATAAGGGTCAGGGAACCACAGATCCGTAAGGTATAGCTGTTACTTCCGGTAAAAGTCGGATTATTACCTGCCCCGGTCCAGATCATATCTTTGCATACGGCGTCACCAATAATAGTTACGGTTTGGCCTCCAGCGCCAAATGAAGCTGCATCAAAGATTACGCTATCCTGAGGACTTGGCACCAGTGTACAATTGCCGGGTCCACCTGATGTAGTTGACCAGTGGGTAATTTCGGACCAGTTGCCCGTTCCTCCTACCCAATAATGGGGAATACCGCCAAATCCATCTGAAACATGAAAAAGGAATAGAACGATGATCAAGTACCTGTTTTTCATACTATTCTTTGATAAAGTCCTCACAAAGGGGAAGAAAGGGTTCTTGAATTTCCATCAAACGTATGAATAATTTACTCATTACGCAAATACCATATGAATATCAGTTATATTAATTCGTTAACCTTCCAATTGGGTATATTATCGCTTCTTTCTCTCCGCTTGTGTATAATCCAGCACGATCCAGTATATCCAGAACGAGATACAGATGGCCAGCCCGGCAAAAGCGTGGAAGAAAGAGATGATAAAAGAGGCCAGGTAGACGATAAAACCTAACCAATAGGCATTCCTGATCTTGATGATCAATTTATCAGAAATCTCGTCTTTTATCAGTGACCTTTTAAAAGCAGCCGTAAACCACAACAAATTATAGGCGATGCTGATCATTACCATGGTCCCGCAATAGAAGGCAGAAGCTGTGTTCCTGGCGGAAGTATCGAAATATCTGGCCAGAACGGCTGTCGGGAAAGGGATGAAAGTCACCATTAGCAATAGAAAACCATTGGCAAAAAGAAATTTGGAGTTGATCGTTTTCAGGTATCTGAAAAACCCATGGTGATTGATCCACATGATGAGGATAGCGAAAAAGGACAGGATGAGGGCAAAATACGACGGCCATAACCTGATCAGTTCCAATAACAGCATATCATTGGAAAGGAAGTTCACAATGCGGGGAACAGCAATCTGAAGGATCAGCAGGGTGATGGCGATGGCAAAGATCCCGTCGCTGAATGCTTCAACCCTTGAGGTTTCTTTGTCGGCCATAATAAAATCTTAATAAAATAATTTTAACCTGGTTCAAAGATACAGCAACTGAGTTGCTTTTTTTTGCGGAGATTCAAAACGAATGTTAAAATAATGAGTATAAATGGTGTACCTTTACAAGTTTTATGTGTCTTTTTGCTATTGGTTCAACAAACATCATCCTGGATTAACAACCGTCAATGAAACACTTTTTCCTTACCATAGGTTTATTGCTGTTCATAAATATCATACTACGCGGGCAAATCGTGGTATTCCATGAGAATTTTGAGCTTCCCAGCCTGGGTGACAGCATGATCTCATACAGTGCCCCTAACCCGGGGTTTCAGTGGGATATCAATACCCGGCTCCATAACGGGGCAGGAAGCTCACGTTCGGATTCGATCCAGGTAAAAGCGGATGAAACCATTTACATGATGTCCAACCCGTTCAGTACTATTGGAAGCACCTATGTTGTCCTTTCATTCTCTCAGATTTGTAAGATTGATTATGCAGATGCTGCTTATGTTGATGTATCAACCAATAACGGGGGTACCTGGACTCAACTGACGCAAGCCAACTACACCGGGCCAGGCCAGTTCGGGGTTTACGGAAACCGGTTCACCTGTGCCTCATATGGAAACGGCTGGCTTCCTCTCGTTCCGGGTTCTCCTCCAATGAACAACTGGTGGAAACAGGAATCCTTTGATATTTCGGCTCTAACAGCCAACCAACCGGTAGTATATTTCAGGTTCAGGCTCAAAGACAATCTTCCTGCAGGCCCAAACGGAAACCGGGGGTGGTTTATCGACAACATCAAGGTAACGATCTCCGGTTCAGAGATGGCTCCACCGGTCATTAATATGATGCCCACTAATCCATCCGGAACGATGCTGGACCCGGGGCCATTCTCCATCAGGGCAAGGATCATGGACCAAAGTGGTATTGATACTGCCTTTGTGGTATATTCCATCAATAATGGTCCGCTGGATACCCTCGGGATGATTCAGCTGACCCAGGACACCATGCTGGCTTATCTTCCACAGGCTAATCCGGGCGATCAGATCTGCTGGTATATTGTGGCAATTGATAATTCCATGGCACACAATATGGCCAGGAAACCGGTGAACAGTATGAACTGCTTTATCGTTTTCGGTACGCTGGGCATCCCATTCTTCGACAATTTTGACCTGTTTAGCGGGTTATTTACGGCTCTTCCTCCTGTGTTCCAGAATCAGAATATCTGGCAGCTGGGGCCTCCGAACTATGGGGTCACCAATTCGGCTCATTCACCGCCCAATGCCTGGGATGTCAATCTTACAAATCCTTACAGCACTGCGGCAAACTGCATGCTGGCTTCCCCTGTATTCGACTTCAGTACAGTGGTTGATGCCCGTTTGTCATTCTGGCTCAATTATGAAACAGAACTGTATTCAGACGGGACCAGGCTGGAATATACCACCGATGGCACCAACTGGCAAACCCTGGGAAATTCCAATGATCCCATGGGAGTAAACTGGTACAATTCCTTGCTACCAATCACCAACCAGGTAGCCTGGGCGGGAAACTCTCAGGGATGGATTAAATGTCGTTATAAACTAAGCCTGCTCAATAATGTAGTGGGTCCTGTTCAATTCCGGTTTGTGTTCAATTCCGATGACTATGTCTTTGCATCCGGTGTATCCATGGACGATTTCTCCATCACCCTTCCAAGTCCGCAGGAGGTGGAACTGGATAAGATCGTTTTCCCTGCCGACGGCTGCGGACTGGGCGATGAAGCTGTAAAGATCCGTATCGTCAATACCGGGCTTACCCCGATCAACGGTAACCTCACGGCCTCTTTCCAGAAAGCAGCCTGGGCTCCGGCGGTCAGCGAAACATTTTTCGGATCCGTTCAACCCGGCGATTCCATTTTCTACACCTTTGCCACCCCTGTCGATCTGAGCGCCACCGGCCAGGATTCCCTCTTTCATCTGAAAGCCTGGATTAAACTACCTGCAGATCCTTACCCTGATGATGATACACTGGTAAAACCCATTCTTTCCAAAGCCCTTCCTCTCCCCCCAGCAGTAACTCCGGCTTATATTTCCTTCGGTTCCCATGCTACCCTTGCCGTTACTTCTCCTGACTCCGTCGAATGGTATGATTCCTTCACCGGCGGAACGCTTCTGGGATCAAATCCTTCTTTTACAACACCTCTTCTCTACTCAACAACTATTTACTACCCTGCAGTTACCGGCGCCAACGGATGTTCCGGTATCCGGGCCAGAGACACGGTGTATGTCGGCCCGCCGCCTCCCTACGATGCCTCTCCGATAATCCTGGTTACACCTGTTACAGGAGTTAACCTGGGAAACAACATGGTGGTTAGTGCAGCCATTCACAACCTGGGGACAGAAACTATAGGCAATTTTCCGGTTTATTATTCAATAAACAATCAACCTGCTGTTAATGAAACAGTTCCATTTACTATCCTGCCCGGGGATACCGCCACATACACTTTCACTGCAACGGCTGATCTTACCGGTTTTGGCATCTACCACTTTAAAGTCTGGACGATGGTTCCCGGCGATACCTGCCCGCTAAACGACACGTTGAAGGCTTATGTGATCAACAAAATGTATCCTTATTGTTATTCAGGGGCAATTATATCCGTTGGCCCGGATATAGGGAACATCACCGTCAGTGACCTGAACAACGGCAATCCTAACCCCACTTACAATAACGGACAGTCGGTAGGGACCAACATTTTTTACAGTTGGATCCCTCCTGTTTCTTTACTCAGATCTCAGGATTACGATATTTCAATCTCTCCTATTTATTCTTCCACTCATAGTACGTGTTATGCAAAGGTATTTGTTGACTGGAATTACGACGGGTATTTTGATGAGTCCACCGAGCTGGCTTTTACCGGGGGTCCGACAACTCCCGGCAACCCAGTCATCACCGGTACTCTTTCCGTTCCGGCAACCGCTCAACTGGGTATTACCCTTTTCAGGGCAGTACTGGTCGACACCAACGATCCGACCGGGGTTCATGCCTGCGGTTTATATGGATACGGTGAGACAGAAGATTATATGGCGCTGATCAAACCCCAGATCGATAAAGATGCAAGCATTACCGCTGTCATCAATCCACCGGTTATCTACCCTACCGATATGAACAGTTCCCCGACAGTTACCCTGACTAACAATGGCTATCTTCCAATAAACGCGGCACCCATTACTTACCAGATAGACACTGACCCGCCTGTCTCAATAAACTGGACAGGTAACCTGGCCGGAAGTGCTTCCATTGATGTGCCTTTCCCACCCATCATTTTCCCCGGAGGTGATCACAGCTTTTGTGCCTGGGTTTCCCTGCCGGGAGACACCAATACCACCAATGACAAGTTATGTGTGGATGTGACCGGTGTCCGGATGGACTCGATTCCATACTTCGATGATTTCAATGGCCCTGATTATTTCTTCCCCACTTCTACCAGTCAGTCGCACTGGATGAGGGGAATCCCCAACCCGCCGTTTTTTCCGGGAACACCGGTTTCACCACCCTCTGTCTGGGCTATCGATCTCAATCATGCTCCTTATTCTGACAATGCGTCCTGTACACTCACGACCCAGCTCTTCAATATTACCAATTTAGCTGCTCTTGATATCTCCTTATGGATTAAATATCAGACAGAGTCTGCACACGACGGCTGCTGGATGGAATACAGCCCTGATAACGGGATCAACTGGATACAACTGGGCACGATCAATGACACTCACGCCTCCAACTGGTATAATGACTCCATTGAACCCGGAAATATACCTGCCTGGTCCGGCTATACAGCGAACTGGACCAAGGCCGTTTACCGGTTTACCAATTTCTTCGGATTGAACACCATACGGTTCCGTTTCCGGTTTTCTTCAAACAGTGCAACCACCAATAACGGAGTATCTATCGATGATTTCAGCCTGACTGTACCTTATCCCACTGACGCCGGAGTGGACTCTATCTTAACACCTCAGGTTCAGACAATATCAGGTACTAACCTGTTTCCGAAAGTCAGACTGCGGAATTTCGGTTCATCTCCCATAAATTCGGTCAATGTTTCCTATGTGGCCGGTAATGGTATCCCGGTTACTGAAACCTGGACAGGCAACCTGTTGTCGGGACAAAGTGCTGTTTATCAGTTTACTACACCCCACCCATCACCTGATGGCTTTTATAATCTGGAGGCTTATACTTCGTTGCCGGATGACGGAAACTTAAGCAATGACACATCAACCATCCTGAATATTTACGGGGTTAAGCTGTTCACTGTTCCTTATGAAGACAGTTATGATGCTGCCCAGTCGGATTGGCATACTTTGGGAACCCAGTGGGAACACGGGACACCTTCCTCTGCCGTCATCAACTCGGCATACTCACCCCCCTATTGCTGGAAGACCAACCTTGACGGGCCCTATACGAAAGCTTCCGCTCCCGATTACCTGTATTCTCCCATGTTTAACCTGTTGGCGGGAGGCTATGACATACTGGAATTCAGCCACTGGGTGAATACCAACTTTCCTGATGGCGGAAAGATTGAATACCTTAGTACCACCGGATGGAAAACACTGGGATATATGGATGATCCCGGCGGGACAAACTGGTACAATAACCTTAATGCAGGATGGACAAGCAATGGCGGGATCAGCGGATGGCATTACTCAGCATACGACCTGACGACCATTAATGATTTTGCCAGTCCTTCACAGTTCCGGTTTACTTTTTCAACACCAGCCAACAATACGACTTATGATGGCTGGGCTATTGATAATTTCAGGATAGGTATGCATAAAATTCCGAAAGATGCGGGTGTCATTGCCTTCAGTCAGCCATCCGGTCAGATCACATACGGGTCAGACCTTCCGGTGACAGTTGCAATCCGAAACTTCGGTACCGACACCTTATATACCATCCCGGTTAAATACCAGATCAACGGGATCACCGTCAATATTGGTTACTGGACAGGTTTGCTGGCCCCGGATTCCACAGCCCTGTTCACCTTCAGTCCTATCCCTACTCCCCTGGAGACCTTCGCGCTCTGTGTATATACCGATGTTTCCTTAGATGTGAACTATTTTAACGACACGCTTTGCATTACTGTGCCGGTGAATCCTCCTCCATACGACCTGACGGTAACAAAGATCATGAATCCTGTCGGCCAGACCATTCATGGTGATTCAGCCGTTGTCCAGGTCAGGATAATGAACAGGGGTTTGAACCCGGTTTCTTCATTCCCGGTCGCATATGCCGTAGCGGATTCAATGATAGTCGTCACCGAAGATTGTCATCCCTCCCAACCGTTGAACCACGGGGATTCACTTGACTATGTCTTTATCCAAAAATACAGTTATAAATACCTGGGATACTATTACTTATGTGTTTACGCCTCCGAAGAGAACGACGGTTACAGGGGGAATGACACCCTTTGCAGTGTCCTGGAAGAACTGTACACAGATATTCCTGAAAACCAGAACAGCTCTTTTGCCCTGCTTCAGAATATTCCCAATCCGGCCGGTAACAGTACAACTTTCATCTTTGTACTACCCCATTCCGGGTTCATTGAATTCGGTATTTTCGATCATTTTGGCCGGACGGTATTCCGTAAGCAGGAAATGGCCGGTGATGGCGAACAGCAGTTCAGGATCAGTACCCAATACCTGGCAGCAGGCATGTATTATTACTATCTGCAATTCGGGCAGGAACGAATTGCCAGGAAAATGATGGTAGCTCGTTAACACTCATTCTTCAAAAACCTGTGAGTAAACAATTTTTTTTCGGGATATATTAAACCTGTACCTTTACAAGGTGCTATAAACCTTTTTATTAAGACTAATCATCCGTTTATGAGACAAATACTCCTGACCACCTGGTTCCTGTTTTTAATACATATCATGCTGCAG
>JAPLDE010000055.1:0-1600 GCA_026391855.1 Bacteroidota bacterium | reverse complement strand
TGCTGCAGGGCCAGGTTGTAGTCTTTCATGAGAATTTTGAACTTCCCAGTCTGTGTGACAGCATGGTTTCATCAAGTACTCCGGTTACGGGTTACGGGTTTGCTGTCAACACCCGGCTTCACAAGGGGATTGGGAGTTTGCGGTCGGATTCGTGCCAGGTGATCCCGGGGGAGACGGTTTATTTAACATCCACTCCATTCAGCACTATTGGCAGCACAAACGTAGTTCTTTCCTTTTCGCAAATCTGCAAGATCGACAATACGGATGCCGCTTATGTTGAAATATCAACAAATTCAGGCAACACCTGGACCAAGCTAACACAGTCCCAGTATACCGGGACTGGACAGTTTGGGGCTTACGGTAACCTGTTTAACTGCAACAGCTATGGCAATTTTTGGTTCCCGTTCCAACCTTCAGCAACTCCTATGAATAACTGGTGGAAATCGGAGTCCTTTGATATTTCTTCCCTGGCCTCCGATCTGCCATCGGTTATGTTCAGGTTTAAACTGAAAGATAGTCTTCCGGCCGGTCCGAACAATAACCGGGGATGGTTTATCGACAATATAAAGGTTGTGATGGCCGGTTCCGAGATGGATCCTCCCGTCATCACCATGATGCCCGGTAACCCAAGCGGTACGATGCTCAGTTCCGGGCCTTTCGCTGTAAGGGCCCGAATCCATGACCAGAGCGGAATAGATACCGCCTTTATTGTGTATTCTATCAATAACGGACCCCTGGATACAGCCGGAATGATACCCCTTACCCAGGATACTATGCTGGGTTATCTTCCACAGTCAAACCAGAGTGATCAGATCTGCTGGTATATTGTTGCTTATGATAACTCCCTGTCGCACAATATGGCCAGAAAACCAGTCACAGGAAGTAATTGCTTTTTAGTTTTCACAAATTTCGGGTTGCCTTATTTTGATAATTTTGATGTATTCACAGGCTTGTTTACTGCGATACCGCCTCAGTTCGGCAACCTGAATTTCTGGCAACTGGGAACACCTTCTTACGGAAACACGAATTCAGCCCATTCTCCGCCCAACGCCTGGGATGTCAATCTGACGAGTCCTTATAATACTGCTGCAAACTGCATGCTGGTTTCGCCTTATTTTGATTTCAGCAACGCGGTTGATGCCCGCTTGTCGTTCTGGTTAAATTATAACACACAATATTATTCTGACGGAGCGAGGCTCGATTATACCACGGATGGGTTCACCTGGCAGCTTCTGGGCAGTTCGAATGATTCCCTGGGCGAAAACTGGTACAATTCATACATCCCCATTGCCGGTCAGCTTGGATGGGCAGGAAACTCACAGGGATGGGTAAAATGCAGATACAAACTCAGCTTGCTAAACAATGTGACAAGTCCGGTTCAGTTCCGTTTTGTCTTTAATTCAGATGATTTTGTTTTTTCTTCGGGAATTTCTGTTGATGACTTTGCTATCGAGCTGCCCAGCCCCCAGGAGGTGGAACTGGATAAGATCGTCCTTCCCGCGAACGGTTGCGGGTTAGGGGATGAACATGTAAAGCTCAGGATCATCAATACCGGCCTGACCCCGGTCAATGGCAATCTTACCGCTTCCTTCCGGAAAGC
>JAPLDE010000054.1 GCA_026391855.1 Bacteroidota bacterium | reverse complement strand
TTGACTCCGAAACCCGGATCCGGAACTCCCGTCGTATCGAGACCCAGCAGGAGAAACTGAGTCATTCCTGCATTCAAATGGTAACCGGCAGCAATGATTCTGTTTGGTGGTTGAAAGATCATATCGCAGGCTCTTTCAATCACCCCCTGGGGCCCCAGATAATAGCCATTAACACCGAATGCAGTATCAACCACACCGTTTGACAGAAAGCGGACAACCAACATTCTGTAGAGGGAAATAATGTCCCCGGAATAACCTGCCGCAATAATCTTTCCGTCAGGCAATATCTCGACAGCGTATAAAACAGTGGTTGATTCCGTGAATAGATGAAAGATCACCATTCCATCCTGGCTGAAAGTACTATCCATATCTCCATTCGCATATAGGCGGACCAAGGCTCCCCGTTCAAAATTAGTACCGGGTTTCTGAGTACGCCCTGCCACCACAATCTTGCCATCCGGCTGAACTGTTATATCATTAATATAATCTCTTTCGGTATTAATATCAGTGATCACATAACCCAGGCCATTACCGAAAGAAGTGTCTGTTTGTCCATCCTCCGTTAGTCGCATAATCATGAATGCCACATTTGAAACAGTAACAGACACTGCGCCTCCGACCAGTATCCTGTGATCCGGTAAGATGTACATGGTGTTAGCGAAATCGTTGAGACCGAAAAAGTCCTTTTTATACCAGCCGTTGATACCGAAAGTACTATCAATACTCCCATCCTGATTAAGACGTCCGACAGCAATATCTGAACTATAATCTCCCGTAAGGCTTGTGACACCACAGAGGAGTATCCGCTGATCAGCGGTTACGGCCATATCATAAACATTGTTGGTTATAAGCCCGGGTTGCAAAATTACCATACCATTTCCATTAAACGAAGTATCCAATGTGCCGGGACTTTGCGCCTGAATATCCAGGGTCAATATACATAGCATGGGAATAAAAGCTGCCTTCATAACAAAGTGAATTTTAGTGATAACGGCTCACAATAAGAGCCTAATTATCATTATATTAATAAAAAGGACCAATAAAAGCCATAAACTGAAACAACAAATCCCAACCCGGCCAGAATCAAAAGGATAACAGAAAGGATTTTTTTAACCGACGTTTTCATTTTGGTTATCCAAACATCAATATAACATGCTGAATAATAAACAATTACCATAGTCAGTAAAGTTCCCAGAATACTCCCTGCCAGTACATCACCCGGAAAATGAGCGCCGGTATAGACGCGGGTATAGGAAACCAGGATGGACAGCAAACTGAATAACACTAGGTATCCTCTTTTTTCCCTGATATACCAGGCAAGTACAGTAAACACAGTGCCAACGGTAACGCTATGCCCCGAAGGAAAGGAATGCTGGAAAAGCCGATAATTCCCCACTGTATGCACAACAGCCATGTTCTCAAACACCTTCAACGGACGGTCCCAGTCATCGAAAAATACCTGCTTCAGGAATTGGGCGAGTATTCCGGTGAGAATAACAGAAATGATCAGGGGGAACAGCATGTTGAGCCGTTTGGGAAATAGCAGCACAGCCAGGGATGCGGCAAACAATGAATCACCCAGGCAGGTGATCAGATAAATGGGAACATCTAAAAAATCTGCATGTAATCTATTGAGGATCAGAAAGCTATCCTTATACCCCCATCCCCATACCAGAATAAACAGGGAAACCCAGTAAATGCAGAGGGGGATAAAATAATACCGGAGGGTCTTCATGGGTGTAAGCCAAAAGTATGGAAAATTATTACATAACCGGTATCAGATATTTACCATTCTCCATTCATGCTAAAATCCTCATTATCTTTGCAAAAAATCAATATTTTATGAAATTTGTTATAACCACGCTGGTTTCGGTTTGTGCGGTTTTCCAGCTCTCTTATTCCCAGATTCCACCGGGATATTACAACGATGCGTCTGGTTTGTACGGGCAGTCCTTAGAGCTCGCTTTGCATAATATCATTGATAACCAAACTGTTGTTTCTTACAGCTCGATCTGGAATTATTTCCAGCAAACCGACAAAAAGCCCGATAATAAAGTATGGGATCCCTATTCCGACGTGCCCGGAGGTACTCCTCCCTATGAATTTACTTTTATCACCGATCAGTGCGGCGGCTATACCCAGGAGGGTGACTGTTATAACCGTGAACATTCCTGGCCGGTAAGCTGGTTCGGGGATATCGCCCCTATGAACACGGATCTTTTTCACATTTACCCTACCGATGGCTATGTAAACAATAAAAGGTCCAATTTCCCGCTGGGAGAGGTGACAAACGCCACCTGGACTTCGCAAAACGGCAGCAAACTGGGTAACTGCTCTTTCCCGGGATATACAGGGACCGTTTTTGAACCGCTCGATTCCTTCAAAGGCGACTTTGCCAGGACGTATTTCTACATGTCGGTAAGATATTACACCCAGGATGCCGGATGGCCCGGAAGCGACATGACCAACGGTTCTCAGCTTGAACCCTGGGCCCAGACCATGATGTTACAATGGAATACCCAGGATCCAGTTTCCCAGAAAGAAACCGATCGAAACGATGCGGTTTTTCTCATCCAGGGAAATCGTAACCCTTTTATTGACAACCCCCAGTGGGCTGTTGATATCTGGGGTCCCGGAGCCGGCATAAAGGAGCAGGAGAATGCAGCGGAAAAGCTGATCGTTTACCCCAATCCCGCTCATGCCAGCTGCCAGGTCAGTTTCCCGGCGAATTACACCAATATTCCATGCCGGATATTTGTCAGAACACTTACCGGAATACGGGTTTTTTCAGAAGATAAACTCGATAGCAACGCCCTGATAATCAACCTGAATACCCTGCCTGCCGGAGTATATTTTATAACCTCTGAATCAAACGGCCATTCTCTTCCCCTCACCGGCAAACTGATTCTTCAGTGATTATCACTTGCAAACTTGCCAACCTGCAAACCTGCACACTGAATTTATTATTAAATTCGCCAATACAATTCTTTCCTCCCACTCATGAAAATGAAGGGAAACTTCATTTGCTGTTACCTGCTGCTTTGTCCATTTTTACTGGCATCCCAGAATATTCTCAACATCTCGGGTGTCATGACCCAAAGTGCCACCTGGAACTATGACACAGTTTATGTGGAAGGAGATCTTGTGCTTCCTTCCGGTCTGGAACTGACGATACTTCCCGGGAATACCATTCTTTTCAAGAACAACTTTATTTTTTATGTCGGAGGAAAGATCACTGCTGTTGGCTCCCCGTCCGACAGTATCCGCTTCAAACCTTATAACAGCACTGCAGGATGGCATGGGATAAGGTTTAAGAATAATACGACCGATACTTCCTTTTTTGCCTATTGCAGCTTTACCGGTGGGAAATCTGCCGGTCTGGACCTGCTTGCCTGTGGTGGCGCCATTTTGGGGGAAAATTACTACTACCTTCATTTTCAGAATTGTAGCTTTTCTCATAACCAGGCCTGGGACGGAGGAGGAGCCCTCTATGGTACCTCTTCCAACTTTTTTATTGACAGATGTTCAATAGAATTCAATGAAGGCAATATTATAGGCGGTGCCGGATATTTTTCTTTGTGTAATGTCGCACTTACCAATAGTGTGATCCGGTGTAATCATTGTCTCGCTGAAGGAGGCGGAATTCTCGTCTCCGGCGGAATGATAAGGGTTGAGGGCTGCGACATCCAGGCCAACGCTACCATGGGTGAGGGAGGCGGATTGTTTCTGGCTAATTCCGAAGCAAAAATATACAACAACCGTATCTATCAGAATTATACCGAAGGTTCCGGAGCCGGAATTTATTGCGGATATTCTGACGATGCCAGGATTGTCGGCAATTTTCTGGTGAACAATGAAGCAACATCAGGCGGAGGCGCTATAGAAGTAGCTTTTTGTAACCCCCTGGTTGCCAACAATGTCATGAACAACAACCAGATGGGAAGCGGAGGAGCTTTCAGCTGTGTTTACGGCTCAAAACCCTTCATCATCAATAACAGTATCTGCAACAACTATGCTTATGTAGCTCCCGGGATTTATTGCTCAGATTGTTCAAGCCCTGTTCTGTGTAATAATATTATATATGGAAACCGTACCGAATTTGGCGGATTGTCCGAACAGAACATCGTTCTTCATGATTCCTGTCTTCCGGTCCTGATCTACAATAATATAGAGAATCTGGAGACGGCCATTTATCCCATTGTCTATTTCTTCGGGTTGAGTGAAAACAATATGGATACTTTCCCGGGGTTCACCAACCCGACAACCGCTGCAGGCAATGATTACAATGCCCTGGCAGCCGACTGGCATTTGTCCCCTTCTTCTCCCTGCATCAACAGTGGCGATCCTTCTACCAATGTCACCACTTTCCCGCTGGATATGGATGGAAATAACCGTATTATGGGCACCTTTATCGACCTGGGCCCTTATGAGTTTATCACCAATAATTCACCTCCCCTAAATATATTTCTCAGCGACTCCACCGTGGCAGAAAACATGCCTACGGGAACACTCATCGGCACCTTCAGCACTGATGATCCCGATTTTACAGACCTGCACCAGTACACCCTGGTAACCGGTCCCGGTTCACAGGATAACGGATATTTTCAGATCTCAGGAGATCAGCTGGTTACAAGCACTTTGCTGGATCATGAAACACAATCGCTTTGTTCTGTGAGGATACAGACGACCGATAATGGTTATCCCAATTTTCACTACCAGCGGATCATAAAGATTAAGGTGCTGGATGTGAATGAAATTCCCACCGCATTGATGCTCTCGTCCACGGATATTCCTGACACCCTGCTTCCCGGAGAGATCATCGGCCACTTTGCAACCATGGACCCGGATTCTGCCGACCAGCACACCTGGCAATTGGTAGCCGGTGTGGGAGATACCAGCAATAACAGTTTCCTTATCGCCGGGAACACGCTGATCCTCAATCAGTCTATTCTTCCAGGAAATCACGAAACCTTTTCTATCCGTGTAAAAACAACCGACTCAGGCGGGCTGTCGCTTTGCCGTATCTTTTCCCTTCAGGTGATACAGCCCAATTATGCACCGGGAGAAATCTGGTCCTCAAATTTTGTCATTCCTGAAAACAAAGAAGTGGGAACATCCATCGGCAGGTTGTTCACTGCCGACACCAATACTGTTGATCAGCACACCTATTCCCTGGTAACCGGCTCCGGCAGCGCAGATAATGGCATGTTCTACCTTTGGAATGACAGCCTGATGCTGAATGCCCGGGCCGATTATGAAACGGACTCTTTGCTTACACTGCGTATCCGTACCACCGATAATGGCAACCCCCCGCTATTTCTGGAAAAAATACTGGAAATCCATGTAACCGACGTCAATGAACCCCCCGTCCTTCAGTTCCCAATCCGTACAATCACTGCCTATGCCTATCGTGAATTTAACTTTACCCTCCCTGCCGGTCAGTTTTCAGACCCGGATTTCCATGACACACTGAATATCAACATTTCAGGTGATTCATTAACCCCCTCAAACTGGCTCTCCATCTCACCTCAATCACCTCAATCACCTCAATCACCTCAATCACCTTTTTCCTTCGCCGGCTTCCCAACTATTTCAGATACCGGTATCTCTCATTTTCTTATCAGGGCAAGAGACCGGCAAGGTTTGTATGCCACTGATTCAATGACTATTAAGGTTGTTTTTGATCCAATAAAAGCAAGTCTGACCAATGATTATGTGCTTCTTTATCCAAACCCAGCCAGGGAAAGGATCACCCTTTTCACCCTCATTGAGTCAGATGGAGTGATGACGACAGAAGGGTTTGATCCGGCCGGAAGAAAGGTGTTCAGCCAGTCAATCCCAGTCGTTAAAGGAGGTTCAGAATCCGTTCTTGACCTTTCGCAATTATCATCCGGCGTCTATATCCTCAGGATCACCAAACCGGGGAAAACATTGTCCAGAATGATTGTCGTACATTAATCATGACCGGATGAAGCAACTTCCCACCATACTTATCCTGTTTATGTGTCTGCTGTCAAGTGGTTACAACCGTTTATACGCGCAAACGCCCGTCCCTGCCGGAAAAGTCGGGGGGCAGCACTGGACAGTCACCGGCTCTCCTTACCTGGTTCAGGGCAATCTGGAAGTACAGTATGATTCAACGCTTACCATCGATCCGGGGGTCAACGTCATTTTCCAGGGTTATTATTATTTAAAGATGGATCATTCACGGCTCCTTGCCCGGGGAACCCCCCTGGACTCCATCAGGTTTACCGTAGCCGATACAACCGGTTATTACAACCGGACCTTTACAGGATGGAACGCATTGTGGTTCTATGGTGACTATTACCAGGACACTTCTTATCTGGAATTTACAATCGTTGAATACGGAAGAGCCAATGGCAGCGGTATCATTAAGGCACAGGGAGGGGGTATCCGGGTCAACGCCTGTAATAAATTGAAAATCAACTATTCTACCATAAGAAACAACCTGGCCATTTCAAGCTCCATAATCGAAAATTCGGCTACTGCCCTTGGTGCCGGGATCTGGGTGATGAATTCCAGTGTGATGATCAGCCATTGCCATATTCACCATAATGAATGTTACGGGAAATGTGTCGATATGGGCTCATGCCGTGGAGGAGGAATTTACCTGGAAAGCAGCCAGGCAAACGTAATTCATAATGAGATTTACAGCAACACCCTTAGCGGAGATGCCATTTACAGAACCTGGTCGCAGGGAGCAGGATTATTTGTGTTATTTTGTGATCCGCTTATCGAAAAAAACAATTTTCATCATAATTATGCCGGTAAGGATTTTGGTGAAGGAGGCGGGATATATCTGTCCAATTCTGCTGCAACAATAAGCAATAACCGTTTTACGGAAAACCTGGCGGTTTACGGAGGCGGCGGTTTATATGCTGATTATCTCTATAATATTAAAATAACGGGTAACCTCTTTAACCATAACACTTCCTTTATGTCCGGAGGTGGAATACAATTCAGCTCAGCCTCCGTATCAGTATGTATTTATTTGATTAACAATACTTTTACCGGAAATATGGCCCGTAAAAACGGGGGAGGATTGTATGTCGATTTCGCTCACCTCAATGTGCAAAATTGTATTTTCAGGGGTAATATGGGATATGAAATTCCCTGTCAGATCGGTTTTGGCAACTCAGGGACGATGGATACGATACGGTATTGTAACCTTGAAGGAGGAAAAGACGACCTCGTTGTGTATGATGATCCTTCTTCCACCTATAGCTTTCAGGGGGGGTACGACCATAACAGCAGTATTGATCCCTTGTTCATCGATCCCGTGACGGGAGATTTCCATCTGCAGGCGATCTCACCCTGCGTTAACCGCGGAAACCCGGATACAACGGGGCTTCTCATACCGTTAAAAGATCTCGACGGTAATCCCAGGATAGAAATGGATACCGTTGATATGGGAGTGTACGAATATTCCACCAACAAACCCCCTTCTGATCTGTTGCTTACCACTCATGTCGTCAGGGAAAATGAACCAGCCGGGTTTATTCTAGGGGAATTATCGACCCTCGACCCCGATACGAATGAAGTGTTTCAGTATCAGTTCTCTTCCATTGAAGGTAACTCATTCGAAAACAACCTCTTCCACCTTCAGGGTAATTTGCTGTCAACGGCCTTCTCCTATAATTATGAAGAAGATTCCCTTCACATGGTTTGTCTTTCAACGACCGATTCCAGGGGACATACACTAAACAAAATATTCACTATCAATGTATTGGATGTAAATGATCCGCCGGTTGTCATCCATCCGCCTGCCGATACCGTCTTTCCTGAAGGAACCTCCACTGTTTTCGGCCTCCCAAAGGACATTTTCTATGATGAAGATAAAGGAGACAGCGTTAATACTCAGCTGTACGCAGCCGATCCGGCCGGTTTGCCCGACTGGTTTGTTTTTTCAAACCTTAGCACCACGATAACCCTTGTGAATGCTGAAAAAACAACCTTTCCCATCAGAATATTAGTCAGGGGATGCGATAATCAGGGCAGTTGTGCTTTGGAGGATTTTTACCTTTCGGTCCTTCCCTCATCAATAAATAACAATCCCCCGTTGCGCTTGTATCCAAATCCCACATCATCCTCTTTCACATTGAATTTCAACAACATATCCACCGGGATTACCCGCATTATTATTTTTGACAACCTTGGAAGAGAAGTAATTGACCTGACCACCGACATCACCCTTGAAAAGAAGGTGCAGCTGGATATGTCTTCTTTGGCTGTGGGGGTGTATCCGGTTAAAGTAGTGTCTGAGGGTTTTGTGGTGGTATTGAGGGTGGTGAAGGAATGAGGGGTCGGTGATCGGGGAACGGGGATCAGGGATCAGGGATCAGGGATAAAGGATTCCAACTGCCAACTGCCGACTGCCGACTGCCGACTGCCAACTGCTGACTGCCAACTGCCAACTGCCAACTGCCAACTGCTGACTGCCAACTGCCGACTGCCGACTGCCAACTGCTGACTGCCAACTGCCGACTGCCGACTGCCGACTGCCTTTTAACAGTTCACCGGATATTATGAAAAACGTTCAGTACATCATCATCTTCTTCCAGTCGTTCGATGAGTTTGTCGACATCGGCTTGCTGGTCGGGCGTTAGCTCTTTGGTATCGGTGGGGATTCGTTCGAAGGCAAAGGCTTTGATCTCCCAGTCGTTTTCCTCCAGGTATTTCTGCACCGGTCCAAAATGTTGAAAATCAGCATATACCATCATTTCCCCCTCATCAACAAAAACCTCATCCACGCCGTAGTCGATCAGTTCCAGTTCCAGGTCTTCCACATCGACACCCTCCTTCATAGTAACTTTAAAGGTACATTTCCGGTCGAACATATGGTCGAGCATGCCCATGGTCCCCAGGCTGCCGTTATACTTGTTGAAATAGCTGCGGACGTTGGCCACGGTACGAACGGGATTATCGGTAGCCGTTTCTACCACCAGGGCAATGCCATGGGGGGCATAGCCTTCATATACCACTTCCTTATAGTCGGTTGCATCATGTTGGGATCTCCTCCTCCCGACTTCACCGCAATCTCGATATCCTTGGCCAGCCTGGTAAAGACCCTGGCCATATTGCTCCAACGCTTCATTTTCCTGGCTTTCCTGTATTCATAGGCTCTTCCCATGGCTTCAGTTTTAAGGCGCAAAATTAATAATAATAGCGTAAACAGGATTATATAAAAATTAACCCTGTCAAGGTTTGTAACCTCGTCAGGGTTTCTTCGTGTAAACGGTTAATCCTGAAAGGGTCAGACCCTGTCAGGGTTTTTTCGTAAAAGAGAAGAAGAAGAATCAGAAACGAAACGCCAGACCGGCACCGATTCCCAATACCGTAATTTGCTGTTTCACTGAAACTTCTGTGATAACAAGGTTGTTCATCAAATCCATTTTCACCTTGAAATCCGGTTTGGTGCTGAAATAATCAAGGTTCAATGCAAGGTCCAGGTGATCGGTCATATGATACCGCATTGAAGCTCCAATATCGAAACCGAATGAAGTGGTGTTTGCACTCTTGATGATCCAACCGGAGCCTGCACTATTGGCTTCTGGTGAAAAATCATAGGTAAAACCCGCCACAGGTCTGAAATCGATGGAAACCAGGTCTCCTGCGGGAAAGGTGACAAAGGGCCCGACCATAATGCCACTGTATATCCAATATGAGTTATTATCCTGAAACCCAGTCACTTCCTTGGCATTAAACTTATTGGCTCCCAGCGTGACCAGGGCACTGATGCCGAAATTTTCGCTCAGATTAAAACCCATGTTAGCAATATCCAAATGTAAAAAGGTTTTGGCATTTCCAAATTGCTCGTTGGGTGCCTTCGCTGCATAATCACCCAATGCCAGAGACGGACCTACAGAAAAACTGTAGTAACCCATGGAGGACTGGCTTTTACCGCGGCCCCGGACAGGTTTTCTTTTCTTACCACTGGCATAAGTGCTTGTACTTAAGACTATTACTGCAAGCAAAAAGAGTGCAATTTTTTTCATAGGCTTTGCTGTTATCAGTTTTTAGGTTTTACATCCAGATTAACAGGGTAAAGGTAAAATGGTTTGTGGTTTTCACAAAAAAAAGTGTTCTTAAAGAATTCCCTACTGCTATTGTTTTGCATATTCTGAATAAAAATTCTTAACAGCATATAACGGGAACACTTTTATTCTATCGTATGAGGAATAATTTTCAAGCGAAAAGCGAATGCCCAATGGTCTTTTTTTCTCATTCAGAAACAGGAACAAACTTTGCATCGAGCCACTTGTTCCCGCTTTGACTTCAACAGGAAGTATTTCTTGCTTTAATTGAACCAGATAATCAATTTCCGCATTACTGTTTAATACTTCTCTTTGCCAATAATATAGTTGCTGCTGCTGAAACGGGGAGGCCGATTTTAATAGTTCGAGCCCGACAAATAACTCGGCTATAGAACCTTTGTTTACCTGACTAAAGCTATCCTGAAAAAGAATTTCAGAAATTTCAAGATCCATCAATCGCTGGAAGATACCGGTATCAAAAATAAGCATCTTCCTTTTCTTCAGGTTACTTTCTGCACCAATAGGAACTCCATTACCGGAAGTGTGTACAACCGGAATAACCAATCCTGACATGATAAGCAATTCCAGGGCGTCTTTAATATGAAATTGGCTCGATTCAGAGGGTACTTGTGAATATACAAATTTACTTCCGGTTTGCCGGGCCACGGAACCAAATACCTCCAATAACCTTGAAGGAGGAACTCTTTTCTTATATTTTGTGAAGTCTGCCTGTAAAGTAATAAGCAGATCATCAAGAACCAACTGGCAAGCCAGTAAATCCCGTGTTTGGGAATATCTGCTCATCACTTCCGGCATTCCTCCAAGCACCAGAAAGCGTTTGAGGTATATGATCAGCTTCTGATGAAGAGCCTCATTCAGAGGATGTTGCAGTGAAGTCTTTTGCATTGTATAAAGCAGATCGTCTTCCTTCATAGCCAATAGAAATTCATCAAAGGAAAACGGATAAATAAACAGCGTTCGTAACCTTCCTACACCAAAGGATGGTATCTCTTCCATGGCAAATTCCAGAAGAGAGCCCGCGGCAATTATATGAAGCTCAGGCATTAATTCAAAGAAAAACCGTAAAGAAGATATGGCAGGAATACAAGACTGGATTTCATCGAAAAATACCAATGTTTTTCCGGCAATGATGGGAATCTTATATAACACTGAAAGGTTCTCACACAACTCTTTTGGAGATAAATCACCGGCGAACAGCGTTTGAACCTGTTTCCTTTCTTCAAAATTAACCTCAAGAAAGTAGTCAAAAGAACGGGACAACTCCCTTACAGCTGAAGATTTACCAACCTGCCTGGCTCCTCTTAATATAAGAGGCTTGCGGAAAGGATCATTTTTCCAATCCTTCAAATCCTGGTCAATTGTCCTGGAAAGATACATCGATTTAACTTTTAAAGGGCAAATTTAACATAGATTTTTCAAATATCAAAATCAAAATTGAATAGATAATTTCAAAATTCAAAGGCGTAAAAGCCGGTCTCTCTTTCGGTAAATGACAGTTATTCAGTGTACCAGCATACCAGTGTACCAATAATTAATTGGTACACTGGTATATCGGCACACCGGTACACTGAAAAACTGAAGGAAATAACCAGGAGTGTTCACGACAAGATCCTCATTTACATCAAAATAAGCGTCACCAATCCTGTAAAAAATTAATTAATTAACTGTAAGTGTGTGCTTTAGTATCTATAACAATCACCACATATTTATTTAGAATGTTTACAAACTAATTTCAGATGGATTATTCGCCAAAAAAATCCGTACCTTTCCTTCACCTTATTGGCATACTGACTAAGGCAGAAAATAAGGATTTAACTCAAAAAGGAAAAAGTACCCGGTTAAACGTATTCTGAAAACCTCAAACCCGACCAAAAATTAATCATAACAACCTTATTATCAAATCATTAAATTTCATAATTAGATAGGAGGATGAACCCGGACATCGAAATATTAAAGACTATTAAGAAAAATCTCCGGGCCAGGTATGGAAACGCCATCAGGGATGTGATCTTGTTTGGCTCCAGGGCATCCGGCAAGGCTGGGGAATATGCTGATTATGATTTACTTATAGTACTTTCTTTAAGCGTTGACTGGCGGAAAAAACGGGAAATAATGGATAACGTTTTTGATATTGCCCTGGATTACAACATACTAACAGATATCCATTTTATTACAGAAGAAGAAATTCAGCATGGGATAAAAGGACAGGAGCCCATTTTTAAAAATGCATTAACTCAGGGGATCTATGCCTGATGAAATGGATATTAAGTCAGAATTGATCCGGTACCGGATTGAAATGGCGGAGTCCACCTTACAAGAGGCTGAGTATCTGATTGATGCAAATATGTTACGGGGCGCATCCAACCGGATTTATTACAGTATATTTTACCTGCTCCTTGCCCTGGCCCTTAAACATAATTTTCCCACCTCAAAACACGGAAAACTTCTAGGGTGGTTCAATAAAGAATTTGTTCATACCGGGAAGTTGACCACAGAAATGAATAAGATTGTACAAAGAGCTTATGTAAAAAGGATACAGGGTGATTACGAAGCTACCGATATGCCGGTAGCATCTGAAATACTTCTTCTTCTGGAAGATGCAAAGAACTTCCACAAAATCATAAAGGAAAATTTTCAAAATCTATAACATTATACAATACAAAGATTGATATCCCAATGTGTATCAAAAGCCAAATAGAAATTGGTTCAATCTCAATGATCATTGAAATACCAGTTAATTGTCTGGTTGTCAATGATGTTGTAGCCAACTTCGAAGGAACCCTGGTTTGGCATATGGATGGGAATTTGCTGAAAATTGCCTGGTACAGCCTGAAAACCGTGCAACTCATGCCGGATGATATCTTGCTGACCTTGAGATGTTCTGTTACATCTCTTGAATTTATCGGTTTCAGCCAATGGTCACTCGATGCTTCCAGCCAGATCACCGATGGGAATACAACTGCTTATGAACATATTAACCTAAGCATACCAAACTTGCACTGGTCTCAGAACCAATATTATCTGAGCCAAAATACACCCAATCCTTTCTCTGATTATACAGATATTTCGTATTACCTGCCCGAGAAAGGAAAAGTTAGTCTGGTAATCACTGATTTGCTTGGACGTACATTACTGACCGCGGTGGATGCAGTTCAGGATGCCGGGCTTAAGAAGGAAATCATTCAGCTTAACTCACTGGCGCCGGGTATTTATCAATATACCCTGAAGGTAAAAGGAGATACCCGGGATTTCAGCAAGACGATGCAAATGATCATTGAGAAGTAAGCGGCTGGGTTACTCCGAAAAGAAGCTGGCGGAAAAGCCGGCCTCTCTTTCAGTAAATGACAGTTATTCAGCATACCAGTGTACCAGTAATTAATTGGTACACTGGTATATCGGTACACCGGTACACTGAAAAACTGAAGTCTATTCGATAATACCTTACTTTTACCTCAAGAAATCCAGATAATTATGAAAAAAATTATTGTACTCGCTTTAAGTATACTCGTTTTTGCGTCCTGCAGGCAGAAACATCAACAGACAGGGCAGACCGGCACTATGAAGACTGCAGAGATAACCGTTATTGATAAAGGAAATGTGAATTTCAGGGATTATTTCCTCGATAAGACCATGCGGCTGGATTACTTCCATTCGGGAACGGTGAAAGAGGAACACTTTGCTGTGGACAGGGTTGTTACTGACGGGGTCTGGCCGGGAAGTCAGAAGAACCTCCTCGACAAACTGGGATTGGGACTGTATTTTTTTAAGGTAATTGATAAAGAATCAAGAGTGTTGCTTTATTCACGGGGTTTTGCCTCTATCTTCGGGGAATGGCAGACCACTCCGGAAGCCGACAGTGTCTGGGGCACCTTTCACGAGTCTATGCGCTTTCCCTGGCCCCTGAAACCGGTGACAATACTGCTGGAGAAAAGAGATTCAACCAACACTTTCCGTCAAATCTGGGCCACCGACATCGACCCGGCAAACCGGCAGGTAAACCCGGCTGAATTAAGGCATACAGAGAAGGTGGATGTCATCCTGGAGAATGGTCCTGCCAGTGAGAAACTGGATATTGTGATTTTGGGAGACGGGTATTCGAAGACTGAGATGGATAAGTTCCGCAAAGACGCCAAACGGCTGTCGGATGTCCTGTTAAGTGCCGAACCGTTCAGGACTAGGAGCAAAGACATGAATATCCGCGCGGTGGAGACCCCGGCAGAAGAAAGCGGGGTTTGCAAACCCCACCCCGGCGTTTTCAAAAGAACGCCGCTTTCGGCCCAATACGGGGCTTTTGACTCGGAGAGATATGTGCTTTCATACGACAACAAGACGATCCGCAATGTGGCCTCTGCTGTTCCCTATGATTTCATGGTCATCGTTGTCAACGAACGGACCTATGGCGGCGGCGGCATTTACAACCTCTATACCACCGTTTCAGCCGATAACAAATACGCCGATTACATCATGGTCCATGAGCTGGGACACCATATGGCTGCCCTGGCCGATGAGTATTATACATCTGCAGTGGCTTACGAGGTCCAGCCGGTAAAGGTGGAACCCTGGGAAACGAATATTACCGCTCTTTTTGACAAGAGCAATGTGAAGTGGAAAGCGCTGCTGGAGCCGGTTACGCCTCTGCCAACACCCTGGAACAAGGATGAATTCGACAAATTCGGATATAAAATTCAGAAAGAACGCGACAGCCTGAGAAAAGCCAGGGTCCCGGAAGAGATAATGGAGGCCTTGTTCCTGCGACAGTATCAACAGGAAAATGCCTTCTTCAGCCAGAAAAAGTATAAGGACAAAGTGGGTGCTTTTGAAGGGGCCGGTTACCAGCAAAAAGGCTTATACCGCTCCCAGCTCGACTGTATCATGTTTACCCGTCACATGAAGTACTGTAAGGTTTGCGAAAATACACTGAATACGGTGATCGGCGAATATTCAAAATAAAGGTATCGCAACTGAATTTCAATTAATAATTCTTTTAAAATAACTGAACTATAGCCAAACGCAATATTATTTTAATGGGTTATCAAACTGATTTTTGAAATGAAATTGTAATTTTACAGTCCCATTTTAAGTATCATGCTCAATATCAATAAGAAAATTGTACTGGATGAGAAAAAGAAACCTGTTGCTGTTCAGGTAAGTATTAAAACGTTTGAAAAAATGGAACAGCTTCTGGAAGACTATGCGCTTGCACAACTTATTGAAGAAAATGACGATTCAAATCGACTGACGTTGGAAGAGGCGAAAGAAATTTATCATCTCAGGAAGAAGTGAGATTTGAAAATTCAGGTTAATAAAACCTTCTTAAGAGAATTATCATCACTTCAGCTGAAAGAAAGAAAACGTATTGAACACTTTCTTTTTGAGGAAGTTGCAGATTTGGAAACTACAGGGTAGGGATCAGACTAGAAAAAGAGACAATCATTTTTGAAAGAGTACTTCATCGAAAGGATATTTATAAATATTATCCTTAAAAAAATCAATAAAGGAACTCAAATGTCTCAATAGCATGATGCCCCAGGTGAAGGGTTATGCTGTTTTTCTCAGATTTTACGGTTTTTCCATTCTCTTCCAGCATATTGGTCTGGAGAGCCTGCTTAACGTCTGTAAATGAGGTAATTGTCACATCCGAGTCTTTTCCGGTGGCATCATACAAGCGGATGACGACATTGTTATCATCTTCTGCCTTTTTGATAGTGGAGATCATCACGTTTTCTGCATTGACTGAGAAAAAGCTGTATTCATCAGATAATGAAGCTGTTACAGATGTTGATGGATTAAATACTGGTATGAGTTTTTCATTGGCTTCATAACCATGGTGGAAATCATTGATCCAACCCGGTAAATGGGAGGTCAGCGAGAAAAAATAATGATGATCGCCGGTTTGGGGATAGCCGGGAGGCGAGGAGCAGCGGTTGGAGAAGGTTATGGGGGTTATGGAGGTTATGGAGGTTATGGGGGTTATGGAGGTTATGGGGGTTATGGGGGTTATGGGGGTTATGGGGGTTATGGGGGTTATGGGGGTTATGATTTGTTAGGTCGGAGGGAAGAATATAATCGGCTACGGCAACACCGGAACTAATGGTGATACCCAGATTCCGTGAGGAGGCACCTATCCAGTTAAGGATTGACCTGGGATGGATGTCTTTACATTCGGTGGTGTACCGTTCACCGGGGGCTCCGGCCATTTCATCTTTTCCAACCCTTACCATTCCGAAGGGAACTTCATATGCTATCTCTGCAGAGTCCATCTTTAGCGGGAAAGCCATCCGGTACTCCCGGAACATCGTGCCATCCCAATTCAATAAAGCAGTTTCAAAATCAATCTTCTTCAGTGAGTGATAGAACGTCACTTTTTGCTCAACCACCGTATTCCGGATCGGCTGCCGCATCACAAAGGTGCTGGTCACCGGACCTTCGCTAACCCGTTGCCATTGAAGGGTATAATTGCCAGTCCGGTCGAAACCTTCCCAGTCCGGTTGTTGCACATCAGCAAATTCTCCTGCATCTTCCCCCACCGATCTCAGCGTAAAAACCTCTCCTCCGGCGAAAAAACCGGTATCTAACAGGCTTTCATTCAATTGTTTATCAAAAATCTGTGTGAGTCCTCCCTTTCCGAATTCCACCTTGTAATAGCGGTTTTCATAGTTACCCCTGAATTTGGTCACGGTTATTGTTTGTGGCTTACCGGCAGGAGTCAGGTAGAAGGTTTTATAGCCAATGGAAGGCACTTTATCTGCAACAAACTGAATTTCTGCTGATTGAATATTCCCCTCTTTATCTGTGACGACATTTTCCAGTTGAGTGGCCAGTTGTTTACCTGAGGCATCTTTCACCCTGATCCATTGAGCCCTGTCTTCTGTAAAGGCTACCCTGACCTTAACGATATCAGTCCGCTCCCAGCTCAGGCTGTTAAATACGACCACAGGAATGCCTTTATGCAGATCGGTTTTCACGTTCCCGGACAGTGAAATCGTTGCTTTTTCGAGCATTTCCATGGCTTCCGTCCTGGCAAACTCATATTTCCGGGCAAAAACGCTGTCAGTAGAAATCCCTCCTTTCCCTCCCCAGCCATGGTCGGGATAGATCTTTGCTTCCCATGCCCGGGTGAGCCTGTCCTGTGGGTAATCATCAAAGTTGTGAAGGACCATGGCAGCAATGGTAGAAAACTTTTCGGCGGCTGTCAGCAGCAGATCGCCTTCCCGGCCGGACTGAATGGCTTTCTGGTGA
Source organism: Bacteroidota bacterium (assembly GCA_026391855.1). Lineage (GTDB taxonomy): Bacteria > Bacteroidota > Bacteroidia > Bacteroidales > CAIXZF01 > JAKLIX01. The sequence continues at coordinate 18,353 of JAPLDE010000054.1, read as the reverse complement.
GACGGACCATGGATATATTCCCAGATATCGGGTCGTTCCCCATGAATGGCAGGCAAGACAGCTCCGGATCCCTCCAGGGCTTTAAAGAATTCAGGAGCCGTAGCAGTTCTGAACGGCGGCAACTTCAGGGGTTGCGACTTCCCGTTTCCATCCTTTATGCAAGTGATGCTGTTCCAATTGTTGATCAGGAGACTGTAATCCCCGGCAGGGCTCATGTCCTGGTCGGAAAGTACCGGTATTACCGGGTTGGAAGCCACTGACGTAAAGAATGTACTGTATTTCAGCAAAGTACCGGAAAGATACCAGGCAGAAGAAGAGAAATTTTTCTGAAGCCAGGGAAAGGCGTTACCGTATTGCCCGGGGGAATAACCAGTTACGTAAGAACCATCCGGACTATACCAGTTGAACAAGCCTTCCTCCTGACGGCTGATCATCAGGTACTGGGTTCCGCATTTCTTAAGGATCTGCGCCATCTGAAGGGTCCTGGCCGGAACATCTTCATTCCAGTAAGTATTGGACTGGTAACCCTCACATTCCTTTTTCAGCCAGCGCGTGCCAAGGTAGAACTGACGCACCAGGGCTTCTCCGGAATACATTTCCTCATAGGGCTGGGTATAGGAAGAGCCACAGGATAAAGTACCGTTCTTCAGCAACCTGGTTAGCTCATATTTTCTCTCCGGATGCCGTCGAAGATATTCCTTTACCATCAGAACATCCTCAATATCAAAATGATATCCGGGATTCGATTTAATATGGTTTAGCAGGGGTGTCAGCAACATGGTATCCCTCATCGCGACACAATTATCGATGTTGTCCATCCAGGCGATGTCCTGGTGACTGGAATTCATCAGAAGTACCGTACCATCTGCCAGCCCGGACACGGATAGATCGCTGAACCGTTTAATCGCTGAAGGGTTGTATATCAGGCGATTATGAAGCAAATGATGGCCATCTTTCGTTATACTATCGTCAGCCAGGAGAAATCCGGAAGGCAGCAATTGGATCTGTCTCCCTTCAGGGTTCAGGTTATCAACAGTGCCGGATTCGAAGGCGGCTTGTTTCTGAACAAAAGCTAAGGCATCCTTGGCCTTGTACACAATGATCCAGGTATTATCACCGGCAGCCTCACCCGTCATTTTGATCTTCAGCGGCTTTCCTGGCGTTAACCAGCCTTTGGGTGCGTGCAGGCTCATATACCCGTGAGTATCGTCGAACTGGTCCTTCATAAACCCCTTATAGGATAAAGCAGCTCCCTCAGGGTTTGACAGCATCCATTGATCCTGTTTTCCTGATAGTATACTAAACCGTTTAATATCATTAACATACACATCAAAATGCAACTGCTTTCCGGTCATATCCATGGCTGCCAGCCACAGAAAGGTAGCCCCGCCGGTAATGTTAAACGGAGCATCGGCAGTTTCCCATTCAATGGTCATTTTTCCGTCGGTACACCTTGTCAGCAGGCAGGCAGAAACATCGTCCCTCAGGCTGTGGTAGGTGAAATCATTGGATCCTGTACTTTGTGAGAATCCTTCCACCCATCCTTTTGTTTGGACGGTAAAATCCAACAATTGTTTCTGTCGGCCATCAAATTGAGAATATGATATATTATTGATTATCAGGATATTTAGCAAAAGAAGACATTTTCTCATCATCAATCGGAATTAAGGAAATTTACATTACTGCAATATAGGGAAAAGTTTAGTTTGGGATCAGGTTGGGATGTCATCCGAATAGGCGGTTTGGGATGTCATCCGAAAGGGCGGCTTTAGATGTCATCCAAAAGGCCGACTTTAGATGTCATCCCAAAGGGCGGTTTTAGATGTCATCTGAATGGGCGGTTTTAGATGTCATCCGAAAGGCCGGTTTTAGATGTCCTCCCAAAGGGCTGTTTTAGATGTCATCCGAAAGGCCGGTTTTAGATGTCATCCCAAAGGGCGGTTTTAGATGTCATCTGAATGGGCGGTTATAGATGACATCCCAAAATTGTCACCTATATGCTTGCAGCTTGCATGCATAAAAATCTTTCAACCATTCTGTTTTTATGTAAGCTTCCTCTGTAAAACAATTTGATTCCAATGGTCAGAGGGAACGTACTTGATGTTATTCATGGCGTGTTTGTGAAATGGAAAATTTCATGTAGGTTTGTGAATCACAACCTTAATAAAACATGTTATGGCAAAAATGATCAGACTCGTGCTTCTTTCTTGTATATCTTTTTACTTTTTGATGATTCCTGCATCGGCGATGATGCCTGTAGCTACGATGAGTTCAATTATTTGCAACCTGCCGGTTAACGCAGACACGGCTTTCCTCTCCGTGAACAATTCCGGTTCAACCATACAGGGAAGTGTGAGATACGACAACGCTGCCGGCACGCCTCTGGGCAACGCCACGGTGGACCTGAAACAAGGCAACAATGTGTTAATAACGACCATTACCGGTAACGATGGCACATATTCTTTCCAGAATGTTTTGCCCGGGAGTTACGTAATTAAAGTAACCCCAGCCCATCCCTGGGGTGGTGTAAATAATACCGACGCCCTCATCATCCTTAAGAATTACCTGGGACTGGTCACACTGACCGGGTTGAAGCTCCTGGCGGCTGATGTCAACAATTCCGGTTATGTGAACTGCACTGACGCTATGGTCACGCAGAAAAGGTTCCTGGGAATCACTACCTCATTTGCTGCCGGTGACTGGCTGTTTGAATCCCCGGTTCTGACACTGACGGAACCTTCTGTTCAGACTGTCGACATCAAAGGAATCTGTGCAGGTGATGTAAACGGAAGCTATGTGCCTTCCGTTCAGACATTTACCACCTGTGGTTCTTCATTTACCGACTTCCGTGACGGGCAGGTATATACAACCGTTATGATTATAAACCAATGCTGGATGAAGCAGAATATGAACCTTGGTACGATGATCCCCGGAGCTTCCAATCAGACTGATAACGGCGTTGCAGAGAAATACTGTTACAATGACGATCCGGCTAACTGTCTCATTTATGGTGGTTTGTACCAGTGGGACGAATTGATGCAATATAGTACCAATCAAAGCGCCCGGGGGATATGCCCGGAAGGCTGGCACATACCGTCATTTAATGAATGGGAAAACCTGGTTGTAAACTTTGGCGGGGTAGATCATTGTGGAGGCCACATGAAAACGACGGGTCTCACCTATTGGATGGCCCCAAACTCCGGAGCTACAAATGCCAGCGGATTTTCAGCCAGGGGTGCCGGTATCAGAGAAAGTTACGGCCCGTTTTCTTATTTAAAAGGATATACTTACCTGGCTTCCTCTAATAATGGCGGTGATGGTTATTGTTTTGACATGGTTCTGACCACCAGCGGTCCGGATCTTTTTTATTATGATATTGACAGGACTTATGGCACTTCTGTGCGTTGCCTTAAAGACTGATGCATGCAATGCAAGTCCAAGTCATGCTGAAAACGGATTCGGGCATTTCTGATTCACAGAGGCTGACCATTCCATTGGAACTGAGATAAAATGTAATGACTTGCTCCTTACCAATCCTTCAGAAAACCAAATATGGTACTTTTTAAACCTGAATTGGATTTTTCCTTATTCCCTGATAAACTTCCCGCTGGTAAGCAGCTTGCCTTTTCCCAGTAAACGAACCATCATTATTCCTCCGGGAAATCCTGAAACATCCACCCGGATTTCTTTCTGATTGTCATCTGTTACCTGTTTATAAACCAGTCTTCCCATCATATCCAAAATCTCCAGCATCATAGTTTTAGGATAAGTGTACCAGGTAGTCTGAACATTCGTGCCGGAAGTCCGGGACCAGGATGAATAAAACGGAGGGAAGGTGATGGTAATACCCAAGTTTGACAAAGAACTTTGCGCGACTCACACTATAACAATAACATGGTAAAACACATCTATGGCAGTAAAATCAAAGGAAGAGTCAAAGTACTTTGAAACAGACCGTCTAATGATCGGGAAAGTACAAAAAAAACAATGGGAGAATTTCTATGGGCGTAGAAAGTCTCTCACATTTTGTGGCGAACTGTCTGATAATGGAGAATGTCCAAAAAAAACGGCGGCAGGCTTTCTATTGGTATTGAAAGTCTCCCACGTGTTGTGGCTTCCTGTCATAGGGTTGAGAAAGCTTCCTCCAATCCTCAGGACATTCATCTATTCCCTCTTCTCAAACCATCTTCAGCAATGTCTCCTTTTCACTAACAATAATTTGTTTAAAATCATACTGATGTAAATAATATTTGACTTGTATTACAAGCTGATATGAATGCTTTTTTGAAAAAATAGCTCAATCCACTCGCCGGAAAATTCCTGATATGGGAAATTATCACATTTTTGTATAATATTTCTTGACATTATATGATTTTTGAATTATTTTTACCGCACAATTATAATATAAAATTATGAAATATTTACAACCCCCCCCCCCCCCCCCAAGGAGTATCCTCTTTTAACAAAACGATTCAGCCATTTCATTTTGCGGTTATTTCTCATTATTCTGGCTTTTTTCGTCCTTAAACCTGCCATGACTTTTAGTCAGGTTACGGTACATGCTTATGCCGACGCCTTCGGCAGCCCTTATCAACTTTGTGAATTTTCTAATCTGCAGCTACATGCCGATCCAAACCCACCACAGGCGGGTACTTATGAATGGACTGGGCCAAACGGCTTTACAAGTACTTCTCAGAATCCCTTGTTAACAAATATTGGACTGAGTGCAACAGGGACCTATTATGTTACATTTACTTATAATACTAACAAAAAAGCGCTGGACCAAATTTCAATTCAGGTTAGAGATTGTTGTTATGATCCGCAAACCCCTTCAACTTATTTAACTGGAAACATATCGGATATTGTTGCATCAGGTATCCCCATTGAATTAAAAGTAGCTGCCGATGGACTCATAATAAACCAGAATTATCAATTTGTTCCCCAGACAGAGATTACGTTACTAAATAATATTGGATTGTCTACAAGCATTTATGTTGAGCCCTCTGTGGTACTGATGATTAACTTTAACCAACTGCATGCTTGTAATGTTCTGGTAGAAAATGGGATCTGGCTTAAACCAGGTGCAACATTAAGAGCAGAAAATTCTTATTTTAGAGATGCTTTAAGAATGATTAACGCTCAAGGAGGAAGTGGAATGATTATCAGAAACAATAAGTTCCATGCCAATGACCTCTCCATTGTAGTTCCTCCTCCAAATAATCCACAAGCCTTACAGGGTTTAACACAGTTTATTTTTGAAAATAACGAGATCGAATGCCAGGGGGAGAATCTTATTGGTCAATCTTATAAATCATATGGTGGTATTGAAATGTTTAATATTGAATATCTGCAATTTCATCCTTCCACAGCCAATTATTTCCATGATATACGCAATGGAATCATACTGTGGGACAGCCATCTGGATATTAATAACAATTCGTTCGAAAACATTCAACCTTCTGTTCCGCCATATTCAACAATAGAAGGGAACGGGATATATGCCGATAAAGTATTACAAGATGGCCCATTTGAACTTGAGCAAACCGGTTTTGGTTTGAATGGAAGTTATTCGTTTAAAAACTGTAAAACCGGTGTTTTTACAAGTAAAATGTCGCCTACGATAGAAGATAATAATATGGTTGCCGTTGAAAGCGGCATTAAGGTTGAATCAAGTGCTTATCGAAGTATTAAGTTAGACTATAACCGGATCCAATGCTATCATGATGGTATTTTTCTTAACAATAATGACCCTTCAAATCTAGTCTTAGTTTCTGAAAACATTATTGAAGTTGATGATATTACCCAGGGTACAGGATTATATAACAGTGCCGGGATAAAAATTTACGAAAACGGAAATCCGAATTTGGCATCACCCCAAATAGGCGATAATATTATAAATGTATACACAGCGATTCATGGTATTGTGGCACAAGGCACCAACAGAACATCTATGTTTGGAAATAAGGTATATCTTCATGAGGCTACAGCAAATTGGGATGGTATTAATCTGACAAATTGTACACTCAATGATGTATATGGCAACACAATTATAGGTTCCGGAGCATACACCGGTTTTTACAGCTCTTTCAGGCCAAGAGCACTCTCCTTAATAAGTTCAACAGAAAATACCATAGGTTGTAATTATTTCAATTATACCTATTGTGGTATGAGCGTGGAAGATATTTGTTCCAATTCAACTATCAGGGGTAATATGTTCAATACACACAACTACGGAATACGCATTAACCCAAACGGTGTAACCGGTATCCAATACGATAAGGGCAACCAATGGAACGATTGTGATATTCCATCAGGCGGCCTAAATCAAAATACTTTTTTCCCAACAGTTTTCTTTACTTATAATTACTGTCCATATACTCCTGATAATTATACTACATTAATGTTTGCTCAATCAAATAATGAACCATATAATTGTCCAGCAGGGTTGGGCGAGTGGGAAAACCAGGTCGTTGAGCCTATGACCAATGCCCCGACTTCATTGGATAGTGTTGTTGCCGGCGCAGGTCTTGTTTCCAATGATTTTCAGGAGGAAGTTAACTGGATGGCAGGCCGGTATTTGTATGGGAAAATACTGAATTATCCCGCATTAAATACAAATGAATTATTTAGTTCATTCTCAGATTCAATAACAGAAATTTCCGCCGGGTTATACCAAAAAGTAACAGAATGTCGCAAATCTGCAAATAAAATTGATTCTGTTCAGTCAAACTACCTTCTGCAATTATACACTCAAGCCGGTATTATTGTGGATTCTGTTAATCACTTCAATGATCTAATCAGATCAGGAGTCACAACTGAAGATAGTCTTCTATATTTAGCTAATATAAGCAACTTAATGATGAACTATGCTGAATTATCAGTTCAAATTGATGCTTTGGTTACTTACTTTTCACAATCAAGAAACAGTGTTTACGACAGCCTGATTCCTGTTAATTATAACTTGCCAGACGGAAATATTTTCGAAACAAACGAAAAGTTGGTCAATCAAATCTATCTGACTACCTTCTCAAATGAATATATTATCAGGAATTGCATCCCAATGTCCGGTTAGCGGAGGGTTGGCTGTGTACCGTGCCAGGAATTTACTGGCTTGTGTTCATGATTGGTTATATGATGACCAGTTGATCTGTCTTGAGGAAGGAATTCTTAAAAGTGCACCCAAACCGGTTCAGAATGACAACTTATCTTTCACTGTTTATCCCATACCAGCTTCAGCCTTTTTACAAATCAAGTGTAATATTCAGCGGGATGAAAGCTGTTATTATTATCTTTTTAATGTTGTAGGGCAAGTTGTAACAACTGGTTCTTTTAACCTTGTTAACACTGAAAATTCAATTGGTCTATTAGGGTTACCGGGTGGAGTTTATAATTTAATTCTAAGATCTGATGGGGGTAATATTTCCAATCATAAAGTAGTTATTACAAAGTAATGGGTGCTATTATGAAAAAATTCCCTATTTCACTAATATTAATCCTAATCACATCTTATTGCCTTTCTCAATCGAGTATCGACTCAAAAAGAGATTACCAGTGGGTAATGGGTGCATCAGATCAACCTGTATTCAACTCTGGTGGTTCGATGCTTGATTTCAATTTCAACCCACCTGATACTTCCTTTAATTTACTCGCACCTGGTTTTAATATGTATTGTGATAATTCTAACATTTGCGATACAAGCGGTTTGTTTATTCTGGCGACCAATGGTGCTCAGGTAATAGGAAGGAACAATTGCCTTTTACCCAATGGTGATAGTTTGAGTTATGGCCCTTTTACTGACAATTGGGGTAATCACATTGTCAGAGGGTCAATGATTTTACCTCTTCCGGGTTCTGAAAGTCTTTATTATATATTTCATCAAAACGGAGGTTATCTTAGTTGTGGTTTAGCCATTCCCGAACTGTATTATTCCATTGTAGATATGAGGTTAAATAATGGAATAGGCAAGGTTACAGCCAAGAATATGCGAATTTTAAATGACACGCTGGTGCCTAGTTTTGCAGCTTGCCGTCATGCGAATGGACGGGATTGGTGGCTCGTTGTCCCTAGTTATAATAACAAGTCGTACTTTATCTGTTTATTTACTCCTAAGGGAATAATTTCAGTAATAAAGCAGGAAATCGGATTACCCACTTATGAACCTCCCTTTTTTTTAACGTTTACTCAGTGTTTTTCTTTAGATGGAAGCAGGTATGTGATCAGTGCAAAAAGTCCTGACTTTTTAAATCCCGGAGGTCATTATTGGGTGAAAGTATTTGATTTTGACCGATGTAACGGTATATTATCAAACGTCAGGGTTTATGAAGAGCAAACATCTAAAGAAAACACTTATACCTGCGTCTTATCACCTAGTGGAAAGTATTTATATACCAGTAATGATTCACTTACTTTCCAGTTTGATCTCGATGTACCTGATTTTGGTTCCACTAAACAGGTTGTAGCTGCTTATGATGGATACATGGATTCAATTTGTGGATCTTTTAGACCGATTTTATCTGGTATAAGTCAGTTAGGTCCGGATGGGAAAATATATCAAGATGCAAACAACACACCTTACTTACATGTGATTGAAAATCCTGATGCTGCCGGTATTGCCTGTAATGTGATTCAAAGGAAAATCAGATTACCACGATTTACCTGTTATGCGATACCCTATTATCCCAACTTCCGTCTGGGTCCTTTGGTGGGTTCAGGCTGTGATACCTTAAATTTGGGAGGGATAGATAAACCTTCAACCGATCAGGCGTTTTTACAACTTTACCCAAATCCTGCAAACCAATATCTGAGTGTTCAGTTAAAAGGGGTTAATTCTAACAAAAACTTTACGGTTACTATATTGAATGCCCTTGGTAAAGAAGTTCTGGATATGAACAATTTGCATCCTTCAGAAAAGGTAAACGTTAGCAAACTGCCCGATGGCATTTATTTACTTACACTTATGCTGCCGGATCACAATACTTTGACCTCAAGATTTGTGGTTGCACATTAGTGAAGACAATATTTTGTAAGCCTACCAGCGTTTCAACCGCCAGGAGGTTTTCTATAGGCATTGAAAGTCTCCCACGTGTTGTGGCTTCCTGTCAGAGAGCCGAGATAGCTTCCTCTAATCATCAAAACATTCACTTATACCCTTTTCTCAAACCGTCGTTAGCAATGCCTGCTTTTTCACTAAAAAATTTCTATGAAAACATGCTGATAAACCGAAAAAACAGTAATTTCATCACCACATAGCTATTGATAATCGTATTGTAATCATAATCGTAATCGTAATGAAAACAGAAACAATTGCCTTGTTATTACTTCATAATGAAGAACATGTCCAATTCCAGTCTGAATTTGAGTCACTGGTAAATCATTTCGGGGCTAAGACCCTGGGAATCGAAAAAGTATTTGCTCCCTTCCCGGATCTCCTTAAAAAGGAAAAGGAGACGCTTGAAATAATCAGGAAAAGCGCTGCCACCGCCCTGCTGGCTGAGGCTGACCATGAACGCGACAATCTTATCCGCGGATTGATCTTTGGTGTAAAATCGGCCTTGTATCATTTCGATGAAGAAAAACAGAGCGCCGCCGAAAGGGTAAAAATCTTGTTCGACCAATTTGGCAACATCGCAGTTAAACCCTATGCTGAAGAGACGTCCGCTGTTAACAAACTGCTGGAGGATTTAAAGGGTAGTTATGCTGCCGATGTGGCCCTGCTGAACCTATCGGACTGGATACCTGAGCTTACAGCCAGAAACCAGGAATTCGACATCTTAATGAAGACCCGCTATACGGAAGATGCCGGAAAGACCGGATTGCAAATGAAACAGGCACGGAAGGTACTTGACGCCGTTTATCATAGTATTACCGACCAGATCACCGCCCTCATCCTAATCAATGGCGATACTGAATATGCTTTTTTTGTCGCGGAACTGAACGCACGTGTGGTTAAATACAATACTATTCTTGCCCGGCGGAAGGGACGATCCAAAGCAAAAGAGGATAACCCAACCAAAGAAACCGGTTTGGATACCGCCCGGGGTTGAAATTTGTAGGGTCACGATATATCGTGACCCTTCTAATGCGTAACGACCTGACCTAACAGAAGATTCAAAAATCAACAAAATTGTTGATTGCATCTCGCGGCATCTTGCCTTAATATTGCAGTAGAATATTATCCCCATGAATCCAATCCGGGTTTCAGTCTACGAAGACAATGATACACTGCGTGAAAGCCTGTCGTACCTGATCATGGGATCAGAAGACATGGAACTGTGCGGCGCATGGAGCGATTGCGCCAAAGTGATGGAGAATTGCACACTGTTTAAACCCCGGGTCATCCTGATGGACATCGACATGCCCGGTATTTCCGGCATCGAAGCTACCTCCATGATCAAAGCCGTTTTCCCTGAGATCAACATCCTGATTTTCACTGTTTTTGAAGATGAAAGTAAGGTTTTTGATGCCCTATGTGCCGGAGCCTCAGGCTATTTGCTGAAAAAGTCGAAAAGCATTCAAATTCTCGAAGCCATTGTTGAGCTTCATAACGGGGGTTCTCCGATGACAGGGGAAATCGCCCGCAAAGTCCTTGAATTCTTTTCCCGTCCCACCTCAAAGAAAAAGAATGAATATACCTTATCCGACAGGGAGATGGATATTCTGAAGTGCCTGGTAAACGGGGAAAGTTATAAGAAGATAGCAGAAAATTGCTTCATCTCTACCAGTACAGTTTGCACTCATATCAACAGCATCTACCGCAAGCTTCACGTGAATTCCAAATCCGAGGCTGTCATCAAAGCCCTGAAGGAAAGACTGGTGGGATAAAAATCAACAATTTTACTGATTGACATCCCTGCAGGGACGGTCTACTTTTGTTGATCGTTCAATATTCTCATGAAAAATTCAGAACACATGAAGACAATCAGATTATTTGCCATTTTGGTTTTCAGTATTTTATGTCTGGCAGTAAGTGCTAAGAAAGTGCCCGTTGAAAAAGCCAGGACAGCAGCCCGGAATTTTATCCAGGCCCAGGCCAGGCAGGCGGGCATGAGCAATGCAGACGGCCTCGAGCCAGTCCTGACAATGACGGGAACAACAGACGGTGAACCAATGTATTATGTATTCAATTTTAGTCTTCAGACCGGCTATATTATGCTGAGTGCCACCGATGCGGTAACTCCGGTCCTTTGTTTTTCGCTGGAGTCTCCCTGGGTTGATATTGACCAGATCGAATCACCGGAAACCCGGGAATGGATGAAAGTGTACCGGGAGTATCTGCACTTAATGATTACAGAGAATAGTGCTCCGGCTCCTGAGGTGGCCCAGTTATGGGAAACGCTCGGGCAGCCTATGGCTGAAACCACGATAAATTCATCTATGGTGTCCCCGCTGTTGCATACTACCTGGAACCAGGGCAGTGGATATAACAAGCATGGAATGTTTGATTACAATTGTACGCTCAGTTGCCAGCATAATTTAACCGGATGTGTGGCTACAGCACTGGCACAGCTTCTGAAGTACTGGAATTATCCTGAACATGGCTCTGCTCCTACAGGTACTGTTTGTGTAACAAATTCCGCAGGAACACTTTGTTCCAATTTTAATTCAGTATACGACTGGGACGGAATGTATACTTTCTGCAACCCGGGGTCCGATTGCTATTATGATTATTGTCCTGGCATTGCCGAACTCATGAAAGACTGCGGGGTAGCTGTGCTGATGGATTACGGATGCGGAGGGTCCAGTGCTCATTTTAATGATTACGGGGTCTCTGCCCTTGTTGACCATTTCAACATGGATGCGGTAGCTCACCTGGAAAGAGAGCAGGATCACGGCCAGGAAGTATGGCAACAGGTGATGAAGCTAAACCTTCTTGCTGGATTTCCAATTCTTTACTCAGGGTTTCCCGATGAAGGTGACGGGCATTGCTGGGTGGTGGATGGTTTCTATGATGTTTCTTCTGCCTTTACCTACTTTCATCACAACTGGGGTTGGGGTGGAACCAGTAACGGGTACTTTGTCAACCTGGCTTTGTTTGTTGATGGCAATGATTTTACCTATAAGCAAAGCGCTATTTTCGACCTCCATCCGGCCGCCGGGGCCCAGCCGCTCTCTCCAACTGATATTTCTGCCTCCTATACCGACAATGGTGGCGGATTCCGCGACCATATCAATGTACACTGGCGCTGGGCTTCCAATGCCACACATTATAAAGTTTACAGAACAACAGACTATGCCCATCCTGAATGGTGTATCGCTGTATCTGGCTGGATCACTGATACTTTATTTAATGATTACAATGTGTTCCCTGGTCAGGAATTCTATTATTACGTAACATCAAAAAGTGCTAACCTGGGAAATGTTGAGAGTGTAAAAAACCACTTTTCAAATGGTGGTAATATTAAAAGCGTCATCAATCTCAATAATGTGGGTTATATGGCTTCCTGTCCAGACAGCACTGATTTTCTGGGCTTTAAAAGAAATAACCAGCTTGTCTGGAGCGCCATTGCAGTAAGATCAGGGACCCACGCCACGAGTACTTCTCTCACCGCTTATGCCGATACCAATTTTGCCTCATCACCGGCTCAACTGGCCTTCAGTTCGGGTGGTCCGGGAAAAATATCACTGATCATGGAAGACGGCACACAGGGTACCATCCAGGAAAGAGGGTATGAAACCCACAAGCTTGGAAGTTATAACGCTGCCCAAATATTAGCCTATACTGCCGATGAAAACATCAGCACGGGAAGCTATTACAACCTCACCTGGTCTACTTCTGATATCGCGAAAGTATGGCAATGTTATCTCACACCCGGCAGATATTATTTCACCATAGAAATGATTTACGGAAACCTTGACCCCGGAATGGCTCTTTTTGGCAGCAGTGCAGGTACTATATTGAAAAGCCTCGACCAGGCGATGATCAGCACTGACGCAAACGGCAACGGACAATCCGAAACCATGTATGTTACCATTAACATAGAAGGATGGTACGGCCTGGTCATGTGGAGTAATTCGTTTGATTTCGGCAATTACAACCTGAAAATCGGCCAGGGAGGAAGATGGACGGGCGATTACGATGATAACTGGCACAACCCCTGGAACTGGTCCGGGAACCAGGTGCCAAACAGCAGTGATGATGTGATCATCCCTGAAAATTCACTCAATTTTCCAAGAATTTACCAGGCAAATGCCGAGTGTCATAATTTGGTCATTGCCAGAGACGACTATGTTACTGCCTCCTTAACCATTCAAAATCATAGTCTTACCGTTGGAGAAAACATCGACGTTTACGGTTTGCTTTCTCTGAATACCAATACCAGCGCTACCCAGGTCATTGCCGGTAATTTTATTTTTGAAACGAATTCTTCTTTTTCCGCCACTGCTTCCTCCAGTCTTCATTGTCTGAAAAATTGGACATTCAAATCCAATGCTTACATAAACCTTTACCCGGCTTCTGTCTATTTTGACGGATCCCTTGCCGGTTTGATCAATAACCGTGATAATAACAGCAGCTTTTATCACCTGATCATTGATAAACAAAACAACAACCTAGATTTTTCCTACATGTCATCCCGTGATTTATCGATCACCGGCAATCTGAATATCGGGGCCAATTCCACCTTCTTAAGCTCTTGTTCCAGAATAGTTTATCTGAACGGGCTGTTATTAAATTCCGGACATTTCCGCTGCAATAATGGTAAGTTTATCCTCCAGAACCAGAACAAAGACCTGGTTCTGAATGTCGGCGATTACTTTAATGACCTGGAACTGGGATCGGTTTCCCTGGTGACAATGTTAACGGATATCACCATCAAAGGGTCCCTTCAGATCGACAGTGGTCCTGTCACGCTGATGCCCTCCGGTAATACCATCTATATCAGCGGAAACTGGGTGAATAACAACGGATCTACCGGCTTTTCCACTGCAGGAACGGTTGTCTTCACCGGTGTCACCGACCAGCAATGCAGCAACCAGAATTTCGGTCACCTGCAAATCAATAAGACCAGCGGAAACCTCGTCATTACTGATGCTACCGTTAATTGCATCTATTATAAATGGCTTTCCGGCGGAGTTAAAGTTGAATCCGGTACTTTTGGTGCCGACCACCTGGAAGACAATGGTATCAGCGGGAATTTTATTGTTGAGCAGGGCGGGACTATGAACCTTCACAATCCCGGGGGATGGGTCGACCTGAACGGCACGCTTGAAATATACGGAGGGACTGTAAATGTGTATGGTGGTACCACCGACAGCTATTGGCCCTATTCAGCTGATGGTATGCTCATTATGACAAATGGAGGAACCCTGGATTTCAAAGAAACAGGCATTTATTTGTATACAGGTGGAACTCATTACTTTACAGGCGACATCTCAGGTGGCTGGATCAGAACCACAGGTTCCTTCCGCGCCGACGGTTCGAATTTCAGACCCGATGGCGGAACGGTTGAATTATACGGACCCGGAACCGCTACAGTTTCCACAACCAACAATGCGGCTTTCTGGAACCTGACGATCAATAAAAATGCAATCTCCGGTTTTGCTCCCGCCAACCCTGCTCTTAATAATCCACACCCGGAAGAACAGGCTGAATTTGCTGATCTGGCGCAATTTTCAGCGCCCGGAAGCAATGAAGCTGACATGAATTCAACGCTTTATCTTAGAGGCAACCTTGCCATCAACAACGGGGCGCTGGTATCGAATAACAACAATATCGTTGTCAATGGAAGCTGGTTCAACCAGGTTGGCCTGGGCGGGTTTAGCTGTGGCACCGGAACTGTTACATTTAATGCTGAATGGAAGAATCAGGCAGTCCAGACCATTGAAGATTACGAACAATTCTACAACCTGGAAATTCAGGCTCACGGGAAAACTTTTACCACTTTTCAGCCTTTGTTCGTTGCCGGTAATTTTCATGCCATTTCAGGCACTGTCGCTGCCTCTTACCCAAATATGTGGCATGAAGTGGCAGGAAACATGATCGTGGATCCGCAGGTAAACTGGAACAGTGAGTTCGGAAATTTCATTTTTGACGGAGAAGACAATCAGAACCTTCAGTTTTCTCCTGCTTCCGGAGAATTTGGCAGCATGTACATCGATAAATACGAGGATGTTGAATTAATGATGAATTCCGATATTCCCTGCGGTCCCGACAAGTTTTTAAATGTGAACCTTGGAATTCTTGACCTGAACGGATACCGCTATGATTGCCAGGGAAATGTGATGATAGGGAATGGAGGAGTGATCTACATGCCCGGAGGTTCTCACCTGGCAACCGGCTTATATAAAACCCTGAGTGTCAACAATGGCGGATGGCTTGAAGCCTATGGCGAACCGGATGCCCAAGTGTACCTGGAGCCTGACCAGGGTTATTTCAGAATGAATGTGGAAGCAGGAGGAACACTATCGGCCGATTATTGTGTCTTTACAGGCCTGGATACCAATGGAGTGAACGTTAAAAACGGAGCCTTTATCAATCAATGGTACCCGATGAATAATTGCTGGTTTGTGCAGGGAGAAGATGGCGGAACCTTGCTTACCATCAACAATTCACAAATCCTGACGGTTGACCAGGCGGTTTTCATTGAAGATAACAGCTCCACCAATGTCAGGAAAGACCTGAACCAGGGCGAGATCACTTTTACAAATTTCGGTGGAAATTTCGCCGGTGAGGCTCACGAAAATGATCCTTTCGATCTTATTATCTGGTACGGAGAACCCTCTGTAAATGCCACTGCAACACCTTCTTCCATTTGCGTGGGATCCTCTTCTTCACTGGCCGCCTTTGTCAATAACGGAACTCCTCCGCTAATCTATGAATGGTCGCCTGTAACTGGTCTGAGCGACCCGACCAGCCCCTTCCCCATGGCCAGTCCATTAACAACCACAACATACATTCTTACCGTATTCAGCGGTCCCGGTGCTTTCTACACCGATACGGTCACGGTTCATGTGTTGCCCCTTCCGGTTGCCGATGCAGGTGCCAACACAACCATAACCAGCGGATCCAGTGCCATTCTCGGTGGTTATGCCAGTGGAGGTTCTTCACCTTATCTTTACCAATGGTCCCCTACTGAAAGTCTGAGCAGTCCCTACACCCAATCAACTTATGCATCTCCGCCGGTTACAACTGTTTTCACGCTAAGTGTCACTGATGCAAACAATTGCAACGATACCGCCCAGGTTACGGTAACAGTTCTTCCGGCTGGAAGCCAGCTGAATGGGACAGTCAGATATGACAATACCCCAGGAACATTTTTAAGTAATGTTACCGTTAACCTGAAAAATGGAAGTATCGTTGCAGCAACAACAACAACCAATACAGCAGGTATATACAACTTTTCCGGCGTACCTCCCGGAACTTATACACTGGATGCAATATGTACCAAGCCATGGGGAGGAGTTAACGCCGCTGATGCCCTGGTGATCATGAAACATTTTGTAGGGTCAGATACACTCGAAGATGTCAGGTTTACAGCTGCCAATCTCGATGGCCTTTACGGCATTAACTCAATTGATGCCTTGCTGGCAATGAAGCGTTTCGTAGGAAATATAACTTCCTTTGCAGTTGGTGACTGGGCGTTCGAGCACCCCATTGTAACATTTACCGGAAATAATAACATTACCATGAATTTCAAGGGGTTATGCTTTGCAGATGTGAATGGTTCCTATATTCCTTCTGCGAAGGAAGGTGCAAAGGCAGAGCTTGTAATAGATGGCGAAGTAACAGCCTCTGAAACGGGTGAAATTTCTCTGCCTTTAAGAATTGAAAAAACCGAAAGCCTGGGTGCCATATCATTGGTACTGAATTATTCTTCCAATTCCATTGAGATCTTGGGTATCGAGCCCGGAAATCTGCTGAAGTCAGGAAATGACAATGCTTTCATCTACCAGCTCAACACCAATCAACTGAGAATCGCCTGGTACAGCCTTTCACCGGTGGTGGTGCCGGGCAATGAAGCCTTGTTCACCATCAAAGCCCGCCTGCTTCCCGGCAAAGACCTGAACTTTTCCATAGGGGAAGAGTCTTCCTTTGCTGATCCGAAAGCCATGGAGCTTCCGTCTGTCAAACTACTGATGCCACAGGTTGTTTCAGGTGATCAGACCTTCTCCCTATTTCCCAATCCTGCCGGCAATACCGTAAGTATTACTTACAATCTGAAAGAAACCGGATTTGCCTTCATTTTACTATACAACAACCTGGGGCAAGTCATTAAAACCATTCAAACGGAAGAGGAAACAAAAGGAACCCATTCTTTCAGCTTCGATGTTTCCAACGTTCGCTCAGGTAACTACTGGCTGAAAATGGAAACCATTACCGGTAATAGCATGAAATACCAGGTAGAGCCAGTGATTATTTCACATTGATCTTTATCCCTTCGAAAACCCTGTCGGCGTCGCGACGATGACAGGGTTAACCGCCCCCCGCGGTAGAATAATTTTAACGCATCCCTGTATTTTGAATCAGGAAATTCAGATATTTATCCAATCAAATATGATTTTGCCAATCGGGATAGAACTGTAATATAGGAGATGGTTACCAGAGACTTCGGGATTAAGTACTGTTGCATCTTTCGCTTCATGGCCGGGATCACCAGGCTGTTGTACCGGTTGGGGATCACGGTTTTGTTCGTTTTGCTGACTATTCCCCTTGCTTCCACTGCTCAGTCCAGACCTTCCGAACTATACCCCCAGTCGGAGCTGAAGCTTAACTTCCGCTTTCTTACCCGTCAATCCGGTCTTCCTTCCCAGGTTTGTTACGACGCGGTCCAGGATTTCCGGGGCTACATCTGGATTGGAACTGACAACGGCCTGGCCAGGTACGACGGACGTAACTTCACCACTTTTAAGGCAAAAGCAGGAGACCCTTTCTCCATCGTCGACAACTCAGTCCACTGTTTGCTGCAAACCCGCGATTCTATGCTATGGATAGGGACACTGGCCGGGATTTCAATGTATAATCCCTTTACAGGCACTTTCAGAAACTTTCCCTATGATCCGAAAAACAAGGACGGTTTTCCGGGTGAAATGGCAAACAATATGTTTGAGGATCACAAAGGAAATCTCTGGGTAGGAACCAATTCAGGTTTGATACTGGTAAACAGGGAAAACCATAAATTTACCCGATACAGCTATAGAACCACTGATAACCAGGCTAAACGCGGTTTTCAATTCGATTTAATCCAGGGTATTGGTGAGAGGCCCGGTGATACAACCTCTTTGTGGATAACAAGCTATGGGGGCATTCTGGAGGTGAATTCAAAAACCTTCAAAATAAAAAAGGTTTGGGGTTTTGAACTCAGTTTTGGAAGAGGATTTACATGTATGTTCATCGACCGGCAGGGGATGATCTGGAC
>JAPLDE010000145.1 GCA_026391855.1 Bacteroidota bacterium | reverse complement strand
TTCCAAAACCGGTGTTTCAGGTTCAGCTTCAGCAACAACAACTTCTTCCAAAACCGGTGTTTCAGGTTCAGCTTCAGCAACAACAACTTCTTCCAAAACCGGTGTTTCAGGTTCAGCTTCAGCAGCAACAGCTTCTTCTTCAACCGGGGTTTCCGTTTCAGATTCAGCAATAACCGTTTCTTCAACAACCGTTTCTAACGGTTCGCTTTCCAATTCCCCGGTTGCAGTATTTTCATCCGGGGTTTCAGGGGTTTGGGGAATGACCGGCTCTTCGGCCGGCAGGTGTTGGGAAGAGGGAACTTCCTCAATTTCAGCAACTGCTTCAGGTTTAATGGGAGAAACAGGTTCTTCTGTCAGGATTAACTCCTGGACTGAGGGATTGATGGTTTCGTTGGGAAGAATTTCATTGGTTTCTTCTGGTGCGGAGGCGTTCTTTTTGTTCTTTTCCATTATTCACTAAGGAATTGGGTTAATAAAAAGTATAAAATGTCAGAATTTAAGGCTTTCCGAAAGTTTGTTTTTCTGAAAACCTTGTTTTTAGGTAGAAATCATTCTCTAATAACGGTTCATTCTGTTTTAAAAATGCATGCAAAAATAGCAATTATTTAAATCACTACTAAGGAAGTTATCAGGTAAAAATCGAATTAGTTGAGGCCCCTTTTGTTGAATAACATATAGCCAATGTTGAATATAACGGAATACTCCTCTTCATTCTTCTCAAAATAATTCAGCGAAAGGCTTATAGGGGCAAAAGGAGCATGTAGCACCACGATGAGACTGCCCAGCAAATATCGTTTCTGAAAGGGGAGACCGAAGCGGGTCGACTGGTCAGGCTGCCTGATATATTCCTGGTAGGGTTGGAATAAATACCCTTCAAATCTTACATCCATATTACCAAAGATCCCGATAATCGCCTGCAATCCTGAGGCAAAAAAAGTGTTTGACTTATAATTGGGCATAAAAAGGGTCCTGCTTTCAGGTATGATATCAAAGGATGGGGAGATCAGCAGGGTGGCGGTGTAATTGGAAAAGAAAGGCTGGTTGCTGACAAGCAACTCACTATAGAAGCCAAAGGTAATGGGACCCAGGTGTTTGAAGTAGTTCTGGTAAACCATACGGTACTGGAACCAGCTTTGATATTTATCCGGATGCACTTTATTTCCTTCCAGGGAGGTAGAACCGGGTTCATATCTTTCGGTACCGAAGACCTGCTGGAGCTCCATCGACAGTTGAACTCCCCTGTTGGCATACTCTTTCTTGTTCAGGGTGTTGATCTCAAAAGTGATATGAGGTGTGCCGAGGTCGAAGAACGACTTGTCTGTAGTATCTTTCCGGGTGAAATAGTTAGTCTGGTAAAAATCGTTGCGTATATGGGCCAGGGCAAATCCGCATTCCAGCTTGCCTTTATGCCCGATGGGAAATCCAAGGTCTACTTCTGCATGGTTTTCGTTTTTGATCAGGTAGGAAGGAGTTTTATCTTCGAAAAAGTAGGTTTTTGTTTTGAAGTAATCCCATTGCTGAAAACATATATTACCTTCAATAAAATAAGGGTGACGGGAGGGGAAATCCAGGCGTGCTCCCACAAAACCGGAAGAATAAAAGCGGCCGATGTAGGTGTTGAAATTAAAGGTAAGTGCCTGGTTACCAAGATATTTATACCGGAATCCAAAAAAGGCTTCGTTCACAGGCTTTGATGAAATATTTCCCCCAAGGATAATACTCATATTCTTTTCCTTCTCCACCTTCAGGTGAAGATCAAAGGCTGCCTTATCGCTACGGTATTCCAGACTCGGGTACATCGACTCTATCTTGTCATCTGCAATGACCTTAAAATACTTGGGTTTAAGGTCATGGAGGGTGAACAGCCGGTTATCGCGGAAAAGGATCTTATGCAGATAATGGGATTGATTCCGGTTTACATTTTCCACGATAATGCTGTCGACCAGGATAAAAGGCTGTTTCCTTCTGAATTCAGCCCGTCGTCGCTGTATCTCGGCCTTGGGTACCGAATCCCTCACGAACTTTTTAATATCGGTCATATTCCTCATGGTAGCCACGTAACCCGAATCGACAAGGGTTTGAGCACTGGAGAAATCGATCAGTCCGATCTCAGGCAAATTCATGGAGATTAAAATACTGTTATCGCAAGGGAAGGTGAAGGAGGTTTTGGTCATTAGCATACTCTGCAGCTGAGAGAGGATATTGTTTTCCTGGGGTGGGGGATAATTGGATGACGCCTTGCTGCCAATAATGATATCAGGAAAGAAGTCGTTCATCATAACATCCGTGGGGAAATTATTATACATCCCCCCGTCGAACAATAATTTATTGTTGATCCGGATGGGTTTAAAATAAAATGGAAAGGTCATAGAGGAACGGATGGCCATCCCAAGGTCTCCGCTGTCAAGCACAACTGCTTTATTATCAGCTATATCGGAGGCTATACAACGAAAAGGAACAAAAAGGCTGTCGAAACGATAACCGGCAGCCGCTGCCGCACCCGAAAAAATCTCCATGAAGGCATAGTCCATCTGGAGGGGGGAAACGATGTTGGCCGGGATCATAGACGGCAGTACTATGGAGTCATAATTAAAGTTAAAGGTCAGCCAGGAGGCATCGTTCATGCCCTTTTTGAAGTAGTAGATGTACTTTTCATCCACAGTGCCGCTGACCCAGTCGGGGAATTCCTTCGAATTGATGATGTTGATCATGTCCTCGGGACTGTATCCTGCGGCATACAATCCCCCGATGATGGCGCCCATGCTGGTCCCGGTTATATAGGAAATGGGGATTCCCTGTTCTTCCAGCGCCTTGATCACACCTATGTGGGAAACGCCTTTGGCCCCTCCTCCGCTCAGGACGAGCCCCACTTTCTGCGAATAAACCCGGGGTAAGGAACATATCAACAGCAGGGTCAGTATGAACAGCCTGGCCCTGAAAACATGAACAATCATGGCATATATTATTTTCAGGCTTCTCATCACCGGTTTTTACCCGCTTTGGAAGCGGCAAAGGTACAAACGTGTTTGTAATAATTTTTTTTGATTTTGAATCGCATCATTATCACTTTGTTGTACCTTTGCCATAAATTTTAACGAATGGGAGAACGCGCCATAATACCTCTTGATCATTTATTCAGCAAGATTGAGAATTCCGACTTCGACACACAGGTAAGTGATGATGATAAGGCATTTGAGCTCATTGCCGCCGAGAAATGGAAAGAAGGTTTTGTATGCAGGCATTGCGGAAACACCAATTATTGCAGGGGAAAATCCCCTTATTCCCGCCGCTGCACCCGGTGTAAAAGGGAGGAATCAGCCACGGCCCATACGGTTTTTCATCAGTGCAAGATCCAGCTGAAGGAAGCGCTGAGGATTGCATACATGGTTTGTCATTCTCCTGACATCTCCACCTATGAATTGTCGCGACAGATCGACATCCGCCAGATGACCTGCTGGAAATTCAAGAAGAAGATCAT
>JAPLDE010000043.1 GCA_026391855.1 Bacteroidota bacterium | reverse complement strand
GTCGGTATTTCCATGGGCACAGATCTATGAACCCATGTTTTTTAAGATCAATTTCACCACCGGATCAAGCGATTGTGATGACACCCTTCATTATAATGCAACCGCTTCAGTGGTGGGGGGTACACCGGGAAATCCGCCCAATGAATATACCTTTCACTGGAGCAATGGTTCAACCGGTACAGGCACCTGGGACACCATCAACAATATACCTCCGGGAACCTATTCGGTGACTGTGAGTGACGATTATTCATGCACTTATGATAGTATCGTGGTCATTTCCAAGCTTTCCGGTATTATTAACTCATCGAATGTAAAGTGTAAAGGAGGCAGCGATGGATGGGCTGCCGCACAGGGAATAGGAGGATCCACTCCTTATTCTTACCTTTGGTCGAATGGAGCAAGTTTTCCGACCGGAATTAACCCTGGTCTTACGGCAGACACCTTCTATGTTACCATTACCGATCATATCGGATGCACTTATGTTGACAGTATTATCATTACTGAGCCTTCAGCCGGCATCACCCTGGGTTTTCAGACGACCCAGACCACCTGTAACGGATCTTCAGGAGGAACGGCGACCGTAAATGCCTCCGGAGGAACACTACCTTATACCTATAAATGGACAGGTGGCAGCACTTCCCAAACGATAACAGGGCTTATTGCCGGAACATATACCGTTACAGTTACTGATGCGAATGGGTGTACTAAGACGGGCAATACCCAGGTAAGCTCACCCCCGGCAGGAACAGTAACCTTCAAATATGGTAATTCCGACTGCACGTCTAACGGTTACTGGATAAAAGTGACAGCCAACGGCGGTACACCCTCTTACACCTATAGTTGGTCAGGGGGATACGGGAACACCGATTCTATATTTGGGCT
Source organism: Bacteroidota bacterium (assembly GCA_026391855.1). Lineage (GTDB taxonomy): Bacteria > Bacteroidota > Bacteroidia > Bacteroidales > CAIXZF01 > JAKLIX01. Next base: position 83,891 of record JAPLDE010000043.1, on the reverse strand, counting down.
GAGTGTAGGTAATTACTCAGTAACTGTTCACGATGCCAACGGTTGCCCCTTCAACGGGAGTGTTACCCTGGTAGCTTTAGGGGTTAACGTGGTTTTTACCAATGTAAGCTGTTACGGGGAGCACGATGGTCATGCCGTTGCCACGGCTGCCGGAGGGAACACTCCTTACTCATATGAATGGAAAGATATGGGGAGCGGGCTGATTATCAGCAATATAAATACACTGGCCAACCAACCCATCGGATTGTTTCAGATCAAGGTTACGGATGCCAATGGTTGTTATGTAACTAAGTCAGATTCTATCAGGCAACCCCCTCTCCTGACCATAGCAGCTGGCAACTTTATTACGCAAAATCCAGGTTGTCATACCGGTAACGGTCCCTGCAACGGCCAGATCATCGTAAACCCGGGCGGAGGAACCGCTCCCTTCACCTATCAATGGAATGTTCCCGGTACAACCAACAATATCACCAATCTTTGTGGCGGAAACTACTTTGTCACCATTACCGACCATAACGGATGTAAACAAAACGGATCAACCACCTTGACTAAACCAGCCGCGATAATTGTTACCACAGAAAAACATGATATTGACTGTAACCCGCCGGGCAACACCGGTATCATCACTGTTACTGCCTCAGGAGGTACCGGCTCACTTAGCTATAGTTGCCAGACAGGCAGTGTGGAAGACTGGGTGAGTTCCTTTGTTTTCAATAACCTGGGAGGAACATCAACATACAATGTGAAAGTGAAGGATGTGAATGGATGCAGGGCCGCTCCTATACCCGTGACCATCGTAAAACCCGGCTTTTTCAGCGTAAGTCTTGATTGTCATGGGCCCACCGTGTTTGGGGGGTCAAACGGGAATATCAATGCTACCGTGTCAGGTGGGACCTCTCCCTTTACCTATCTGTGGAGCAACGGGGCTCAGACAGAAGATATTTCAGGCATTCCGGCAGGGAGTTATTCGATTACCGTCACCGATTCCAAATACTGTACAGTTACAGCCAATTGCGATATTTCCAATCCGGGACAGCTCAGTGTAACCCTGAATCCGACTCAAATAACCTGCAACGGTTATAAGAACGGAATTGTAAAAGCAACAGTGACCGGCGGACTGACAAATTATAAGTACAGCTGGAGCACCGGGCATGTGGTTACCACTGCTGCGCTTAATGACACCCTAAACAACCTGGGTCCCGGAACCTATTGCGTAACTGTTACCGATAATAACGGGACCGGGATCTCCGTAAACAGTTGTACAGTGGTTAACCAACCCAATGTCCTGACAGTCAGTTTGAATTATATTGACCATATTTGCCCTAATGCAAACAATGGAAGCATCCAGGCAACAATCAGCGGTGGAACAGCTCTTTATAATTATTCCTGGAGTAATGGCTCAAATGGAATTACTGCCGGATTGACCGCGATAAGCAACTTATTTTCAGGCACTTACAAATTAACAATTACTGACCAGCATGGTTGCACCCAAATACCACAGGCGGTCATCACCAATTCAACGGCTCCAACTTCGGCCTTTACCGTGGATACTGTCTGTAAAGGAAATCCCACGACTTTCACGAGCACCTCTTCAGCAGGTTCAGCGCCGCTGGATACCCTGATCTATAGGCTGGGGAACGGAGACTCCGTGAAACTCAAAGCACCTGCTATTTCTTACAACTATATTTATTCCGGAGATGGTACCTTTAACACCAAACTTAGGGTAAAAGACACTTACGGATGTTATTCCGGTTACAGTGAAGCTGCTGCATTGATTTCTCCCATTCCCACTGCCCGTTTTTATGCAGGAACAAGTTGCTTCAACACTCCTTTGGTTTGTCACGATTCTTCCACCAATACAATGGGCCTAATCCTCAGCAGGGAATGGAGATTTGGCATTCATGATACAATTTTTGATTTACTGAATCCTTCCTTTACCTTTCCTCACTGGGGTCTGGATACCGTCAAACTGATTGTGACCAATGAAATTCATTGTACAGACAGTATGTCGGTACAGGTAGCTATCGACAGCCTCCCTTTTCCCGGTTTTACTTATAAACCATGGGATTGCCACCCCGGGGGCATAATATTTACCGATACTTCCATAGCCAACGGGACACCTCCCATTGGGATATGGTATTGGGAATTTACCGGCCAAAGCTCCTCCACTGCAGAAGAACCGGTGTTTATTTTCCCTGCCCCTGATGCTACTTACCCTGTAAGTGTGACGGTTACCAGTTCACGGGGATGTTCCAACACGATACAGAAACCGGTGGTCGTTGGTCCTGTCTTCACTCCCGATTTTATTACCACTAATGCCTGTATCGGGCAACCCACTTTATTTACCAGCACTTCCAGCGGAGGCTCTTCAGGAGAATCCCTAACAACCTGGTTCTGGAACTTCGGAGATGGTCACAGCGGCATCGGTGACAGTGCCACGAATGTATATCCTAATCCCGGAACGTATACGGCTATGATGTTTGCCGGCAGTAACCTGGGTTGCAATTATTTCAGTCACCACCCGGTTGTTATTGATTCCGTTCCCATTGCCCGCTTTGGTGTACAGGCATTATGTACCTCCGATACAGCCATTTTTACTGATTCTTCAGCCTATCATGGTTCGTCCGGATATAGCTGGTTATGGACATTCAGCAGCGGGAACACTGTTCTTGGCACATCTGATCTTCAAAACCCGAAGTTTAAGTTTCCCGGACCTGGAACATACCAGGTCACCCTTGTGGTTACCCAGGTGAATGGCTGTTCTGACAGCTATTCGAGGCAGGTCGACATATACCCGTTGCCCCTGGCAGGTTTCACAGCTTCAAACCTTTGTTACCTGGATGCAACACATTTTACAGATCTTTCCTCTGCCGGAGCTTCAGCCTGGAGATGGGATTTCGGTGTTACAGGAATACCCGGCGATACTTCCATTCTTCAGAGCCCGGATTATGCCTTTCCATCACCCGGAACTTATCATATCAGCCTGATCATGAAAAATGAAAATGGTTGTTCTGATACCCTTACCAGCGATGTTATCATCCGGGAGAAGCCTTCCGCTAATTTTACCTTATTGAATCATTGCGTCAACGAACCGGTTCAGTTCCAGGACCAGTCGGTTGCTCATGCAAGCTCCCTGGATTCCTGGTCGTGGACCTTCGGCGACCCGGCGACCGGTTTCAGCAACTTTTCCGACTTTCAAAACCCCCAGCATCATTTTCTTCAGGCAGGAGTGTATCCAATCCGCCTCATTGTAGTCAACTCCAATGGCTGTTCCGACATAATTATTATAGCCGACAGCATATTCCCTTCACCCATTGCCCGTTTTGAGGCTCCGGGCGAATGTGTGGGTAACACCATTCATTTCCAGGATAATTCATTGCCAGTCTATGGATACATCACCAACTGGTTATGGGACTTCGGAGATGGCGGCACTTCCATTCAACAAGACCCCAATCATAGTTATTTATTGGATGGAACCAAAACAGTGAGGCTAATTGTAACTAATTCAGCAGGTTGCCACGATACAATTGTAAAATCTATCAATATATACTCATCTCCTCAGGCACAATTTTCTTATAACCTGTTATGCCTCAACCAGCCTACTCATTTTGCCGATCTTTCTATTCCAAATTCAGGTAGTATCGATGCCTGGCAATGGAATTTTGATAACTCTTCCACCGGGCAGAACAATATCTCATACGCCCAGAATCCTTATCACCAGTTTACAGGGCCGGGGATCTACCACGTTTTTCTCAGAGTCACCAACACTTACGGATGCTGGGATACCATCACCGTACCCCTTACCGTCAATGATCTTCCGCTGACCCAGTTTGACTATACTAAAATTTGTTACGGTGACACGACATTTTTCACCAACCAAACCACTCCTGTGGCTGGGATTTCAGACTGGAACTGGGATTTCGGAGATGCCAGCCAGGTATCTCATCTTCAGGATCCGTATCATATTTATCCGAATTCAGGGACATTTTATGCTATTCTGACAGCAACAGACCAATATGGATGTTCGGCTGTAAAAGGGAAGGAGATCATCGTGTATGCTTTGCCCAATCCCTTGTTTCATATCTGGGACACCTGTGCCCGGATGCCGGTCTTTTTTACAAACAGTTCCAATGGAGCGGGTTCTCCGCTGACCTGGTTCAGATGGGATTTTGGTGACCTCAGCACCCAGGGTGACACCTCTGATCTTGAGAATCCTTCTTATGTGTATGATACTGCCGGTTTATACCAGGTAACCCTGACGGCGCATAATGCCAACGGATGCGTGAATACGGCCATACAGCCGATTCACATAGCGCCATCACCCTTTGCCGACTTTCAATGGAGAGATACCTGTGCCGGTGACCCGGTTTACTTTACAGATCTTTCTTCCTGTTTTGGAGCTAATATTGATCATTGGGAATGGAATTTCGGAGATGGCACTTATTCTGACCAGCAAAACCCCATGCACATCTTTTACAGCCCCGGCACTCACTTCGTTTCACTTCTCGTTACCACCAACAACGGTTGTTGGGATGAGGCAGTTCTTCCGGTACAGGTTTATCCGCCACCCCATGTTTCTTTTGAATATTACAATTATTGTCTGGGCGACCAGACCCAGTTCCTTGGACAAGTCTCAGTCAGTCATTTCCCGATAGACAGCTGGCATTGGAATTTTTCGGACGGGACGACTGCCGACATCCAGAATCCTGTCCACTTGTTCACCAATGCCGCGCCTTACCAGGTTTCCCTTACGGTAACAGATTCCAAAGGCTGCGACAGCACTTTCGTTAAAGTCATACATATTTTCAACAGGCCCAATGCCTATTTCAGCCCGATAAACAACTTCTGTACAGGGGTTACCATCTGCTTCGACAACGGCAGTCTTTCATCCACAGCACTGCTGGCAGGATACAAATGGGATTTCGGGGATCCGGCTTCAGGCATTCACAACCTTTCTTTCCAGGAGGTTCCCTGTCATACCTTTACTGCTTACGGATTATTCCCGGTAACCTTAGTAGTAACTGACACCAATTATTGTACCGACTCAGCTGTGGTCAAGATCCTGGTAAAAGCTCCGCCGGTTGCCGGGTTTACTTTTGATACCGTTTGTGCCGGCCAGGTTACTACACTGATCAGTTCATCCCTGGCAAACGGGGCCAGCCTGGTGTCACTGAACTGGAATTTCGGGGACCCTAATTCATTGGCAAACAATACCCAGCATGGAGATACCGTCACTCATATTTTCAGCAGTCCCGGGCACTTTAACGTCAGACTGGCGATTTCCGACAGCCACGGATGTTACGATACCCTCTATAAGGAGGTTTGGGTAAGGGATCTTCCCGAACCTCAGTTTGAACCCTTAGAACTCTGCACCGGGGTATCTACCCAATTTCATGATATGTCGGTTTCTTCCAATGGTCCAGTTCAGCAATGGGATTGGTTCTTTACTGCCGGACTCACCTCCGGTCTGAAGGATCCCTTTGTCGTTTTCCCCTCTCCTGATAGTTACCCGGTAAAATTAACCGTGAACGACGGTTATTGCACCGATTCAGTGACTTTGAATGTCTTTGTGGTCAGCCAGCCTCTGGCTCATTTCGGGATAGATAACCTGAACCATTGCGTGGGACAAGTAACTGTTTTCCATGATCTTAGCCAGGCTGGTTTTGGGAACATCACCATCAGAAAATGGAACTTTGGAGATGGAAATACACAAAATAGCCCTGATCCTGTAATGGAACACCTTTACACCGATCCGGGTAGTTACCTGGTCACCTTAATTGTGGAAAACAGTAAAGGTTGCCTGGACACCATATCCGACAGCATACATGTTTATCCCGGTCCGACGGCAGATTTTGAGGCAGAACCGGTCTGTGATGATGATAATACGGAATTCTTTAACCTTTCAACTCCCCTTCCCGATATCTTATCATACGATTGGAACTTTGGGGATGCAGGTGTACCCTACCTTCAGAATCAGTCGAACCAGGAAAACCCCGTCCATCATTATTCAAGCGCCGGCACCTTCACGGTAAGGCTTGCCATCGCCAGCATTCATGGCTGCCCTGATACCATATTCAGGGAGGTAAAGGTGTTTCATGACCCTATCGCTGACTTTGCTTACGATACCGCCTGTTTCGGTCAACCCACCCTTTTAACCAGTACTTCCTTCAGCCCGGACAATCCTATTGAAACATGGCAATGGACTACAGAAGGCAACTCTTTTACCAGCTCTTCAGCGGATACCAGCCATATTTATCTGAACTGGGGATATACTACTACCCGGCTTACTGTGTCCGATGCTTATGGCTGCCATGGTTCAATGATTCAATCTGTTCTTGTTGATTCCCTTCCCAATGTCCACTTCACTTTTGCAGACACCTGTGTAACAGGCATTTATGGAGGGTTGGTTCAGTTTACCGACCATTCGGACGGTAATCCAGGTGCTATCACACAATGGACCTGGGATTTTGATGACAACAGCGGCAGTGACACCCCGGACCCGCTCCATTATTTCTATCCACAGGATGTTTGTTATAATGTTCTGTTGAATGTAACCAATACCAGGGGTTGTGAGAATTCGGTCATCAGGCAGGTTTGTCCTCCTTCTCCCATCGTTTTTGATTTTACCTGGGATACCGTTTGTTATATGGATCAAACACCATTAAAACCTGTTATTTACGGTCCCGAAAGCGCCATTTTTCCGGTAGTAACCTGGCACTGGAAATTCGGGGCCGACCCCAACTGGTATATCTCTACCGGACCTTATCCAAATTCCTATCAATACCAATTTCCGGGTTCCGGCCTGTTCACGGTTTCACTCGTTCCCGAGTATCTTCATGGTTGCGGAGATACCATCAGCCACCAGGTGTATGTCAGGCCTTTACCGCTGGTTGGTTTTTTCTGGTCCGCTCCTGTTTGTGAAGACAACGATATCCAATTCACCAGCACCGACCTTGCCCTGGAAGACGCTTCAATTGATTCCTTCTCCTGGGAGTTTGGAGTGACAGGCGCTACCTCCGCAGTTCCTAATCCGCTGTATAAATACATCGATCCCTATAACTATTCAGTAACCCATTCCGTGTGGGATTCTTATAACTGCGTGAATACCAGTACGCAGGTAATAACGGTGCATCCCATACCATCGCCTTCGTTTACCATTTCCAGTCCACCCTATTGTGTAGGAAACCAGATTGGTTTTGATGCTTCTGCATCGCTTGGCAATGGACTGATAGTCAGTTATTTATGGAATTTCGAAAACGGACATACTTATTTTTCCGGTTCCAATCCCTTTGCCGGGCAAACCTTTGATACTCAGGGCACATACGAGATAACGCTCATCATTACTAATGCTTATGGTTGTGTGGATTCGGTGAAACAAACCATTGAAATTCATCCCAAACCGGTTCCTGCCTTTACCTGGAATGATCCTCTTTGTGCCGGAGAAACCGCTGTCTTCGATCCGACTGCCTCTGTTTCAAATGGAGGCGAATTATGGGAATGCCAGTGGTGGTGGGATTTCGGTGATCCGGCATCCGGAAGCCTGAACAACGCTGATCTTGAATCGCCTCTGCATTTGTACTCCTTGTCTGGAACATACGATGTTTTCATGAGGATTGAAAACACCTTTGGATGTTGGGATATCATCACAGAATCCCTCATCATACATCCGATACCTCATGCAGGTTTTACCTCCGATACGGCCTGTTTTGGAGCACTATCCACGCTGACCGACACGAGTGACACTCACGGAGCCATGGTGACCGGCAGAACCTGGGAGTTGGACGGGAGCAGCCCTGTGAGTGCATCTTTTGACACCATTAAACCCCCGTTTTCGGATTGGGGATGGCATACCGTGAAATTCACAGTGACCGATGAATTCACCTGCTCTTCCTTTGCTAATGGGACCGTGCTGGTCGATTCCCTGCCCAATGTCCAATTTACTTTTGCAGACACCTGTGTAACAGGCATTTATGGAGGGCTGGTTCAGTTTACCGACCATTCAGACGGTAATCCGGGTGCTATCACACGATGGACCTGGGATTTTAATGACAACAACGGCAGTGACATCCCGGACCCTCTCCATTATTTCTATCCCCAGGATGTTTGTTATGATGTTCTTTTAAATGTAACAAATACCAGGGGTTGTGACAATTCAGTCATCCGCCAGGTTTGCCCGCCTTCCCCCATCGTTTTTGATTTTAACTGGGATACCGTTTGTGATCAGCAACAAATGATCTTAAAACCAGTTATTTACGGACCTTCAGGTGCAACAGTTACCACCTGGCATTGGAATTTCAGGGGAGATCCCAACTGGTACACCTCAGCCGGAGACTTTCCTTTTCCGTTCCCGGTTTCCGACACCTTTACCGTTTCTCTGGTTCCTGAATATCTGCATGGCTGCGGAGATACGGTAAAACGACTGGTTTATGTCTGGCCATTGCCACTGGCAGGGTTTACTTATTCAATCCCCGCTTGTGAAGACGATTCTGTTCAGTTCACCAATACCGACCTTGCCCTTGGAGATGCATACCTGAAATTTTACCACTGGGATTTTGGTATTCCTCCTTTTTCCGATCACCCCAATCCGAAATTTAAATATCCTGACCCCAACAATTATACAGTAACCCATTCCGTGTGGGATTCCCATGAATGCATGAATTCCGCCACACAAATGATAACAATCCACCCCAAGCCAATACCTTCTTTTACTGTTTCTAATCCACCCTATTGTGTAGGAAACCAGATAGGTTTTGATGCATCAGTTACTATCGGACCGGTTGGCAGCTATTACTGGAAATTCGGGAACGGGGATACTTTTCTTTCCAATACCAACCAGTTTGCATATACAACTTACAGCAATTCAGGCACTTTTGAGATCACCCTCATCATCACCAATATTTATGGGTGTGTTGATTCGGTGAAACATACTATTGATGTTTACCCAAAACCGGTTCCACAGTTCAGCTGGAATGATCCCCTCTGTGCAGGAGAAATTGCTCTCTTCGATACGACAGGAACAATTCCGAACGGAGGCCTGTCAAGTGCCTGCCAATGGCTTTGGAATTTCGGTGACCCAAATTCCGGTGGCGGGAATTCTTCCTCCGTTCCGACACCCTCTCATCATTACCCAATACCGGATACGTTCTTTGTTAAAATGAGGGTTGAAAATATATATGGATGTTGGGATACCCTTACCAAAACGCTTATCGTTCATCCTATCCCTCATCCAGGGTTTACTTCCGATACAGTTTGTGTCGGTTTCAATACTACTCTGATCGACACGAGCGATACCCATGGCGCCTCTGTTATAAGCAGGATATGGCAGTTTGACGGAGGAAACCCGGTCAGCGCCGCTGATGATACCCTTCAACTTCCTTTTTCCTCTGGTTTCCATATGGTTAAGTTCACTGTGACCGATGAATTTACCTGTTCCGCTTTTTCTGTGGGTTCCCTTTTAGTGGATTCCCTTCCTATCCCTGACTTTTCTTACCAGGATACTTGTGTCAGCGGTATCAACGGGGGTATGATCCAATTCCATGACCTGTCAGAAGGCAATGGCTATTCCATCGTCAAATGGTACTGGCAGCTTGATCAGAATTATTATTCCTTTGATCAGGACCCATACTACACCTATTATCCCCAGGGAACGTATTACCCTGTTTCACTGACCGTTACTTCGGACCAGGGTTGCACAAAATCAAAAAGTGTGAATGTGTATGTACCACCTCCGTTTACGGTTGATTTCAATTCGGCCAATGAATGTCTGAACAATATTTCCATCTTTACAGCCGGCAGCAGTCCCGATCCGCTTTTCAACGGTCCCTGGCAATGGGATTTCGGGGATGGGACCACAACCACTGCTGCACAGCCAGTCACCTTCCATACCTATGCCGCTCCGGGCAATTATACATCCATACTGGTAGCAACAAATGAAAAGAACTGCGTGGATACGGCCTTTCATACCTTCACCATTTATCCTTTACCACAAGCCTCTTTTGTTACTACCAACGCCTGCTGCCTGGATTCTACGGTTTTCACGTCAACCTCTGTTGCCAATGCAGGTTCCATCCTCAACTACAGCTGGAATTTCGGAGACCCGTCACCCGGGTCATGGACTCCGGCAATGGTTTCCGCTTCCGATACTTTCCATTTTTACCTTCCGGATGAGAACATTTACCAGGCCGGACTTATCGTGACCAACAGCAACCAGTGTATGGATACGGTTTTTGAGACCGTTTACCGTTGTCCCTGCATCAGCGCGGATTTTACATTTTCCGACCTCCCCTGTTGCCAGGGATATGAGATTTACTTCTACGATCACTCCATTGTCGGAAGCAACAGCAACATAGCTTATTGGTTATGGGATTATGGTGACGGGGTTATTGACAGTATACCGGCCGATAACCCGGTCAACCCGGTCGAACATGTTTACACCCAGGCTGGAAAGGATACGGTTATACTGATTGTTGCGGTGAATATCTTTAATATATGGTATTATGACACCCTTTCCATACCAATCCTTATCAACCCGACACCGGTCGCCGGTTTTACCAATGATACCGTCTGTTTCAATGACACTACCCACTTCAAAAATTTAACCAGCTTTGCCGGTGCAAATGGGATTACCTACAACTGGACTTTCTTTGATCAGAACCTGCCCCATGTCTCACAAGATACAAACCCAACCCATGTTTTCGCTCCTTATGCTGATCAGTACCTTACAACCCTTGTTGCCCTCAGCGATTCCGGTTGCGCCGACACCCTTACTCAACCAGTAAAAATTGCCCCTATCCCCTCGATTGACATCACCACTGACCAGTCCAGGTATTGCGGCGTCCCGGTAATGGTAACCTTCATCGACTCATCCACTGTTACTACCGGTAATATCGAGAACTACCTGTTTGATTTTGGTGGCGGAGGTCCGGTAGTTAATTCGCCAACAGGGAATATTACCGCCTGGTACTATGGCATCGACCAATATACCGTCATTGTTGTTGCCACTTCCGATCAGGGGTGCAAATCTTCTGCAACATTAACAGACATCGTTAAAATTTACGAACAACCCATTGCCAACTTCTATGCCTCACAATATAGTATAGGGAAAATCAATCCCTGGGTATTTCTGCAGGACAGTTCTTTTTATCCACCCGGCTATGACATTTACTGGGACCTGGGTGACGGTGCTTATGGGCAAGGCAGCCTTATCCGGCACAAATATCCGGGAATAGGTGATTATCAGGTAATTGACAGTATTGTTGACCCCATTACACTTTGCTGGGATACAATAAGTAAGATGATCAATGTCTATCCGGAAATGACCTTATATATTCCCAACGCCTTTACTCCTGACGGAAGCGGCCGGAACGATAAATTCGGTCCCAGGGGAGAGGATATTCTTCCGGACCAGTTCCTGATGATGATATACAACCGCTGGGGTGAATTGCTGTACACTTCCCATAGTATTGATGAGCCCTGGGACGGATATTATGATAATCATAGTATCATAGCGCCTACTGGTATTTACACCTATTTTATCCGTGTGAAGGACTTGTGGGGTGAAAGACACGATTATAAAGGATGGTTCATGCTTTTGAAAAAAGACTGATTTCGTTCATTAATTATTGATATTCAATTATTTGCAAATATTTTACTGTATGAAAACGAAATTGGTTTTTCATTTGCTACTGGTCTTTATCTCTTTCATTACCACTTTTTCCGGATACTCACAATCAGATTATTACTGGGTCGGGGGTCAAAGTGATCATAACTGGACAAATTTAGGGAACTGGGCCACTTCTTCCGGCGGGTCGGTCCATCCCGTAATTTTACCAGGATCTCTGGATAATGTTTTCTTTGACGATAATTCCTTTCTTAATCCAACTGATAGTGAGGTAGTTATCCCAGTTTCTGTGAATTTTCACGATATGGTATGGTCACATTCAAACCGAAAAGTATATCTTACAGGACCAGGAGGAATTTGGATTTACGGAAGCCTGACATTCGCCTCAGCCAATAATTTAATGGAGGTGAGATATGCCGGGGATACCCGGTTTTTATCTGATGAAACCGAAACCATCACACTGGGAGGAAATTGGATACCTGGCAGTTGCTTTTTTTATGGTAACGGAAGCTGGGATTTTCAGGGTGATTTTATTACAACTTATTCCATCAATTTTGATAAAGGAATGATTAATACTAACAATTACTTTATCAGTTGCAGCCGGTTTTCGTCTTCTTCTGTCAATAATATCCGTTATCTGAACCTTGGCTCTTCAACGGTGTTTGTTATGCAGGAAAATACCGGTCCAAATGGTTACTGGTCATCCTGGGATGTGAAGAATCCCAATCATAATTTTTATTTATCCACAGATGATCAATCCAGTATTCATTTTTATGGTGATAATGTATATTCCGTATATGGATCAACCATGCATGCCGGTGAAGGTTTGAAGTATGACCGTGTTCTTTTTCACGTTGGCCTGGGTAAACTCGAAGTTGATCACGATTCCATATATAACGGTGACCCAAGCGATTACGATGTGGTTTTTGATTATAATGGGATTATCAACAAGGGAAGAAATTCCAATGGCACCATCCTTTACGGCTCAAATGTCTATATTGATAATATTTATGCCGGTTCGAATGACTCATTATACCTTAACAATTCCCGGGTAAACAATATCAATATCCAGCAGAACGGGGTGATCGACGGGGACAATAACTTGTTTTATGATATTTATGTTGGCAGCAATGGTATGATCAATGGTAAACAGAGTCAGTATCACGATGTTATAATTAATTTTAACGGATATATCGGGAATCATTCACTTCCTCCCCAGAGCCGGAATGTAAATGACAATGTTTTTAATGATGTGGAAATTGGTCACCAGGGAAGAATTTACGGTAACCACAACGTTTTCCATGATCTGCTGTTTTCAAGCCATCCGGATTGGTGCGGGTACTGTTGTACTTATTGTGGTCAGATGCAGGACGGTGAATTGTCCGGAAATTATGACACCATATCCAACAACCTCATTTTCAATAGAGAAGGACATATTTACGGTACCAGGAACTATGCCAACCTGGGGGAATTCCATGCTGATGGTTGGGTGCTTCAGGGCTCTAATGCCTTCGGAAATATACACTTCAACAGGAATTATGAAGAATGCGTTGACTGCTTTGGAAAGTCGCCTCACCGGAATATTTTAACCCTTGAATCGGACAGTACACAGACCATCACCGACAATCTGGAGCTGACCGGACTTCTCCAATGCGATCATCCCCGGGTTGTTTCCAATAACCCAGGTACTCCGGCTATTCTATATTCAACATTACCACTCAACCTGGATTATGTTGAACTGCATGATATCACCGGGCAGAATGCCCTTTCATTGCAGGATACAGCAACCCGGTCAGTTGACGGAGGAGGAAATACCAATTGGATTTTTTCATTGGGTTATGTTCCTATCCATATTGACTCCATCTATTCAGACTCCATCCATCCCTGCGGGTACGACCTGAACGGAAAAGCCAGGATATTTGCCTCAGGTGGAACCGGAACCCTCCAATATTCAAATACATACGGTTCTTATTATTGCTGGTGTACCGGTTCGGATATTTTTGGCTGGACAAACTGGTCGGAAAACAACCTGTTTACTAACCAATCTGCCGGCCCTCATGGGTTTGCAGTGGAAGATTACTATGGATGCCTGTTACAGGATTCACCATATGTGATACCCGGGCCTCTACCCATTACCCTGAACGCTGTTCAGGCGATCAATGTTTCCTGCAACGGCAGTTCCGACGGATCACTCACTATAATGGCATCAGGCGGAACCGGGACCCTGTATTATAGTCTGAACAGCGGTCCATACACCACCGTTAACCAGTTTAACAACCTCTCTCCAGGTACTTATTCATTAAGTATCAGAGACACAGATGGTTGCCAGTTGAGTCCGGCGGGAAGCTGGACCATTACACAACCCGCCAGCCTAACTTTAAGCCTTTTGGGTTATGGGCTCATCCTTTGCGCAGGAGATAGCACTGGTCACTTAACTGCTACTGCGAACGGAGGCATTCCGCCATATACCTATACTTTTAAAAGGGCTGTTCCCGGAGGCGGTTACCCGATGGACTCCATCGTGACAACTTCCAACACCGTTCTGGTCCATAGCGGGCGATATAAAGTTAAAGTAGTTGACAGCCACGGTTGTATAACGGAGTCGGGATTTCCATGGGCACAGATCTATGAACCCATGCGTTTCAGAATCAATTTTACCGTTGGTTCAAGCAATTGCAATGGTTCCTATTGGGTAAAAGCAAATGCCACCGGTGGAACGCCAGGGTTTCCGCCAAACGATTACAGCTTTCAATGGAGCAATGGTTCATTCGGATCCGGTAACTGGGATACTATCAACAACTTACTTCCCGGATCCTACAGGGTGACCATCAGCGATGATTATTCCTGTAACTATGATTCTCTGGTAGTAATAACAGGGCTTTCAGGTATTATTGATCATTCTGATGTGCATTGTAACGGAGGAAATGACGGCTGGGCTGCAGTCAGGGGTGAGGGAGGATCGGCTCCTTACGCTTACCTTTGGTCGAATGGGGTGAGTTTTTCGACCGGAATTAATCCCAACCTTTCAGCTGGCACCTACTATGTTACTATCATGGATTTTAACGGATGTAACTACCCGGACAGTGTGGTCATTACAGAACCTCCTGTCTTCAGCATCAGTTTCCAGACGACCCCAACCACCTGTTATGGCTCTTCTGGAGGTACTGCAACTGTGATTCCCGGCGGAGGGACACCTCCCTACACCTATCATTGGAGTATTGGCAATTATACCGGTCAGACGATAACCGGGCTGGTCGCCGACACCTATGCTGTAACCGTAACAGATGCAGACGGTTGTAAACAATATGGATCCGTTTCTTTACCACAGCCACCCCTTCTCACTTTAAGCCTGGATGGCCAGGGACCTACATTTTTTGGAGGCAGTAACGGATTTATCAATGCCACGATAAACGGTGGGTCTGAACCTTATTCTTTTCACTGGAATACAGGGGAACAAACCCAGAATCTGTCCGGTCTCACAGCAGGTTGTTATTCGCTTACCGTGACCGATGCCGGCAATTGCAGCACTTCTGCCACCAAATGTCTTACACAGCCAGGCGTATTGATGGTTATCCTGCAGGAAACACAAGTCAGATGTTATGGCAGTAATACAGGGAAAGTGAAAGCAATAGTATCCGGGGGGATAGCACCCTATAAATATACCTGGAACACAGGTCATGTAGTGTACAGCTCAGGTTATGATACCCTCAATAACCTGGCAGCCGGTTCTTACTGTGTTACCATCACTGATAACAATGGGAATGGAATCTCGATTAATGAATGTACTTCCATTTTTGAACCTGATGCTCTGACGGCCGGTATTCAGACCACACCGGTTTACTGCTACGGGTCCCCGGGAGGATCAGCAATAGTTTTCGCCGGCGGAGGGACACCCCCTTATTCATTTCACTGGAATACAGGCAGCAATTCGCCGATGATCACAAATCTGATGCCCGGTATCTATTTTGTTACAGTTACCGATTCGTATGCATGTTCTACCTTTTCAACAGACACCATTACCTCCCCTCCTCCATTCACGGTTTCATTCCTTTCAGGAAACAGTAACTGCACCAATACGGGCAACTGGATCAAAGCGACTGCCAATGGCGGAACCCCGCCCTATACCTATTCTTGGAACCAGGGTTTTGTAACTGATTCCATTTACGGGCTTTCTCCCGGAAATTATTCTGTAACAGTCCATGATGCAGATGGTTGCTTAGTTACTGGCAATCAACAGATTGATGGTTCAGGAATTCCAGCGGGTGTTTCGGGCTACATCACCTATGATAATGCGGCTTCAACAGGCCTGGGAAATGTTACTGTTAAAATAAAACATAATAATGATCTGATAGGGACTACCTCTTCTGGTGCCGGTGGATATTATTCATTCAACTGCCTGGAATCTGGCAGCTACCAACTTGAAATTCAATGTAATAAAACATTTGGAGGAATCAACACCACCGATGCATTGCTTGCCCTGAAACACTTTGCCGGGCTGTCATTCCTTCAGGGGATCAGAGAAAAAGCAGCCCATGTGAAAGGACCCGGCATAATCAATTCCACCGATGCCCTGCTCATCATGAAACGATTCGTTTACCCTCAGACAACCTTTATTGTCGGTGACTGGGTTTTTGATAACCCTGTCATCACTCTTTCTCCTTCATCGCTGATTACTCAGGATATCAAAGGGTTATGCTATGGTGACCTGAATGCTTCTTATTCGCCCGTAGCCAGGATCTCATCTGATGTTTCTATTCTTGAACAGGAGGAATTGCCCGTTATAGCAGGTGATAATATCAATATAGAAATCAGGACCTTACAGGAAATGGACCTGGGTGCTATATCCCTTGTAATGGAGATTCCTTCCGGGGTAAAGATAAAAAAGATCGATATGATTTCCGGCCAGATCCGGACCAGGGAAAATGAAGAGCTTCTTTACCAGGTAGTTAACAATATTCTTCGGTTATCCTGGGTGAGTATTACACCCGTTCACCTGGTAAAAGATGAGATGCTGATGACCCTCAGCGTGGAAATTGATAATCTTGCCGTAGGAAACTGGAAGGTGCCGGACAACGGAGAAACAGAACTGGCAGACCCCAATGGAGTTATCATTCCTGAAATAAGGCTTCAAATTCCAAAATTGGTAACCTCAGACCGTGGGATTATTATTGGAAAGATTTCACCCAACCCGTTGACCCTCCATTCATCTGTGAAACTAAACCTTCCGGAAGCCAGTTATTTGGAAATCAGCCTGTTAAATATGGTCGGTCAGGAAATCCGAAGAATTACCTGTGAAGACCTTGAGGCAGGTTTTCATCAGATAAATATACCTTACCAGGACCTGGTGGCCGGAATGTATCTGTGTAAGGTAACAATCAGGAACGGTAACTCATTGGTGGTGAATACGCAGAAGATTATTTCAGGGGCAGACCAGTAATTCTGACGCACCTTCCTGGTGCTAAGAAGCATGAATTTCTTCCTGTCCGTCTTCATACAGCATTATTTATGCACTAAATCCGATGCGATCTTCAACGCTTCAGAGGCATTGATGGCATAACCATCTGCCCCGATCTTTTTCCAGAGATCACCCGCAATCTTAAAAGGATATCCCCCAACAATAATCTTCATATTCTGAGGTACTTCGGGCGAAAGCTTTATTTTTCTGACCAGTTCTTCTACTGCTCCGATATGGAAAGTCATCGTAGCGGAAATGGCCAGTAAATCAGGTTTCTCATAATTAAGGTAATAAATGATGGCATCGGTTGGGGTATTCGCCCCCAGGTAATGCGTATCCCATCCATCCATTTCAAAAAAGTCGGTAACCATTCGCGCTCCGATCTCGTGAAGCTCCCCCTGAATGCAAGTGGCTACCATCTTCCGTTTCTTTCTCTTCCCCTTAAAAATATAAGGATGCAACTGCGACATGATCACCTGGGTGGCAGCAGAACAGTAATGCTCCTGGGCAACATTAATTCTATTTGTCTGCCACAAACGACCAATCTCATATTGCACCGGTTGGAATATATTGAGATAGATATCCTTAACGCTGACACCCTTCTCATATTCCCGGTTGACAAGCAATTGCGCTTTCAGCCTGTCACCGGACAGCAGCGATTCAAGGTAATCGCGGGCAACAGGAAGTATATCCAGAAAGGTAGTAGTCAGTAAGGTGTCCGGTTGTGTTGACTCAAGGATAAAAATACCCTTGTCAATGATATTGGCAATTATCTCATTTTCAGCTTGTTTAAAATGATCATGCATACATTCCTGCATAATCTCAAGGCTTTCACTTACATCCTTAAGTGGAACATGTATCGACACAAAGAAGGTCTTTGCCCAGTTAATATACTCAGTGAAAAGTTCCGGCTGATTGGTCCCTGCAGCTTCCGCCAGGAAAGACATGGTATAGGAAGTATCCTCAACATATAATCCCTTCATCCTTTCCGTGTAAACAGTCACCAGGTCAGGCCGCCTTTCTAAATGCATGGCCAATACCTTCGAAGGCACTCCTTTCTTCAAACCAATTATTACATCTTTGATATTCTGATAGTTAACATCAGTATTTCTCATTTGATTTTTTTAGTAAATGAGAATCGGGAATGACAACCTTGCAAATCCGAAAAAAAACTACCATTGCCTTGGACAAATATAAGCATTGAATTAACTTACCGGATAATTTCCAACCCAATCACCTTTATCACCTTCATCACCTTTTTTATAACTTTACCACTCATAACCGATCATCCATGAAAAAAACGCACAACCTTCTGGTTTTCTTTATATTAATTTCTTCTATGGCCATTGCCGGCATTTCCGTCGATCATGTTGATCCTCCTTTCTGGTGGTGCGGTATGCAGAACAAAAACCTTCAATTGCTCATTCATGGGGAAGGGATTGGAAAATCCGGCGTTGAAGTTAACTATCAGGGTGTCACTGTGAAAACGGTGAAACCGGCCGGTTTGAATTACCTCTTTATCAACCTTTTTCTGGCCGCTGATGCCAAACCCGGAAAATTTACCCTGATTTTTAAAGAAAAGGGAGTGATTTCAGCAAAGGTTGATTATGAATTGAAATCAAGGGAAAAAGGATCGAAAGACAGGCAGGGATTTAGCGCTTCCGATGCCATTTACCTGGTCATGCCAGACCGGTTTGCCAATGGCGATACCAGTAATGACAACCTTCCGTCTATGACTGAAAAAGCCAACCGGTCAAAGCCTGATGGCCGGCATGGAGGCGATATAAAAGGCATACTGGATCACCTCGATTATATTGTCAGGGAAGGTTTTACGGCCCTCTGGCTCAACCCTGTCCTGGAAAACAACATGCCCGCCTATTCGTACCATGGATATGCCATCACCGATTTTTATAAGGTTGATGCAAGGTTTGGGAGCAATAAGGATTATGCCGGACTGGTAACCGCTTGTCACAGTAAAGGACTGAAAGTGATCATGGACATGGTGTTCAATCATTGCGGATCGCAATACTGGTGGATGAGCGACCTGCCGACTCCCGACTGGGTCCACCAGTGGCCTGAATTTACCCGGTCAAATTACAGGGCCGGGGTGGTTACCGATCCCTATGCCTCCGGATATGACACCAAACGAATGGTTGAAGGCTGGTTTGATGTTACAATGCCGGACCTGGACCAACGTAACCCTTTTGTTGCTAACTATCTGATACAAAATAGCATATGGTGGGTTGAAATGGCAGGTTTGGACGGAATAAGAATGGATACTTATCCTTATTCCGACAAAGAGTTTATGAAGAACTGGATGAAGCGGATACGGGAGGAATATCCCCAGTTCTCCGTTGTCGGGGAGGTTTGGATGAATACACCTTCCCAGGTGGCATACTGGCTTCATGACTCTCCCAGGAAAACCCATGACGAATCCTTTCTTACCAATGCTTTCGACTTCCCGCTGATGTTTGCCATCCAGCAGGCGTTTACCGAGACAGATGGTTGGAGCACCGGAATGACCAGGCTTTATGAAACACTTAGCCTGGATTTCGTTTATTCCCAGCCTAATGACCTGGTCATCTTTGCCGATAATCACGATATCGACCGGATGGCGTCAATGCTGAAATCACCGGAAAACGTCAGCATGGCCCTTGCGTTTTTATGTACCACCCGCGGTATCCCCTTGTTTTATTACGGGTCTGAGATCCTGATGAAAGGATGGGCAGGTGAAGGACATGGTACGATAAGGCGCGATTTCCCCGGCGGCTGGGCAGGCGACACGGTTAACGCGTTTACCCGTAAAGGTCTTACCACTGAACAAACTGACGTAATGACCAGCTTTGCAAAGCTCCTGAACTGGAGAAAAACCAACCTCACTGTCCAGCAGGGCAAGTTGATCCATTACATTCCCGAAGACGGTATCTATGTGTATTTCAGAACCCTGAACAAATCATCTGTCATGGTGGTTCTGAACAATAATAAAGATGCCCGGGTATTGAAAACCGGAAGGTTCAGCGACAACCTGAAAGGCTTTTCCACAGGAAAGAACATTCTAACCGGTGAACTGATCAATCACTTTTCCTCCCTGGATATCCCTCCCAAATCGGCCGTTATTATTGAACTGTACTGATAATGAAACCAATACGAATTATTTTTATGGCCTGCACCTTATGGTTATGTATGGTGTCAGGCCTTCAGGCTCAAATCGTCAGGCTTGACCCTGTCAGTCCTTCCATTAACGACTCAGTAACCGTCTTCTTCAATGCGGCTGAGGGGAATAAAGCACTCATGGGCTATACAGGGGATGTTTACCTGCATACAGGGGTTATCACCTCCAAAAGCCTGGATGGTCATGACTGGAAATACGTGGTGGGTGATTGGGGTAAAGATGATAAAAGGGTGAAAATGAAACGAATAGGAAAGGATCTTTACACCCTTAATCTGGTCATTAAATCCTTTTATGGATTGCGTCCCGAAGATAAAGCCAACCAGCTTTCCTTTGTTTTCAGGAATACCGATGGTACCCTGGTAGGAAAAACCGGTGAAAATGAGGATGTCCTGGTTCCGGTAGACGGGTATAAACCACCCATAAGGGAAGTAGCCGGTGAAAACCGTCAATGGCAGAAATTACTGAATATTGAACAGGATAATCTTAACAGGTACTGGAAAATTAAGACTGACAAGGGAACTGTTTTTGTAATGCCTTATGCCGACAATATTATCAGAGCATGGTTCCTTCCATCGGGTGAAACCCGGGATGATTCGTCCCATGCAGTTATATTGAAACCTGACATTGTTCCCATGAAGATAGAGGAGACCAGTCAGGGAACCCGGATGAGTGCAGGTAAAATGACCATTCTGGCCCATCATGATCCATTCTTTCTGACTTATATATTTAATGGTGACACTCTCCTGAAGGAAGAATGCGGATTATATCACCGGACAGGCAACAGCGGAGTAAGGTTCAGGCTTCCCGCCGGAGAAAAGATTTATGGCACCGGGGAAAGGGCTATTCCCATGGACCGAAAGGGATTTATACTGCCGCTGTACAACAGGCCCTTTTACGGATATGAAACCGGGGCTACCATGCTCAATTATTCGCTTCCGTTAACGCTTTCATCGAAAAAGTATGCCGTATTGTTCGATAATCCTCAAAAAGGAGTGATCGATATCGGCAAAACGGAAGCAGAAGTGTTGGAGTGGAATGCCATCGGTGGCCCGGCACGGTACTTTGTTGTGGCTGATGTCTCCCTTGCTGACCTGATGAAATCCTATACCCGGCTCACCGGCCGCCAGCCGCTCCCGCCCCGCTGGGCATTCGGCAACCTGCAGTCGCGTATGGCATACCGCAACCAGAAGGAAACGGACAGCATCGTTACACTGATGCAGAAAAAAAACTTTCCCATCGATGCCATTATCCTCGATTTCTACTGGTTTGGTGATTCGATACTGGGTCACCTGGGTCGGCTCGACTGGTATAAGCCTGCCTGGCCCGACCCGGAAGGGATGATCAGGAATTTCAGAAAAAAAGGCGTGAAGACCATTTTGATCACCGAACCCTATATCATCGATTCGGTACCCAATTTCAACATTGCCGCAGCGAAAAAGATCCTGGCCACCGACAGCCTGGGCAACGCTTATGTGAACCACCAGTTCTATTTCGGCCCGGGTGGTTTGATCGACATTTTCAAGCCACAGGCCTGCGACTGGTTCTGGGAAAAGTACCAGGCGCAGATCAAAAAGGGGGTGGCCGGCTGGTGGGGTGACCTGGGCGAACCGGAGAGCCATCCGGCTGATCTTTATCACGTTAACGGTAAAGCCGACGAAGTGCATAACATTTATGGACATTACTGGGACCGGATGTTATTCGAAAAGTATGCCTCACTTTATCCAAAAACCAGGCTTTTTCATCTGCAGCGTTCGGGATTTGCAGGTTCCCAGCGTTATTCAGCTTTTCCATGGACAGGGGACGTGTCCAGGAGTTGGGGAGGGTACAGGGCACAACTCCCCCTACTCCTTACCATGAGTATCTGCGGGCTGGGATATATCCATTCCGATGCCGGCGGGTTTGCTCAGGGAGTCAAAGACGAGGAGCTTTACATCCGGTGGCTGCAGTTTGCTGTATTCACGCCCATTTTCAGACCGCATGGATCGGGAATACCCAGTGAACCGGTATTCTTCAGCGAAAAAACACAGGATATCGTCCGTAATGCTATGAACCTGCGTTACCGTTTCCTGCCTTACAACTACACACTGGCCTGGCAGAATTCCACCACCGGCTCTCCCCTGATGCGACCGCTGTTCTATTATCATCCAGATGATAAAGAGGCCGTCAGCTGCCAGGATGAATATTACTGGGGTGAAAATATTCTGGTTGCCCCTGTATTGGATAAGGGTGCCACCACCAGAAAGGTCTACTTCCCAGAAGGAAACTGGTTCGATTTTTATACCGACAGGCAATACCCCGGGAAAACCACTGCAGAAGTACCGTTAACCCTTGAAAATATGCCTCTTTTCTGCAAAGCAGGCAGCATTATTCCCCTGACCAGGCCCCTCAGCTCTACCGATAATTATCATTCGGATAATTTTACCGTCAGGATTTATCCTTCCGGCAATTGCTCCTTTAATCAATATGAAGATGACGGGTGGAACAACCTGGCAGCCAGGGACAACAAATATGAACTCATCCGGTACGAGGCCAGTTTGCAGAGAGAAGGCATCCGGATCAACATTAATAAAAAAGGCCAATGGGAGGGTATGCCCGGGCAAAGAGATGTGATGCTGGAAGTCTGGAATACAGGTAAGGTAAAAGAAATTACCCTGAATGGCATCCCTGTCTCATCCGGAAAAACTGAGACAGTTACAATTATGGACAGCACATTCTATTATATTTCAGGCAATTGGACAAAGATCCATTTCCCCTGGGATGGCAAACCCGTGAAAATTGAAATAATTAATTAACCTTTGTACGGGCGCAAGGCATTGCGCCCCCACACATGATCACGCAACCGCATATATCCCTGTAGGGGCGCAAGGCATTGCGCCCCTACCCTAAAAATAACAAATAATGAAAACCCTGAAACTCTTATCCCTGATCTTATTCTTCCCTGTATTGCTTCAGGCAGGAATAAAACCGATGGCTGCCAATGTAAAAGCGGCCAACTACCCTGAATGGGCCAGAAATGCTGTCATCTATGAGGTGAATGTAAGACAGCATACTCCGGAAGGCACCTTTAAAGGAGTGGAAAATGACCTGCCCCGGCTGAAAAAGCTGGGCGTCGACATTCTCTGGCTGATGCCCGTCAACCCTATCGGAATGGAGAAACGGAAAGGCAAACTAGGCAGTTATTACTCGGTGCGGGACTACCAGAAGGTAAATCCGGAGTTCGGAAAGGAAGAGGACCTGAAAAGCCTGGTCGCATCTGCTCATAAACTGGGTATGAAGGTAATCATCGACTGGGTGGCCAACCATTCGGCCTGGGACAATGTGTGGATGAAAGACCACCCCGACTGGTTCCAGAAAGACTCAACCGGAAAGTTTGTATCTCCTTTCGACTGGACAGATGTCGTTAACCTGAATTATAAAAACAAGGACCTGAGGAAAGCCATGATCGAAGCCATGAGGTATTGGTTAAAGTCATGTGATATTGATGGTTTCAGATGTGACGTAGCCGGGTTGGTACCGGTGGATTTCTGGGTGGAAGCCAGGCTGTCGCTGGCACGGACCAAGCACCTGTTTATGCTGGCTGAAGATGAAGACAAACCTAACCTTTGTGACCAGGCCTTCGACATGAACTATGCCTGGAGAATGCACCACCTGATGACACGTATCGCCAAAGGGGAATCCGGGGCGGATACCCTGATGAATTACCAGCTGGTTTATATGAAATCCTTTCCTGAACGGGCCATCAAAATGAACTTCGTGACCAACCATGATGAAAACTCCTGGAATGGTACTGTCAGCGAAAAATTCGGGGAAGGGAGCAAGGCCTTCGCCCTCCTGACATATGTCTTCCCGGGTATGCCCCTCCTTTATTCAGGCCAGGAAGCAGGACTCAATAAACGGCTCAGGTTTTTCGAGAAAGATACCATCAACTGGAGCAACAAAGAGCTGTTCCCTTTTTATCAGATGCTTAATAAGCTGAAACACAACAGCAAAGCGCTCTGGAACCCTCCTTTCGGAGGCAGCTTCATTCCGCTGATCACCGATGATCCTTCCCATGTCCTTTCTTTTATCCGCCAGAAAGACAAGGAAAAAGTGGTGGTTTTGATCAACCTGAGCCCAAAACCGGTGTATGTTGAGGCGAAAACCAAAGCTATCCAGGGAAAATACAAAGAAATCTTTTCAAACAGGGAAGAAACACTGGGAGAGGTCACCAAGCTCCGGCTGACCGCCTGGGGCTATAAGGTCTACACCTTGAGTGAAGATTAATTTTTGTTTTGTTGCTTGAACCCAATCTGTTTACGTTGTGATTGAGGTGGATTAAGGATTGTTCGCAGAGTTTCAAAAATCTGCCGGATGTCATCATCATGTTCAGATAATTTATGCTCGTGATTATCAATAATTTGAATTATTTCATCATGCATTTTCAAACTTTCTCTGAGTTTACCAAAAATCTCGATGATCCGAATACTTGTTTGTATTGCCTTCTCTGAGTTTAAAACATTAGCCAGCATTAAAACCCCATATTCTGTGAATGCAAATGGCAAATATGGAGAATATTTAATTTTAAATAGGTGGTCGCAAATTGCGACCACCTCATCTTTTTCATCTTCAGTTAATTGAAACATAAAATTATTTGGAAACCGCTTCAGGTTTCTCTTTACCTGCTCATTGAGTCTTTTTGCGGAAGTTCCGTATAATTCCGCTAAATCTCTGTCAATCAAGACTTTTTTGCCTCTTATTTGTAAAATTTTCCGAAGGACAATTTCCTCTGGTAACAGGTTTAAATTTGCTTCCATTTTTCACTTATTAGGTTGAAGTTGTGGATAAAATTATGATCCACTATTTATATAGATGCAAATTCATCCCGGAATGGAAATAAAATGAATACTTTTTGAAAAAATCCTGTTAATTCTTGTCTTCAACAAAAACCACCATCATTGCGGCCACAACCATAGATGCACCACCCAGTAAAAGGGCATAAATGGCTTCACCTCCGCACAGGGTTTTCACAAAGAAACCGAGTATGCTTGCTGCCAGTAGCTGGGGAATTACAATAAAAAAGTTGAAGATCCCCATATAAGTACCCAGTTTGTTTTGGGGCAGAGAGCCGGTAAGAATGGCATACGGCATAGAAAGGATGCTGGCCCAGGCAAATCCCACACCCACCATTGAAACAATGAGCAGGTTAGGATCTTTGATGAAGAAGATGGATACCAGTCCCAGCCCGCCGCATACAAGGGCAATACTATGGGTGATCTTGCGACTGGTATACTTCGCCAGTACCGGGAGCAGGAAAGCAACTAAGGCTGCAAATCCGTTATAGACTGAAAACATGATTCCAACCCAGTTGGCACCCTTGTTAAAGAGGTCTGAAGCTGTATCAGATGTTCCGTAAATATGGGAAGTGACAGCAGGAGTGGTATAGATCCACATAGCGAACAGGGCAAACCACGAAAAAAACTGGACTATTGCCAGTTGTGCCATAGCTTTGGGCAAACTGTTCAAATCATTGGTAACACACAAAAATCCGTTCATTTCCGCCTTTCTGTTCCTGGCCAGTTGCCCGGATATCAGCTGCATAATTCCAAATGCAGTTAGACCGCCACCAAGGATATATAGCTCTTTTTCCAGGGATAACCACCAGATAAAGAAACAGATAACCAGTCCAACCGGGGTCCATATGGCTGCTCTTCTCATAAAAGTGCCGGAAGGAAGGAGATCCTGGCCAACCCTTCCTGCCCCTTCTCCGAATCGCTCAGGATGCTCTTCTTTCTCAAAAGCAGCCAACTGTTCCGGCGGGTACTCCTTCGTACTCAAAACTGTCCATAATACACTGATAAAGAATACAATACCTCCAAAATAAAAGGAGTATTTCACTGAATCGACCACCTGGCCTTCCGGGGCCACATTCTTTACCCCGAAAACATTGGTCAGTATATAGGGTAAGGCCGAAGCGATCACAGCCCCGACACCAATAAAAAAACTCTGCATGGCAAAACCGCTGGTCCGCTGACGGGCAGGAAGCATATCACCTACAAAAGCCCTGAATGGTTCCATGGAAATGTTGATAGAGGCATCCATGATCCAAAGCATACCGGCAGCAACCCATAGAATGGGCGAATTGGGCATGATGAGCAGGGCCATCGATGCCAGTAAGGCACCCAGGAAGAAAAACGGTCGACGTCTTCCAAACTTTCCCCAGGTATTGTCGCTCAGGTATCCGATGATGGGCTGAATGATCAGTCCCGTAAGCGGAGCTGCCACCCACAGGATCGGGATGTCTTCAACCCTGGCCCCCAGGGTCTCGAAAATGCGGCTTACATTGGCATTCTGCAACGCAAAACCAAACTGGATTCCAAAGAAACCAAAACTCATATTCCAGATCTGCCAAAAAGAAAGACGGGGTCGCTGTGCCATTTTTCGGGATTTTGATGTATATTCGAAGTGAAAAAGACGACAAGGGTGATTGAGGTGATTGAAGTGAGTAAAGTTAAAATACATTACATTAATTTTCAAAACAGTTATAGATTTAGTTTTATTATGATTTGTTAAACGATTGTTATTCAATGGTTAACTATGAAGAATAAGTTTAGAATTTTATTTATCATCCTGATATTCTGTCAATTACAGATATTTGCTCAAATTACGGTGACACCGGCTCAACCAACAGACCAGGATACAGTTACGGTGGTTTTTGATGCTACCCTGGGAAATGGAGGACTGGCCGGATATACCGGAGAGGTATATGCTCACACAGGGGTCATCACAAACCTCAGCACCAGCCAATCGGACTGGAAGTATGTTAAAGCCGGCTGGGGAGTGAATATCCCTGCCTGCAAACTGACCCAGATCGGTATTGACCTCTGGCAATTGGGAATAGGCCCCGATATCCGCCAGTTCTATGGTGTTCCTGCCGGTGAACAGATCCTGAAACTGGCTTTTGTTTTTCGAAGCGGTGTGCAGGTTGGAGGTAGCTGGCTGGAAGGAAAAACAGCTTCGGGAGGAGATATCTTCTGGGATGTCATGCCTTCCGGTTTGAGCGTCGGCTTTTCCTTGCCTGCTGACAACATCGTCATCACTACCCTTGGCACTCCTGTCAACATGGTTATCAACTCCAGCTTTGCCGATACCACCTTCCTTTATCAGGATAACCAATTACTGGCATTCACTACCCTGGCCACCTTCAGTTATTCCACCACACCCCTAAACTATGGACCAACTTTGATTAAAGCCATTGCCACCAATGATACCGGAATGATCGCCGATTCTTTCTATCTGTTTGTCAGACAACCAGTTACAACGCTTAACCCCCCGGTCGGGACCAAAGAAGGAATAAATTACCTGAGCGACACTTCAGTCAGAATTTGCCTTTGTCATCGGTGATTTTAATAACTGGCTCCCTGCTGAATCAGGCTATATGAAGAGATCATCGGACACAAAACGTTACTGGGTGCAGATCAACGGCCTTGTCCCCCAGCAACCCTATATCTACCAGTATCTTGTCGATGGAAATATACGGATCGGGGATCCATATGCCGAAAAAGTCAGTGACCCGTGGAATGATCAGTACATCAGCCCTTCAACCTATCCGGGTATTCTCCCCTATCCTTTTGATAAAACCCAGTACATGGCCACGGTGCTGCAGACCGGACAGCCCGATTATACCTGGCAGAGTTCCGGCTTTATCCCGCCTGCCAAAACCGACATGGTCATCTATGAATTACTGGTACGCGACTTTACCGACGATCATAGCTTTACCTCGCTGATGGACACAATCGGTTATCTTAAAAAACTGGGAATCAATGCAATAGAGCTAATGCCGGTGAGTGAGTTCGAAGGTAACTTAAGCTGGGGGTATAACCCGGATTTTTATTTCGCTGTAGATAAATACTATGGCCCGGCTTTCCGCCTTCAGCAGTTGATCGATACCTGCCACCAGTTGGGAATAGCAGTGATCTCCGACATTGTCCTCAACCATTCATTCGGTTCTTCTCCCTATGTAATGCTATACTGGGACAAAACCCTGAACCGTCCGGCCGCCAATAGTCCTTTCTATAACCCCATTCCAAAACATGACTTCAATGTCGGTTATGACTTTAACCATGAATCCCCCGACACCAAATATTATATAAGTAACATTTTAAAGTTCTGGCTTACAAAGTACAGGTTCGATGGTTACCGTTTCGATCTTTCCAAAGGCTTTACCCAGACCAATACCCTGGGCAACACCGCGGCCTGGGGTGCCTATGATGCTTCCAGGATTGCAATACTGTCAGGCTATTTTGATACCATTATAAAGGTAAAACCATCCGCCTGCCTCATCCTTGAACATTTTGCCGACAATACGGAGGAGAAGGAACTTTCTACCAAGGGAATGCTCCTTTGGGGTAATATGAACGGTGCATACAGAAATTCAGGCTGCGGTTTTACCGGCAACAGCCTGTCGGACCTGAGCTGGGGTGTCTATACCAACCGCCAATGGACAAAGCCAAACCTGGTTACCTATATGGAGAGCCATGATGAAGAGAGACAGATGTTCAACTGCATCCAGAGCGGCACCATCAGCGGATCGTATAACATCAGGGACACCCTGACTGCCCTGCGCCGTATGGCTCTGAACGGGGCTTTTTTCTTTACCCTTCCCGGTCCCAAAATGATACTGCAATTCGGAGAAAGAGGGTATGATTATTCCATCAACTGGCCCTGTATGACCTCAGCCTGCAGGATGGATGCCAAACCACCCCGCTGGGACTATCTCGAAAACTGGCAGCGAAGATACCTGCTGTTCCAGTGGGCAGAAATGATCAAACTGAAAAAGGATAACCCTGTTTTCGAAACCGCCGACTTCGATTACGACCTGCAGAATGCCCTGAAAAAGATCCGGCTCCAGGGAGATGATATGTCCATGGTCGTCCTTGGCAATTTTGGCGTTCAGGCTTCATCCATCATTCCCAATTTCTACCATGCAGGTACCTGGTATGATTATTTTTCAGGCGATTCACTGACCGTCAACAGCATCAATGCGCTGATCGCCCTTCAGCCGGGTGAGTTCAGAATCTATACCTCGAAAAAGCTGGCCACTCCTATCGGGATCCCGGACCTGGAACCTACTTCACCGGTAATCAGTATATACCCCAACCCTTCAGATAATTATGTTAATATCAATGTATTATCCAACAATACTAAGAATTACACCCTGGAAATTTATAATACCCAGGGACAAAAAGTGGATGAAATTTCAGGCCTGATTATCAATAATGAATGTATCATACATTACTCACCGGGTAAAAAAGGCTTGTATGTTGTCAGAATGAAGTCAGAAAAGCGGGTCATAACAGCAAAATTTATTATTCTTTAATAATAAAAGCTTGCTAATCAATTGCATACAAAATAATTTTAAAATTTTACCGCATTAAACTAATTATTAAAAATTGTTACTTAGTATTTAGTATTTTAGTAATCGGGAACAGAAATGACGGAACACCAAAAAAGCTATCATTAACATATTTATCCAACCTAATTAAACAATTTTTGCTTATGAAGCACTTTTACTTGTTTTTAAGAACGCTGCTGACTGTAAGTATGATGCTGGGGCTAACCGGTGTAATACTGGCCCAACGCATACAGATAAGCGGCAAAGTCACCGATTCGGACACTAAAGAGACGATGATCGGTGTAACTGTGCTGGAGAAAGGCACCACCAACGGTACTACTACCGACCTGAACGGTGCCTTTAAACTTTCAGCACCCAAAGGATCATTGCTGGTGTTTTCCTTTGTAGGTTATGAACCCATTGAGATTCAGGCTACAGAGTCGATGAACATCCAGATGAAACAAAAACAGACCATGTTGAACCAGGTAGTGGTTGTGGGTTATGGTACCCAGAACAGGCATGATGTAACAGGGTCCATTTACAAGGTTAAGGGGAATGAAATAGCCTCATTACCAGTGCCATCCTTTGATGCAGGTCTTCAGGGAAGAGCGCCTGGGGTGACGGTTATTCAATCTTCAGGACTCGCCGGTGCAGGCTCCTCTGTTAAGATCAGGGGGGTGGGTTCGATTACCTCCGGTGGCGATCCTTTATACGTCATCGACGGAATCGTGATCCCTCAAAATACCGGGGACCGGATCGGAGCTGTCAATACCAACCCGCTGAATACCATTAACACTGATGATATCGAATCCATCGATATTCTCAAGGACGCTTCTGCTACTGCCATCTACGGTTCGCGCGGAGCAAACGGAGTTGTGATCATCACAACAAAAAGAGCAAAACTTGGTCCGTCAACCACGGCTCACCCAAAACCGGTTTTCGATGTGGGTTACAGAACTACATTGTCAACACCCACTCAGCTTTATCATCTGCTTAATACTGAGGAATATGTTAAACTTTATGTAGAGGCTTTTGAAAACGACAAGAGATTCGGAGTGGCCAACGGCGCTGCTACCGGTACCGGTGAACCCAATATTCCCCTGCTCTATGGAGGTTTTGATCCCAGAACTGTCGCTGCACAGGGTTATAAAACCACCGACTGGCAGAAAGAAGTTACCCGGGTGGGAGTTGGCCATGCCTTTGATGCCTCTATGACCTATGGGAACAAGAACCTGGCCAGCTACTTCAGCGTGGGTTATCACAATGATGAAAGCTATCTGGATAATAATTCCTTTAATTTATTCTCCGCCAGGTGGAACCTGGATTATAAAATTAATGAAGACCTGCAGGTTGGATTAAACGCCAGTTTTGCCAACTCGGTAAACCATCTGGTTCCCGTTTCCTGGGACGGCGGTCTGGGTAAAGCCGGATCAACCGCTCTACCTTACTGGCCTATTTATGATCAAACAAATACTGATAAATATTACACCTTTCCACAGGCATGGAACGGCGCCTATAACCCTGTCGCTGAACTGGAAAACCGCCTGTTGAGAGAACATTATGTAAGAACCATCACCAATGCCTACCTCAACTATAAGATCTGGAAAACCCTCACCCTGAGGTTGGAAGGTGGTGTCGACTATTATTCCCGTACTTTCGATGAATTTAAAAATACGACCATCGTTACCCGGGCCTGGGCAAAACAAACCATCACCAAACCCAGGACACTGATGGGAAATATGTTGCTGAACTATGATTTCGATATCAATAAAGTCCACAGGTTTAAACTGATGGCCGGCGATGAAGTTCTTAGCAATAACACCACTTATGATCAGACAAAAACAGTTACCTTCCTGACAGGAGAAGAAGGAGCACCTTTCTATAAGGACCCGACCATTGCCCAAACTCTGATTGATAATGGGGAATATACTAATGCTCAGGGAATTACAGGACTTCAATATGGTTTTGTCTCCCTCTTTGGCCGTGCTTTCTATTCTTATCTCGATAAGTACATTGTGAACGTCAGCTTGCGTCGTGATGCTTCCTCCCGTTTCGGAAAAGATAATAAATGGGGTACATTCCCCGCCATTTCTGTCGGTTGGATCCTTTCAGAAGAGAAATTCCTGAAAAACAACAAAATCCTAAGCTTCCTGAAATTGAAAGTGGGATACGGTAAAACAGGTAATGCTGAAATTCCCAATGATGCCCAGTATTCAAAACTGAACACCCTGGATACCAAGACGTATGGAGGTCAGCCGATACGCTACATCACCCAGATGCCTAATCCCACGCTTCAATGGGAAACAACCAACGCCTTTGACGGAGGGATTGAATTCGGCATACTGAAAGACAGGATCAACGGCTCTTTCGAGGTATATTACAAAAAGACAAAAGACCTTTACCTCAATGCTGCTGTTCCGTTTTCCTCCGGACTGGACCATGTACTCTTAAATGTCGGAGAACTATGGAACAAAGGGGTTGAACTCAGTCTCAATACCAACAATGTCAAGACACAGGATTTCACCTGGACCAGCAATTTCAACCTGGCTTATAACAAAAATGAAGTTACCAATACCGGTCATGCCGGCCCGGATGCCTTTGCCGGAACCGGGGATACCCGCGTACTGGTAGGTTATGCTGTTGGCGTCAATTACCTGGTTAAAGAACTGGGTGTGGATCCCGCTACCGGTGCTCCTATCTATGAAGGAATTACAAAAAATGAAAAGGGTGAGATCACCAGCCGCTTTAAAACCTTTACTTACAGTACCGACTATCGTCAGCCCTGTGGTAGTCCCTGGCCCGATTGGATCGGATCATTTACCAACAATTTCAGCTATAAAAGGTGGGATTGTTCTCTCATGTTTAACTTCCAGATTGGCGGAAGTATCTACGATGACTCTGAAAAATACCAGCTAAATGCCATTGGCAACTGGAACCTGCGTAAAGATGTTCTCGACCGCTGGCAGCAGCCCGGTGATGTAACCGACATACCCCGTATGACCCTGGACGCCGATGTTCCCAACCGTAATACCGACCGATACCTGCATGATGCTTCTTACCTGAGACTGAAGAGCTTAAGTATCGGATATAACCTACCCTCCACCCTTATCCCGGGTATCACTAAGATCAGAATTGCCCTGGTGGGTACTAACCTCTTAACCTGGAGCGAATATCCCGGAATGGATCCCGAGATCTTCCGCGATATGGAAAACCAACAGCAAAGGAACCTGTCGGCAAATGTTACTTACCTGACACCACCCCAGGCCCGTACTTACTCCCTCTCTGTTAATGTTCAATTTTAATACCGCAAAGCAATGAAAAAAATAATAACCATTCTTTTAGGATTCCTCGTCATTGCCAGCATCTCATCATGTAGCAAACTGCTTGAAGTTAAACCTGACAACCTGGTCGGGGTCGATGAAGGCCTTAAAACTGCCGCTGACCTGCAGGCTTATCTGAACGGTGCGTATGATGTTTTCCGCAACACCCACGTTATGGGTGGTACCGCTTTCTGCGCATCCGATGTACTGGCCCAGGAAACCGATGCCGCCAGTACGGGATTTGAATGGGGTCAGATTAAAACCCTTAATATGAATCTCTTCAACCCCATTGGCAGGGATATTTGGAAAAACTCCTATCTTACCATTCAAAGGGTCAATGTGGTCATCGATTATCTGGATAAGGATAAAATTACCGTCTCTGCTGATCAAAAGAAAGTCTGGAAAGCTGAAGCCCAGTTTATCAGGGCAGTGTGCTACTTCCACCTGCTTCAGTTCTTTTCCCTTCCTTATGATCCGTCTGCCAGCAATACCCAACCGGGCGTTCCCCTAAGGACAGAAGCAGTGTTAACAAATGAATTTGCAGCTACACAGGTGCCCAGGTCAAGCGCTGAAGAGGTATACCAGTTCATCCTTACCGAACTCCAGGCTGCCGAAGCCAACCTGCCTGTTACTCCTGCCCTGCCGGGTCATGTCTCCATGGATGGCGCCACTGCCTTCCTTGCCAAAGTGTACCTGCAGATGGGAAATATGGCCAAAGCTTTTCAATACGCTGATAAAGTGGTTAGTACGGGAAGATATTCCCTGGATAACTACTGGCTTGCTAAATTTGCCAGCGCCAGTCTCGACAGCACTACTCACGAAGTCATTTTCGGACTGGCCAGCAGCGCTACTTCGGATAACTCAGGCAGCGGATATATTGATTCTTACCGTACCAATAAATTAGATCCTCCGGGATTCGGTCCGAGCAGTAACCTGGCAACCATCCTGAAAACTATCAATACCGATATCCGGGCTACCCAACTGGTTAATAAGGCCGGTCAGAACAATACCTCCGGGCTGTATTCCACAAAATATAACTACGAGTATATGGTTGCCCCGGTGATCTGTTATAACGAGATCCTGCTTATCCGGGCCGAAGCCGGTCTGGCTACCACCCAGGGAACCCCTGATGCAGACCTGAACGCCATTCAGATCAGAGCCGGTGTCCCTCAAACTGCTGCCACAGCCGATAATATCCTGCTGGAGCGAAGGAAAGAACTGGCCCTGGAAGGGAAGTACTTTTTCGACCTTAAACGTCTGCAAAGCAGTAATATCCATGGTGGTGTGGGCTGGAATTCACCCAAACTGATCTTCCAGATCCCTGACCTCGAGCAAAATGGTAATCCCAATATCGTTCTTAATTAAAAAAATATCCCATGAAAAAATACATATTCATTATCGCCATATTCCTTGCCATTGGGATCACCTTCCAGAGTTGCAAGAAAGACTATGGATCTGTCGGTGATTATCCCTCCAAGGTTGCCGGTATCAAAGGGACCTGGGTGCCTACAAGGATGATCCAGGTTGATTATGTCGCCAAAGCCGCTGCTGCTGATGTTTACCAGAAAAGCTTTGCCGCCGATGTTCCCGCTAACAATCAGTTCACCAACCTGACCTTCACTTTTACTGACAACACCTTCACCATTACTGGTGCCGGTTATAATTTCTGCAAACTTTCGTCGGGAAGCTGGAGCTTCGATGCAAACGACTATCCCGAATTTCTCAACCTGACGAATGGTACTGTTACCGATAAATTTGCAATCATTGCTCCTCCCAGAGAAGGATTCGACCAATTTACCATTTCATATGACCGGTATTCCGGTGGTAACAAGATTATCGGTTATCAGTATTACCTGAAAAAACAATAAGCCATGAAAAAAATATTGCAATCTATTTTACTGATACTGTGTATCTTACTTTCGGTGCAAACTTTTGCCGAAAATGTTGGTGCCGTAAATGCGGTTTATTCCAGCCCGGCAGCCTTTAAACCCGACCAGACGGTCACTTTTTATTTCGACCTGACCGGAACCGGCCTGGTAGGAATGACCAACCTGCATCTTTACTCCTGGACGCCCAAGGAAATAGAACCCTGGGGCTCTCCCACCCCCAATACGTTGCTTACCAAAGATGCCACCAACGATGCGTTATATACCCTGACCTGTGTTCCAACTACCCTGTGGGGTATAACGGCAGACCTGTTCGGGTATAAAATCGAAGGACTGATCAAAACGGAAGATGGCACAAAACAAACTGATGACTTCAAAGAAGCCAATGGAAATGCCTTCGAACTCTTTGATTATCATGCCTTGAACGCCGGTATTATGGTAAACCCATTTCCGTTATGGTCAACCTGGCAACGGCCTGGTCGGGCGATGGTTCAACCCAGGGTCAGCTCATCGGCCAGAACGTTTTCATCTGGCTGGGTGCCAATTCATGGAGCCCCAGTTCACAGTACAATGTTCTGGGTGACGTCAATGCCAAATGTAACGCTGTGCCCAATGAAACAAACCTTTCCCAGTATGACTTCTGGCCCAAAAACGTTTTCCCTTTACCTGAAATCGTCATTAAAGAACTTGATTTTATCTTCAACAATGGTTCCTGGAATTTAACAGCCCGGGATGTTGCAGGTTTCGATTTCAAGATCAAACCACAGACAGGTAGTGTTTCTTCGGGTGCCTTTACTCCTTTTCCAACCAAAGTTACCGATCTTGACCTGATCAATATAAATTATAATCCCAAACTGGATACCATAGGTTCCGGACTTCCACAGGGTATACTGACCGGAAGCGACCGGGTCTTTATCTATATGGAATTCGAAACTGCTACCGGGAACCTCATACCTGTCGCCATTGGAGACCTGACGAAAACGTCCAGACTTCAGATGCAAAATCTTGCCGATGGCACGTTCGAGTTTCACTTCATCTTACGTAACCTCTTCACTGAAAATGAATTACCAACTGGTGTCGAAGTTAAAAAGATCTTCTTCAAATTCGTCAATTATGATGGTTTGGTTAGCCCTTTCGGAAATATGGACCCCAAACTGTACAAAATTGATAAAATATTAAAGGCTGATTAATTAACTGAAAAGTAAAATCTCTCAATATGAAAAAAATACTGTTCATAGCTTTCGCAGTTTTTGCCGTACTGGCATATAGCTGTAAGAAGGAACTGGAAGTGCAGGGCCCCGGTCTGACCTCGGGACCTGTAACCATCACAATCACAGCACCTGCCAGTGGTGAAATCGTATCCACCGGCGTGGTTTATACTTTCACCGGCGTCATCAGCGCACCAAAAGGATTTAACAGCGGAAACCTGGTGGTGCTGAATAAAAGTTACCTCATTACCGGTTCAGGTAATTCAATTTCCTTTAGTATCCCGGTGACTATCCCCGAAAACCTCACCATCGATCCGAACGGGTATACCTGTTCGGTTACTGCCACCGATTTCGATGACCAGACTGTTACAAAAACAGTGACCTTCAAAATCGCTCAGGGACTGAATGCCTTTATCCTTACTCCGGTTGCAGGTATAACCGATCCGTTGTTGTCCGGTTTGACCGGTATCTTCAAAATGCGGTTGAATTATAAGGAGCCTCCGACAGGTATCGTGCTGAGGATCAATTATATTACCGAGGTTCAGGAGGGATCGGTCAACATGGCCAACCCTGATGAATTTGCCCCGGATACCACGGCTGCAAAGAATTCCTACCTGGTGACCGAACATGTTACCATTCCCAACACAGTAAACGAAGGAACGTATGATTTTTCTTTTGTGATCACAACGAGCAGCGGGGATGTTTCTGTTGATGGCAAGGTTAAAGTCAATAAAATCAGTACTTTATATGTACTTGGTGATGCCACTACAGCCGGCTGGGATATCAACAATCCTGTGCCCCTGAATAATGTCAGCCCAAATAAGTTCACCAAATCTTTGCCCCTCGAAGGAAGTCCGAAAGGGTTCAAATTTGTGTTGAAAATCGGATCCTGGGATGTCAACTGGGGAACCTTTGAAACCAACCCCATCAATCTCGACCAGGAATATGCCTTAAACCCCGGAGGAAATAACATTTCGGTTGCCGCCACCGGTAATTATGTGATTAATGTTGATTTTACCTCCGGAAAGTTTAAAGTGACCAGCTTTGCCCCGCCCGACAGCCTCTACCTTGTTGGAGGATCCACACCCGTAGGCTGGGACCAGAATGCTGCCGCCCCTTTTACAAAGTTGTCGGCCGGTATATTCCAGATCTACGCACCTTTAAATGCTGCAGGCGGCGGTTATAAATTCCTGCCGAACAAAGGCAGCTGGAATGGCGACTGGGGCCAGAAACCCGGTTTCCCCGGAGTATTGCTGCAGGATAATGAAGAAAACTGTCCCGTGACAGCTGACGGTTTCTATAGGATCACCGTCGACTTCAATACCCTCACATTCACTACGATTGTTACCAACTGGGGGATCATCGGCAGCGGTGTCCCCGTTGTCGGATGGAACAGCGATACCAATATGACCCTGGTCGGAAGTGCTGAACCCTATACCTGGCAGTTCCAGAACCTGACACTGGTTGCCGGAGAAATCAAGTTCAGGGCCAACGACGACTGGGGTATCAACTTCGGAGACGACGGAGCCAACGGTACCCTGGAATATAACGGAGCTAATATCGCCGTTACAGCAGGCACATTTAACATCAAGATGAAACTGGATCCTGCAAACTGGACCTACACCATTACTACCAAGAAAAAGTAGTTTTTGATCGTTTTTTATTGAAAGAAGCCGCCTCTTCATTTTTTGTGGCGGCTTCTTTTGTTTACTTTTGACTTCGTGGAAAACAAAGAAAAATTACTGGCATATTGGAAGCTACTCTATCCGGACGTATCAAACCGGCTCCTGACCGATTTCCTGAAGAGCGTTGAATTCCTTCACTCCGCGGAAATTTCTGATAAAACTGATGTTACCTGGTATAAAGATGCGGTAGTGTATTCGCTTTACGTGGACCTGTTTAATGAAGACCTGCCCGGGCTGACAAACAAGCTGGAATATCTGGAGGACCTGGGAGTGACATGCCTCTGGCTGCTGCCTGTGCTGGATTCCCCTATGCGCGATGCGGGTTTCGACATAAGAGACTACCTGGATATCAGGCCCGAATTAGTTCCTGAAGCATTCCCTGCCTTTCTGGAAGAAGCACACCGGAGAAATATCAGGGTTATCTTCGATATTGCCATCAACCATACCTCCGACCAGCATCCCTGGTTCCGGGAAGCAGTAAAATCCACCTCCAATCCTTACCGGCAGTATTATATCTGGAGTAAAGATACCACACTATATCAAAAGGCACGCATCATCTTTAAAGGCATTGAAACATCCAACTGGGAAGCCTGTGGAGAGGAATATTACTTTCATCGTTTTTTCAGTTTCCAGCCCGACCTGAACTACCATAACCCGGAGGTACTCTTTTCGATGTGCCGTAACCTCTTGTACTGGCAGCATATGGGAGTGGACGGTTTCCGTGCAGATGCCATACCTTACCTGTGGAAGGAGGAGAATACAGATTGTGAGAACCTTACAAACACCCATGTAGCAGTGAAATTCTTCAGGGCTTTGCTCGATCATGTCAAACCCGGAACATTGCTGCTGGCCGAGGCCTGCCAGAAACCCGCAGAAGTGGTCTCCTACCTCGGTGAGGGCGACGAATGTCATGCCGCTTATCATTTCCCGCTCATGCCGCGTATCTTCAAATCCATTGCCATGCAAAGCGGAAAACCCATCGAAGAGACCTTGTCTGAGAACTTCACTCCAACTATACCGGAAAACTGCCAGTGGTTCACCTTCCTCCGCTGCCACGACGAACTTAGTCTGGAACTGGTGTATGTTTCGGAAGAAGAAAGAAAATATATCCATGACCAATACTGCCATCAGCCCTTATGGAATTTCAGGATGGGA
The DNA here is from genome assembly GCA_026391855.1 of Bacteroidota bacterium. GTDB lineage: Bacteria > Bacteroidota > Bacteroidia > Bacteroidales > CAIXZF01 > JAKLIX01. The sequence goes on along the minus strand of JAPLDE010000043.1, from coordinate 45,020 downwards.
GAAGGAATCTCAGCACGGCTTTCGGAACTGATGGAGCGCGACCCGCGAAAGATACTGCTCGCCTGCTCGATCATCCTTACCTTACCGGGAACACCAGTGATCTACTATGGGGATGAATTCGGGAAAACCAATGATGAAGCCTATTACCATGAAATGATAACGATGACAGGCAAGGATGACACCCGTTTCCTGGTAAGAGGCCGGATAAACTGGTCACAGGTCGGGGAAGCGCTCAGTAATCCGTCCAGCCTTGAAAACCAGGTCTATGGTAAACTGAGAAAGATGCTTCGTACACGTAGTCTTTATAAGGTCTTTGGCCGGGGAAAAATCTCTTTCAGAGAGATGAAGGGCACTTCCGGCGGATCATTGCTGGCCTTCCGCCGTGAATACGGAGATCAAAAACTGATCATCATTCATAACATGACCAGCCAGCCGATATCGCTGGATCTTCGGCCGGAAATCCTGTCAGGACGGGAGATCCTTGATCATGATAATGTAAAAACTATTGAAGCCTACGGTTTTAGATGGATTGAAATATGAAAGAAACAACACCACAATTTGATGCAGTGATTTTCGACCTGGATGGGGTGATCACTCAAACTGCCCTGGTACACAGCCAAGCCTGGAAAAAGATGTTCGACAGCTACCTGTGGAAAAGGGAAGTCAGCCATGGAGAACCTTTCCGGGAATTTTCGCATGAGCAGGATTACCTGAAATATGTCGACGGTAAGCCCCGCTATGACGGGGTAAGCTCCTTCCTGGAATCAAGGGGAATTCATATTCCGTTCGGTGATCCCTCAGATGAAGAGAAACAGGAAACCATCTGCGGACTGGGCAACAGGAAAAACAGTGCTTTCAACGAGGTACTCCGGCAGGAAGGCGTTAAGGTATATGATTCAACGGTAGCCCTGATGAAAACCCTCCGTAAGAAAGGCGTTCGAATAGGTGTTGCTTCTTCAAGCAAGAATTGCCGGACCGTCCTTGAAGCTGCCGGGCTGATGCCCCTGGTAGAAACCATTGTGGATGGTATTGTTTCCGCTGAAAAAGGACTTCAGGGCAAACCAGCCCCCGATATCTTTCTTACCGCCTGTTATAACCTGAACTCCGAACCGGCCCGGTCCGTTGTGGTGGAAGACGCCGTTTCAGGGGTTGCTGCCGGACACTCAGGAAATTTCGGCCTGGTGATCGGTATCGCCCGCGAAGAAAATTCACACGAACTGCTTCTCAATGGTGCCGACTATGTGGTTACGGATATGATCGATTCGGGATTTGACCGCATCAATCATTGGTTCGCCAAAGACCTGGACCGTGAAAACTGGTGGATCACTTACCACTCCTATGAACCCGAAAAAGAAGGTACCCGTGAAGCCCTTCTGACTGTAGGAAACGGTTATCTCGGCACCCGCGGAGCCATGGAAGAAAACAATGCCAGCGGGATCAACTACCCGGGCACCTACATCGCCGGGCTCTATAACAGGCTGATTACACCCGTTGCCGGCCATGACGTGGAAAATGAAGATTTTGTGAATATCCCCAACTGGCTTTGCCTGACTTTTAAAATAGATGACGATGATTGGTTCGACATAAACACAACCACCATCCTTTCTGTTGAACGCCGGCTTAACCTGTACAGCGGTCTGTTGAGGCGTTACCTGGTGGTCAGGGACGACAAAGGCCGTGAAACCCATATCAGTTCCGAGCGTCTGGTTTCCATGAACGACCCTCACCTGGCTGCCCTCAGGTATTCGGTCACACCGCTGAATTATAGCGGAAAAATTACCTTCCGCACCGGCTTGAACGGTAATGTCGTTAATGGAAATGTAGAACGATATAAATCACTCAACCAGCATCATATTGTACCTATTAAAGCCCACGCCAAAGGAAACCTTCTTTCACTGGTGGTGGTGACCAGCCAGTCCGGGGTAATGATCGCTGAGGCCTCCAATCACTATTTTTACAAGGACGGCCTGCGTTTCACCATGAGCTTACTGCCTGAAATTCAGGAGGATGCTGTCTATGGCACGCTTAGCTTCGAGGTCAGACAGGGGATCTCATACGCCATGATAAAAAGGGTCGGGATCTATACCTCAAAACCGGATGATGAACCTGAACCGCTTGAAGCAGCCATCAAGGCAGTATCAGGACATTTCGACTATGTCGATTTCCGTGAGATCAGCTACAACAACTGGGAAGAATTGTGGAACAAAATGGATATCAGGGTTGGGAATGACCGATCCTCACAGAAATTGCTTCGCCTTCACCTGTATCACCTGATCGTTTCAATGTCGCCCAACAACTGCCGAATCGATGCCGGTATCACTGCCCGCGGACTTCATGGAGAAGCCTACCGGGGCCATATCTTCTGGGATGAGATCTTCATTTTGCCGGTTTATGACCTGAATTTCCCTGAGGTAGCCCGGTCGATGCTGATGTACCGTTACCGCAGGCTGGACAAGGCAAGGGAATATGCTGCGGCCAATGGTTACCTGGGTGCCATGTTTCCCTGGCAAAGCGGGTCTGACGGAAGGGAGGAAACCCAGGTAATCCATCTCAACCCCCTGTCAGGACTATGGGACCCCGACCACAGCTGCCTGCAACGCCATGTCTCCCTGGCTATCGCCTGCAATGTCTGGCAATACTTCCATATAACCAACGATGGAGAGTTTCTGAAGGATTATGGTGCAGAATTGTTTCTTGAAATATGCCGTTTCTGGGCCAGTAAAACCGTGTGGAATGAAAAATCAGGACGCTACGACATACCTGAAGTGATGGGCCCCGATGAATTCCATGAACAATATCCAGGCTCAGCTCAGGGAGGACTAACCAATAATGCATATACCAACCTCATGGTTGCCTGGGCCTTTGCCCGGGCAAAGGATATACTGGAAATACTGGGGGATGACAGGCTGGAAGTAACAGAAAGAATAGGTCTGGTTGAGGAAGAAACTGATCAATGGATGAAAATCTCCCGTAAACTTGGGCTTTCCCTCAGTAAAGAGGGTATCATTGCCCAATACGAGGGATATTTCGACTTAAAAGAACTTGACTGGGAATACTACCGTGAAACATACGGTAATATCTACCGTATGGACCGTATCCTTAAAACGGAAGGTAAATCCCCGGATGAATATAAAGTTGCCAAACAGGCTGATATGCTCATGGTGTTCTACAACCTCGACAAAACTACCGTCGATGCTTTAATACAACAACTTGATTACCAGCTACCTGCAGATTATCTGCAAAGAAATCTCGAATACTATTTCAAACGCACCTCTCATGGAAGTACCCTGAGCCGCATCGTTCACGCCCGCCTGGCAGCCCTCGCAGGCAACATGGACATGAGCTGGGAATTATACTGTGAAGCGCTTTCCAGCGACTATTACGATATCCAGGGTGGAACCACGGCAGAAGGCATCCACGCCGGGGTCATGGGCGGAACGATACAGATCGCCTTATCGACCTATGCCGGCATCAACGTGAATGGCCCTGTCCTCAGTTTATCTCCAAATCTTCCTCCTGCCTGGAAATCAATTAGTTGCAAATTAACCTTCAGGGGAGTAGCCTACCAGCTGAAAATAGCCGGGGAATCCCTCACGGCAACGGCTGATAAAAACGCAAGCATCACTGTAAACGGGAAATCATTTGATCTTCAGGCGGATACCGAGTCAGTGATCCAGTACTGATAACCCGTGTATACCATTCTTAACTGTTCTTCCACGATTCATGTTCGTGGACGATCATCCATCGCGAAGCTTCCTTCCTTAAAACGAAGGAAACAGAGTGTATGAACCTGGTAACCCGGCCAAAAATAGTAAAATGCCTCAGGATATTATAATTGTCTGAAAATCAATAGAATTTAATTTTTTAACCAGAATTCCCATGCAAATTAAAACAATCAATCAACTTTTCCATGTGTTTTATATGCCTATTGTGGTAAAAATTATTTAACCACAATAGGCACCTAGTGCACAATAGAAATAATGCAAAATGATGGTACCTGTACTAAACGAAGTAGATTTGCTGAAATAAGGGATGAATGTTCAGCAAAGAGTTATTTACCGGAATTATCCTGGCAGGTGGGAAAAGCAGCCGCCTGGGGACCGATAAAGGATTGCTGATTTATAAAGGCATCACACTGGCAGAGAGAGCATTACAGGTTTTGCGCCCGCTCACCGGAACTATCCTCATCAGCACCAATAACCCCGGCTACCCGCTTTCCGGTGCAATTCCGGTACCCGATCTGGTAAGAGGTAAAGGCCCGATGATGGGGTTATACAGCAGCCTGCTGGCCTCACAAACAGCCTTTAACCTGGTCATGGCTGTTGATAATATTTATGTGGATACTGCTTACTTTGACTATGTGATAAAGAGGATCAATGATTATCCGGCGGCCCTCCCTTTTCTCGACGAAATGTATTTCGAGCCACTGGTGGGATATTATCATAAGAGTATGATTGAAAAAATGGCTGAATTCATTGATAATGAGAATTATAAGCTTCCCGACTTACTTCATTCAATACCCATTCAAAAACTCAGGGTCCGTGAAGATTTTCCTGACTGGCATCCCCTGTATTTTAAAAGCATAAATTTTCCGGAAGACCTTGCCTTATTAAGCAATTCCATCTAATTTTGTCCAAACATGTTAATTATTAATTATTAATTGTCAATTGTCAATTAAATCTCCGAGCCTTCCCTTCTAACGGTGAGAACCTATGAATGCAAGGCCGATGAGTAGCACCGGAAACAGTGCTGCCCCCCGCGGTAAATAACCAAATTGGAAAGGAGACAACAATGGATCTGTTTTTTCTGCTGGCGATATTCATTATCGCTTTCTTTTATTCGTCTGTAGGTCATGGAGGTGCAACGGGCTATCTCGCCCTGATGGCTGTATACGGCTTTCTTCCTGAAGTTATGCGACCCTCGGCCCTCGTCTTGAACCTCCTTGTTTCGATGATCGCCTTTTTACATTATTACTCAAAAGGTTATTTCAGACTGAAAATTTTACTTCCTTTTGCCATCACTTCTTTTCCCATGGCTTTCCTTGGTTCGGGTCTGCAGATCAACCCGCTGGTTTACAAGATTCTGCTGGGAATTGCTTTACTGTTTGCTGCTACCCGGTTGTTGGTAAGGTTTCATGAAGAACCGGTCGCAAAACCGGTCAGGGTGTTTGAAGCTGCCGGATGGGGTGTCCTGATCGGGTTCCTTTCCGGGATCATCGGAATAGGCGGCGGGGTCTTCCTTTCTCCCTTACTGCTGATCAGAAGATGGGCAGGGATCAAAGAAACTGCAGCCATTTCAGCAGCATTTATCTTTCTTAATTCATTATCAGGATCATTGGCTATTCTTCCCTTCTTTGCCAACTTAACGGTTCAGCATTATGCCTGGATAGGGATGGCATTTCTCGGAGCCATGGGCGGGGCCTGGTCGGGAAGCCGGAAATTCACTCCGGTCGCCCTGAAGTACACACTGAGTGTTATTTTATTGATCGTTAGTTTGAAGTTGATTGCTTTTCCAAATGGGTGATGGGTGGTAAACGAAAAGGGGAACTGGGGTCGGGAATGGGAAACGGGGGACCGGGGATCGGGGAACAGGGAAATGAATTTGGGGTCGGGGATCAGGGATCAGGGAAATGAAATTGGGGACCGGGGAACGGGGATCGGGGAACAGGGAAATGAAATTTGGGATTGGGAATCAGCAGCCACCCCCTGCTGGTTTGGTATTAGTTGACTTCTGAAGGTTAAGTTTTTCCTTCTTCGGAACAGCAGGATTGTCTTTATTATCATTTTGTTGCCGGTTGGAAGAAGAAGTGGCATCTTTCCCCTGAAAATACTGTCTGGCTGCTTTACGGAATGAATAGAGATCATAGGCCCTTGAATCTTCGGTCGGAAGCGGAGGATTATCCTTCATAATGGTATTGATCCACCCGTTTACTCCTGTCTTCATAATAAATATATTGCTGATATTCAGTCGTTTAAAGATTTGCCAGGCTTGATCTGCCAAAATATCATCATCAGAACAAAAAACTTTATCCTTCCCCTCTGGTTTAAGGATCGCCATTGACGCTCCGCTTAACAGAGAGTCCATCGGGATATTGACCGACCCGGGCAGTGAAAAAATCTTGAACTCTTTCGCCGGCCTCACATCAACAATGACCAGTGAAGGGTCTTTCTTTATAATGCGATCAGTAATAAGATCAGTACTCACAAAGCGGGAAGGGTCTTTAATAGCCATCAGGAGCTCTTCCGGGGTCAGTTCCTTGTTCTTCGATTTTTGCGGCAGGATAACCAGGCCAATACCGGCAAGGATCAACAGGGCAGAAAGAATGAGATATCTTTTATTCATAGGATAAGTGCTTAATATTCAACCTTTTTCACCTTACCTTGTACAATGGTGGCGACCCAGAACATACCGAGGGCTATGAGTATGAGAAGAAAGGTGAACAACCCGGCAGATATTCCCAGGGCTTCATTTACCCGGAGCGCACCCAGGTTTCCGCTTTCATATATTTTTTCCATCAGCGGGAAGGCTTCTGAAAAGATGAAGATTCCAACCAGTAGACCGGCTGAGAAAAGCAGGGCATCAATTTTCCCTATGGCAACAGCACAAAAACTTGTTCCCGGGCAATAGCCACCCATAGCAAATCCCATTCCCATGATCACTCCCCCGGTGATGGCTGCAGCCATGTAGGTCGGCAATACGTACATGGCTGAAAAGTCAGCCCAGCCAATCTGATCGAGATACAGAAGCCCTACAACCGCTGTAATGGCTGCGGTAAAGAACACTTTCAGCACAACGAAGTCATAGCCGTAAAAGGTTCCCATGATCTTCCTGGAAGAAGAGAACCCGGAGGATTCGAGGGTAAACCCGAATCCCATACCCAGCAAAACAGCAAAAACGTTATTCCATGCTTCGGGGATATATCCTAAAGGAATCAATGGTCCAGTCATAATGATATTTTTTTAGATCCAGTTCTTTCTGAGAATGTAAGCAAAAACGTAGGCTGTTCCGAAGATCGCCATCATGGTAATAAAACCTGCAGCCGACAGTACGGCCATTCCGCTCAGGGCGGCACCACTGGTGCATCCCCTGGCCAGCTGCGAGCCGAATCCAAACAACATTCCACCGGCAAAAGCGAAAATAAGCCGACGGCGGGAAGTGATCTTTGGTGAATGTTCTATCCTGAAATTCAGCCTGTTATATATTAAACCCGACAGGAATGCCCCGGCCAGTACGCCCAACACCTCAAAAACCAACCAGTTGTTCATGGGTTGTGTATTGGTACTGAGGAATTTACTATAGTAATGAGAGGATTCGGCATGCGCCGGTGCCAGGGTATGCACGGTGGTAACCACTGTGTTCTTCACGGCACCGCTGGCACCCAGTCCCCTGCCGGTAATGTAAAAAGTTGCCAGCAGTACCAATCCTAGCATCAGCCCTCCCAGGTATGGATTCACGTAAAAGTTACCTTTCCGCCAACCCGGCTTTTCTTCTGATTTTTCCATTTTTTTAATATATATGATGATCAATATAAATACCTGGTGATCTGTCCGGCCTCAACCATGATGAAGCGGAACATAAACCCGCCCATCAGGATGAGAATGGCCGGAACGACGGCCGGAACGCGGAAACCCCTCAACTCCAGGGTCTCCAGCAGAGCCGGGAACAATAACCCGAGTAAAACAACAAAAACCCAGAAATTGATGGTAAACGGTCCGCCTACAAACAGGTTGGCCGCTGCGATCTGTACTGCTGATCCCGCCCTGAAACCCATGATCATGTGGAAGATGAAAAAAATCTCAATCACGATCAGCAACAGATCTATCCGCGACATGATCGTTTTCTCATAATGACTCTTACTCATCAGGATGATCACGGCAGCACCGGTCGACATTCCGGATACCAGGAACAACGGACCGAGAATGGAATTGTTCCACAATGGCCGGGCGTTAAAGGCCGATAAAAGGATACCGGTATAAATGCCCAGCACCACCGACAATACGACGATTACCCAGGCCAGGTAAAACCGGTAACGAATGGTCCAGGCCTCAAACCTGTCGAGTAAGGCCAGTTTCCATGACCAGCCGGGAAACATCTCTTTCATATAGCTTCCCACCCAGACCATTGACAGAGGAGTGATGGCCAGCAATACCCAGGCACCCCACGACATGGGTGATTCGAAGCGCATGGTCGTGTAAAGCTGCCAGAAGTAAGATTTGTGTTTGAGGTCGAGGAAAAGAAAGAAAAGACCAAGGATCAGGGCTAAAGGAGTAATCAGCGTAGCCCATTTAACGGTGGCCGGCATTTCCTTGTCCTTTCCCAGTAAAGTAAACAAACCGGCAAAGAAAAGGATGCCGGCAGCCAGCCCGCCCAGGAAAAGATACAGCGGAATCTGCCAATGCCAGATATTCAGAAAGGGATCGATATCCGGTATATTTCTTCCGCTGACAAATAATTCTTCTTTCATAATGTAACTTATTGGTTACTGGTTTTATACAAGATAAAATATCTGGGGTCTCGTGCCTGCTTCAGGGGCCAGCACTTTGTATTTTCTGTTCTTAAGAACATTGGTAACCTCTGAATTCGGATCCTCCAGGTCACCAAAACAGATGCATTTGGTAGGGCATACAGCTGCACACGCAGGTTGTTCCCCCTTTCTGACCCGGTGGATACAAAACGTACACTTATCAACCCATCCTTCGGGGTGGGAATAGCGGGCTTCGTAAGGACAGGACTGGATACAGGCTCCGCACCCGATGCATTTGTGGTGGGTTACTACAACGATACCGCCTTCCTCGTAATGACTGGCATGGGTAGGGCAGCAGCGGACACAAGGTGCATACTCACAATGGTTGCATCGTTCCGACCGCAATTCGATCACGGTATTGGGGTAGCTGCCATCAACCGTCTCACTCACCCAGTCACGGCAAAAACCGATGGGAACATCATTCTCCGTCTGGCAAGCCACTACACAGTCGCTGCAACCCACGCACTTCCTTGTATCGATAGCCATTGCATATCTCATGATATTGCCTCCTTTCGCGGATCTTCTTTAATAAAGGTGATAAAGTTTCCTCTCATACCCGTTCCACCCATCACCGGGTCGGTCATCACCCGGGTGATCATTTCCGTATCATTCACTCCCCTGCCGTAAGCATTGGTCAATGGTTTATGATGATGACCGAAGCCATGGACCATATACACCGAATCCCATCTTATCCTTTCGGTGATCCTGACCTTAATGGGGAAGGTGGAAATCACTCCGTCCTGGTTTTTTAGCCATACTTTCTGATCCTTGATCAGTCCCCATAATTTAGCCACCTTAGGGTTGACCCACACCGAATTTTCCGGCATCAGGGCCACCAGGTTGGGGTTGTTGGCCGTACGGCTGAAAGTATGCATGGGAGCTCTTCCGTATATCAGGCGGTAATATCCGTCGGGAGGCTCAGGGTGAGGTGTGTATGAAGGGATGGCATCAAATCCGGCGTCAGCCAGCTCTTTCGACCATAGCTGTATCTTACCGGAGGGTGTCCTGAAAGAGTAATCCTCTCCTTCTCCGATATATAAAGGCCCTTTCGTCCGTTTTAGTCTTTTAACACCCACTTTCTCCATTTCTTCCAGTGATGAACCTACCTGGCGCAACTGCCAGTCGAGAACTTCCTTATAGTCTTTATAGTTGAACCAGGCGTCTAACCCGAGTTTCAGACCCAGCTGCCTGGCTATCCACCATGCCGGTTTGGTCTCGTAGGAAGGCTCAGCAGCAGGCATCCTTAAGGCGATGGTAGGTTCACGATGAGGGGAATCGCGAAGATCGTCATACCGTTCGAGGTAGGTGCACTCCGGAAAGACCACATCGGCAAAACCGGTTATCTCCATGGGCATAGTGTCAACAACCACCAGTAATTCAAGCGATTGTACAGCCCTCATCAGCGACTCCTTCAGGGGCATGGCGATGGTCAGGTTGGTGCCTGACACTATCCAACCCCTGATGATGTGTTCCTTTCCGGTTTCAGGGATAGACGATTCAACAAAAGCATTGGTCACAGCCATCTTTGCCAGGGGGTACCTTCCGTTCAGGGTTTCTTTCCACGACCATGAAGGTGTTGGATAAGACGGACAGGGATAGTCGGGAAGTTTAAATCCTTCCCTGAAAAAGAAACCACCCCGCTGTCCCCATGAACCGAGCAAGGCATTCAGGATGGCGATGGCACGGCTTCGCTGAACATCATCCCCATACCAGGTCACATGACGACCCGGATGAACGATCACCGACGGGGCTGCATCGGCCATTTCACGGGCCGTTGCCCGGATGACATCCGGTGCAATGGTCGTGATCCCATAGGCCCATTCCGGTGTCATGTCCTTTACATGATCCTTCAGCTGGCTGAAACCTTCTGTATATTTTTCAACATAAGCCTTGTTGTATAAATTGTCATAGATCAGCACATGGATCCACGACAACAATAGTGCAATATCCGTGGCCGGTTTGATGGGCAGCCAGAACTTGGATTTGCTGGCTGCTGTCGATAAGCGGGGATCAACGGTGATAATGACAGCTCCTTTGTCAATGGCATCAGACATTTCCTGCACCTGCCCGTTATGCATGTTCTCCCCGATATGGGAACCGATCAATACCAGGCAGCGGGTATCCCTGATATCGGTAACTTCAGGGCTTCCGACAGAATCCCCGAAAGTGGTCTCAAACCCTACTTCCCTCGGTCCGCGACACTGGGCATAAGACGGAGCGGCAATATTGCCGGAGCCAAAGGCATTCAATAAATGGGTGAAGTAATGACCGGACGATCCATGATTAAATAAAGCCATGCTTTCCGGTCCATATTTTTTGGCCAGTGTTTTCATTTTTCCGGCGACAAGATCAAGGGCTTCGTCCCAGCTGGCCTCCCGGTAGGTTTGTTCACCATTCCTGCTCACCCTGATCAGGGGCTTCTTCAGCCGGTCCTTGTCATTGTACATCCCTACCCCTCCGGTTCCTCTCGGGCATAACCTCCCGTTACATTGAGGATCTTCAATGTTGCCGGTGATCTTCCTGATTCTGCCGTCCATGTCGACATGAGTCCAACCGGCACATTTCCAGAAACACACCTCACAATAAGTCGGGTAACGCTTAAACGAGGGAAATTCATCCTTCGGCAAACCCAGGATATCCTCCAGTGGTGATCCAAAACCGAACCTGGCTGCAGACGCCAGCACAGTGGTCGATCCTACTCCAAGCGCGGATATCTTAATAAAATCTCTCCTTGAACTCATATCGAAATCCTTAACAAGATTGATAATTACTTATCAAAACAAAGATATAATAATAAAAAATGTCCATTATCCAAAATTATCACACAATATTGTGATTTCCGTCACAAAATAATATGACAGAATTTTGTCATTGCCATCTTCAATTTTACTTAGTTTTGACCAGGTTTGAACCTTCATGAACAGACAGGCATTTCTCAGGATCTTAGGAGTATCTTCGCTGCTTCCGCTTAGCTGGTTGTGGAGTAGGATGATATTAACCCAGGATAAGTACCTGACAGCCAGCGTCTCTCAAAAAAAGTTCAGGAACCTGGCAGACGGGATCAACCTGTTTGATGAGGTGATCATTGTCAGAAATCCCGGTAAAACGATGGTTTTTTCCAGCCGTTGCACCCACGCCGGCTGCCGGATCACCCGGTCGGAAAACAACATCCTGCTTTGTCCGTGCCATGGTTCCCGCTACGATGCCACTACCGGTAAGGTGCTGAAAGGACCTGCGTTTGAATCCTTACATCCCCTTCCCTTCTCCCTTGATCAAATAACCGGTACCATTACCGTTAAAATCTAATTTGGTAAACCATATTCAGATTTGCGGCTGTTTTCTTTCAGGATCAATGGGAATCCTGTCTATTTTTACCCTGTAAATTCCGAAGGTGAAGAACTGTCTGAGGTTGCTTCTTTTTGATACCTATGGCCGGATTGCCACGGCAGCCCTGCTTTTGTGCATACTGTCCGGCATTTTCCTGGCCATCCCTTATGATATTAGCCTTCCCTACTTGTCTGTAACCCTGATGGTAACAGCCAATCCCTATGCCTCACTGATACGTAACATGCATTACTGGAGTGCCCAGCTTTTCCTGGTATTTACCCTTATCCACCTGGTTGATCATCTGAAACAATCTACGGAAGACAACATAAAAAGCCGCTATACCTGGCTGGGAGTGACCCTTTCGCTGCTTGTTACGGCATATGCCATGATTTCAGGGTTTATCCTGAAAGCCGATCCCGACAGCCTGCAGGCAAGACGAATACTGGCGGGATTGCTTGAATCACTTCCTGTTGGCGGTAGAATATTACAGCAGACATTCATGGGAAATGAGAAAAACTTCCAGCCGGTTTATATTCATCACCTTTCGACAGCCACGCTTCTGTTGGTGATCGTTATATATGACCATGCACGGACGATTTGGGGAAGTCTGAAAACACTCCTTATTACCTTATTCATGATCGGGCTGCTAAGCTTCTTCTTCCGGGCACCTCTCTCCACCATGGATGAGAATATCTTAAAAGGGCCCTGGTATTTTGTCGGTTTCCAGGAAATGCTGCATTTTTTCAGCCATCCTGTTTACCTGCTTGTTTTTTCCTTTCTGGTACTTGCGGTGATTTTTCTTCTCCCTCTGTTCCGGCCTTCAATCAGAAAAGTCGTTAAGTACCTGCTGTTTTGTTTTTTATTCGTTTACCTGATTCTTACCCTTGTTGCCTTCTTTTTCAGGGGAGAAAACTGGAAGTGGCAATGGCCATGGGAGCACTCTTATCATCTGAAAACCGCCCTGAGATGGAAACCTCTTACCTTTCACACCCCGGTTAAACCTGTTTTCGTCGTTCTGGGAAGGGCGGAAGGTTGTGTGGCTTGTCATGGAGGGATGAAAGGTCTTACAGAATCCCATAATGTGCATCAGACCGGTTGTTTCAGTTGTCACCGGGGAGATCCGTTCACCCTTGATAAAACACAGGCCCACAGGCATATGGAAATGGTCCCCGGAAACCTGTCAAATGCGCGGATGACATGTGGTTCACCGGGATGTCATCCCGGAATCTGTGACCGGATTCCCGGCAGCCTGATGGCTACCCTTACCGGCATGATCAGTGTCGACCGTTTTGCATTCGGGGAGAACAAAACCCCCGATGGTGTTGCAGGGTTGGCCAACCTTGGGAACACGGCGGCCGACAGACACCTTCAGCACCTTTGCGTGGGATGTCATAGCGGCAATGAGAAGACGAAACCCGGACCAACTGCCTGGCTCGACAGGGGTGGCGGCTGCAATGCCTGTCACCTGGGTTATGAAAAACAGGCCAGGGCTGAATTTGAACAACAAAGGGGAAAACAAGGAGTCCTGCCGCTCTATCACCCTTCCATAAGCTTAAACATAACCAACGACCGCTGTATGAGCTGTCACAGCCGTTCCGGACGCATCGCCACCAGCTACGAAGGCTGGCATGAAACATTACTGAAACCCAACGAAGTTAAAAACCTGAAAGGATTTAAAATTCTCCCGGATGGCCGGGTTTTCAGCTATACAGGTTCTGATATCCATTATCAGAAAGGGATGGGTTGTATCGACTGCCATGGCTCGTATGAGCTGATGGGAGACGGAAACGCATACAGGCACAAAGAGCAGGCTGTTATGGTACAATGCATTGACTGCCACCGTAAAGATACAGGCAATACTGTAAAACTCAGGGAGGCAGACCGGGAAACACAGCTTATTTATGGCTTACGCGGCTGGAAAGAGGATGAAAGAAAGATGGCCGTAACGGAAAAAGGAAACAGACCACTGTCAAACACCTGTTTAGCGGGCGACAGTGCCTGGATGATGGTGGGAAAAACCACTGGTAAAACAATGAAAATGAAACCCCCGGCGGCTGCCTGTACAAAGGGGAAAGCCCACAGCAGGCTTTCCTGTGAAGCCTGTCACACCGAGTGGGTTCCCCAATGTATAGGCTGCCACAATGCCTATGAAAAAGAAACCTTGGGTGATAACATGCTGACAGGCCGCCCTGAACAAGGAAGCTGGGTGGAATACAAGGATAAGTTCCTGGCTGACAAGCCGGTGTTGGGTATCAGGGAGAAAAAGATCGTTACTATGACGCCCGGAATGATCATGAGTATCGATATAGGTTCGTTTACCGGTAAACCTGAAACCATCAACCGCCGGCTGTATGCCCCTGCTTCGGGCCATACCACCCTGGCAAAAGGCCGCTCCTGCAAATCCTGCCATAACGATCCCCTGGCTATTGGTTACGGAAGAGGAATACTCACCTACCAGGTTACCGGAAAAACCGGCCGCTGGAAATTTGAACCCCGTTTTACAGCCAAAAAAGCAGACAGCCTTCCCGAAGATGCCTGGATCCCGTTTTTAAAGGAAAGAAAGGACATCTCCTCTACCCGATTGAATATCAGACCTTTCAGCATCGAAGAACAACACCGTATCCTCACCGTTGGCGCCTGCCTCACCTGTCATAAAGAAAACGCTGCCCTCATGATCCAAAGTCAGGATGATTTCCAAAAAACGCTTCAGAAAAGAATTGCTAATTGCGTGCTGCCTGTTTGGTAGGAAACTCAGTGTTCCAGTTTACCAGAGTACCAATGAAAAAAACCTTTTCTTTCAGAATAAAGTTGCAGGATCAGGTCAACCCGGGATGGAGTCCCTGAATCCTTAGAAAGGGACAATCAGACCGGCACTTCAATTCCCTGTCCCTTTTTTAATTGATCCGTTTTCTTCTTCATCCAGGGACAATCTTCTTTTATATCACAATTCTTACATCCTACAAACCGGGAGATTAATGGGATGATAATAAATCCGGTTAAACTGAATGTAATTGTTAAAATTAGTACTTCCCGGGTATATCCGGTAAGCAACAGATAAATAGCAATGATAAAAGGCACAAACCAGGTTGGAAATACAACCCCAATATTCTGCTTGAATACTTTTCTGAATGATTTATCCTCACGCTTTTTAAATAATCTGGCTGAAATTATTCCGTACCCGCAGGGACAGGAAAAAGTACCATAATGATGACAAAAAGGACATATTTTTGCCCAGAACCAGGCAATACTTAATAATGAATAAATGACATATCCCACTGCTCCAATGGTAGAAAGACGAAATATTATCAGAGCACCCAGAATGATCAGTACCAATGTCGGCAGATTATCAAGCAGTACTAACCATAAGGGAATTCGTTTCTTATGACAGGCCGATTCCGGATCGTTAAAATAATCTTTCAATTGAATGGGTTCATTTTTTGTCCTGACATTTTCATTGCTTATGTAATTACTAGTCGGCATTTTGCTAAAAGTATTGTGATAACTAGAAACCTTTAATTAGTAAACGGACTGCTTGTTGTAAAACACAGCCGCCTAACGTTTTATAGTGATTTTCTTGCTTTGATATCCATTGGTAAAATACAATGATAAACAAACTTATTGACTGGTGTTTCGATCCCGTATTTTTCAGCAAGTTTTACTACTGTCCCGTTTTGATATTCAATTTCCGATGGTTTTCCTTCCCAAATGTCACGGGTCAATGATGAAGTTGAATCATAAGGAAAAGAATCAATGAAAGCGACAGTTTTACCTTTTTTTGTAACGTCTGCCAAATCCTTTGCGACCTCTTTGATTTGCCATGCTTTCACAGCGATAATGATCAAGTCAGCTGATCCAACAGCTTTTATCTTGTCAGTTACGTTAACCGGATCTACCTTAAAATCACCCTGAATACTTTTGATTGTCAGTCCGTTCTGCCGGATAGCCTTTAAATGTTCTCCGCGGGCAAGAAAAGTCACATCGTATCCGGCCCTGGCCAGTTTCCCGCCAAAATATCCTCCCACCCCTCCTGTTCCTATTATGGCTATTGTCTTTATAACTAACTTAAATTAGTGAAAAATTTGTTGCTCATTCATCCAGGTTCCCGTTTCCCGGGTTTCTGCATGTCAAACGTACATGAAATTCTTCGATCTCACAAACACGCCATGAATAACATTATGTTGGTTCCCTTTGTCCATTGAAATCAAATTGTTTAAAAGTGGAAATATGTGGATTTCCAGGGAATGTCGGAGGAGGGACAAGAAATAATCAAGTATGATTGTGCATAATGATCGGAACTGACTGTTATTGAGCAAGATATGAACCACAATAGTCACAATAGGGCACAATCGAAATGAAATTACAGCGATTTAACACCAATATTGGAAGCCTGTCATTAAACTCTTTCATTACCTTTGCGAAAAATTTAAGAAAGCTACTCATGAAGAAAGAAAACTCAGGATTCAACACCAGGTTGATCCATGCCGGCAGCATCAGCGACAAATTTGGAAGCGCCACTGTCCCTATCTACCAAACCTCCACCTTTATTTTTGAAAGCGCCGATGAAGGGGCGAGATGTTTTGCAGGTGAAAGCGACGGATACATCTATACCCGTATCGGGAACCCGACCATTGATGCCCTCGAGCGACAGCTTGCCATTCTGGAGAATGGGTACGGCGGAATTGCCGTAAGTTCGGGTATGGCAGCAGCCAACACCATTTACTTATCCTTGCTGAGCCAGGGAGATCATATTGTAAGTACGGATGCCGTGTATGGTCCGGCACGGAATGTAGTGGTAAAACAGTGGGTCCGCTTCGGATTTCATTCAACTTATGTGGATACTACTGATATTGAAGCAATTAAAAAAGCTATCCGGCCCAATACCAAGGTCTTATATATTGAAACCCCGGCCAACCCGACCATGGGGATCACCGACCTGGTTGCCTGTGCTGAAATTGCAAAGCAACACGGGATCATACTCGTTGTCGACAATACCTTCTGCAGCCCTTATCTTCAGAACCCGCTCGACCTGGGAGCCGATATCGTTTTCCATTCCATGACAAAATTCATCAACGGTCATGCCGATATCGTTGGTGGCATCATCGTTACCAAAGAGAAAGCCATGTATGATCAGTTGCGCAGCATGATGATCAACCTGGGCTGTAACATAGATCCCCACCAGGCTTTCCTTGTGATCAGGGGATTGAAGACCCTGGGTGTACGTATGGAAAGATCGCAGGAAAATGCTTCCCAGCTGGCCACTTATCTTGAAAATCACCCCAAGGTAGCCTGGGTCCGCTTTCCCGGATTACATTCCCATCCCCAGCACCAGCTCGCTAAAGAACAAATGCGGGGTCCGGGAGCAGTGATCAGCTTCGGACTGAAAGGAGGCTATGAAGCTGGTAAGAAATTCCTTGACAACCTCCAGGTGGCCTTGTTGGCGGTATCACTCGGCGGAGTGGAAACCCTGATCCAGCACCCGGCTTCCATGACCCATTCAAAGGTCTCGGCCGAAGATAAACTGACTGCAGGAATCACCGATGACCTGATCCGGCTTTCTGTTGGAATTGAAGATGTGAAAGACCTGATCGATGACTTTGACCAGGCATTGGATAAACTATAGAAGCTGAATCAGCACCCGCAAGGTCTTTTTACCAGGAAATATCCCACCAGCCCCCCGAAAAAGATACTGATATAGGGGTTTCCGGTAATGGCACAACTCCCTGAGGAGCACCCGATAAAATGGTAATACAGGTATCCCCCTGTTCCACCGGCTAAAACGGCTATGGTTGCTTTCCAGAAAGCCCAGGTCTTCATCCTTTCTTTCAAGGGAATATCCTCAATTTTTGTTTTGCAGGAACTATTCATTTTTTTTATTGTTTATCGATTTTTCGTCGTAGATTTATATCCTGCAAATATACTTAAAATTTTTGTTTTAAATCGCATTGGTATCACTTTGCTTAATATTAATACAGCAGAAAATAATCCTTAAACTTTAATAATTCGAATATGAAAAAGAACATGGGCACCGCCGACATGGCCATCAGGATTTTACTGGCCATTATTTTCATTATTCTTTATTATACCAAAGTAGTGCACGGAACTTTAGGTATTATACTGTTGATACTGGCAGGAATTTTTATACTGACCAGCATTATAGGCGTCTGTCCGCTCTATATCCCTTTCGGGCTAAATACCGGGAAGAAGAAATAACTTTCGTATCTTACTGATTTTCTTCTTGTTATGAGATAAGGACAATCTCTTATTGCTTATACCTTATCCCAGGCGCTTGGTTCATTCAGCATTGAAACCGTTTAAAACAATCCTGTCACTGACCCTACTATTTCGAGGATTTCATCGGCGGCAGCCTTCATGGGCACTGAAATGGTGGCAGGCAAAGCCGCAGCCATCGCATCTGCATTGAGCAATGAAATATATGCCAGTCCATCTTCCTTTTCATAAACGGAGATCCGGCAGGGCATCATAACGGAGGCCATCCTTTCATGGTTCTTTTCCAGGATTTTTCCGGAATAAGCTGGTTTACAGACCTCTAAAACCTGAACAGGCCGAACTGCCTGGCCTGCTTTGGCGAGCGACTGCTGTAAATTATGCGTAGCCGGGTTTTGGTAGTCAGACATGCGCTTTTGCATTCATAATTCGGATCTCCGGCCGGGTGATAGAAGCAATTTCATCGATGGCGCAAAGGGCAGCATCAATATGTTCTTCAGTATTGAACGGCCCGATGCTCAGCCTCACTGTACCATGGATTTTATCAGTACCCAGTTGGGTATGCACCAACGGGGCGCATTGCAGGCCGGTACGGCAGGCGATGTTGTAATCCACATCCAGCATGGTTCCAACATCTCCGGAATCAAAGCCCTGAATGTTAAGGCTTAATACAGAATTTTGATTTTCAATACTTTCGGCGCAATAAGTTACCACGTTATCCATCTTCTGAACGCCTTTCCTCAGTTTATCCCACAGCTTCATTTCCTGGTTATGCAGCTTATCCATCCCCTGTTCCAGCACCCATTTAACTCCGGCGTATATTCCGGCAACCCCGACTATATTTATCGTACCGCATTCGAGCCTGTAAGGAAATTCTTCAAGATGGGTCTTTTGGGCAGAACGAACCCCTGTGCCTCCGTACCGGGTAAAACGGACCGGTACACCGGGCATAACATAGGAACCACCTATGCCCGTGGGTCCCATGAGACACTTGTGACCAGTAAACACAAAAACATCAATTCCCATCTGTTGCATATCAACAGGAATAATTCCGGCACTCTGGCTGCCATCCACCACAAAATACACCCCGGCCTCTTTGCAGATCCTGCCTATTTCTGCCAGGGGCTGAACCGTACCGATCACATTGGAACAGTGGTTAACCACCACCATTTTCGTATTCTTTCTGATGGCTTTCTTAACATCATCAGGATTCAGATACCCATGAATGTCAAAAGGAAGATAGGTGACCTCAATAATTTTTTCCAGGCCCAAGTGATACAAGGGTCGCAGTACCGAGTTATGTTCCAGCATGGTGGTAATCACATGGTCGCCTGGTACTGCCAGTCCCTGCAGGATCATATTGAGCGAATCACTGGCATTATAGCTGAATGTCAACCGGTTGGGATCTTCACCGTGAAAGAGGTCAGTCAATATTTTCCTGGTATCCTGGATCACCTCTTCCGTTTCGATGGCTGCATCGAAACCCGACCGGCCGGGATTAACACCATGTTCACGGTAGAAGCTGGTCATGAAATCATACACTACATCCGGTTTTGGAAAAGTGGTGGCAGAATTGTCGAGGTAAATCAAATTATTCATAACAGAGAAGTTTTATATATTTGACAATCAATGTATTATCAATCCAGTATGAGGGCATCGGCCACAATTTCAGCCAGTGTTTTTACCTGAATACCCATTTTATAATGGAAATTAATCTGGGAAAGCTGGTCTACACAATTGTGACAAGGAGTAACCACAATCCCGGCCCCGGTTTTCCTGATCTGTTCGGCTTTGATCCCGGCGATCTTAATTCTTCGGACGTTGTATTCGCTCATAGCAAGCTGGCCACCCCCGCCCCCGCAACAGTAATTATCGGTCCCTGCAGGATCCATCTCGACAAAATCTTTAACAAACTGGTGAAGAATATATCGCTGTTCCAGGATTACTCCTCCGTTCCGAACGAGGTTACAGGGATCATGAAGGGTAACTCTTTCCTTTATCTTTGCCGGGTCGAGCCTGATCCTTCCCTCCCGAAGATATCCGGCAATAAGTTCAACAGAGGTCATCACCCTGAAAGGGAAACACTGTTTTAAGTAATTCGGGGCCTCCCACCGGAAAGCCCTGGATCCGTGGCCGCATTCGGCCAATACGAGGGTTTGGGTTTTCAGGTGGTCTATTTCATCGCTCAACCTTTTTGCAATAACGGATGCTTCCTGTTGATTACCAGAGAAGTATGCATAGTTAGTCACATCATACATCTTGGTAGACAGAGTCCAGCTTTCTCCGGCCGCAAAAAAGATCTTTGCCATGGCCGAGATGGAGAGGGGAAAAAATTTCGGTTCCCTGGGGTTGAGTGTATAGAGCACGTTTTTCCCTGTTTCATTGACGGGAATTCGGGCATCAGGATGCTGCAGATCATCGGCCAGCTCTTCTTCCATCCATTGAAGGGTAGACAGGAATTCATCCTCCGGTATGCCCATGTTATTTCCCGTTTCCAGTGCCGCATTTACTGTGGATTGCAGGCTGGCCGGCACCAATCCCATGTTCGAGAGCATGGTACGGCCTGTTTTAACCAGGTAGGCAATGTCAATACCTACAGAACAATGGGAGGTGCATCTGCCACACATGGTACAAGCTCCGAATAACAGGTCAGTCATTTCGTCCACAGTCTTGCTGTCCAAATTCCTGGCTCCCGTCAACCCGGGCATCATCCTGCCTGTGAAGGTATTGTACCGTTTGTATAGGGAAGCAACCAGATCGACCTTACGGGCCGGGATCAGCCTGGGATCCCCTGTCGTCAGGTAATAGATACAGCTTTCGGCACATAACCCGCAATGAACACAACTGTTCAGGTTCGTTAAAAGTTTACTGTCAGCCAGTCCCTGAAACACCTCAAGTCCCTTATCAATCTGCTCACTGGTAAGTCCTTCTGTCATAAAAACTTATTCAATTTCCAGGGAGGCCATACTCCTCTGTAACCATAGAAAAAACCAAGGTGGTACCTGGCTGAAAAAAAATACAGGGCATGCCTGAGCTTACCAACCGGAAACCAGAGCATTAACAAACTGGCTGCGATAAAATACAGGGATAAAAACTTTCCGGTTGACAACAGCAAGGCTGTCATCCCCTGAAAAAGGGTAACCAGGACATTCGAGAGATAATCATCGGGGTTCGACAAATCCAGGAGTAAACGTTTCGATACTCGTTTGATCAGTATGGCTATGCCACAACCCCCGGTAAGCATCAGAATGGCAGCCAGTATATAAGCCAGTGTGCTGCTAACCGGCATTCTTCCGAACCAGATAAAAAAGAAAAGCAGCATTGACAGGAAAGAACCCAGGTGATAAAAGATCCCGGCCGTGTATGTAGGAAGATGAAGATAGGCCGACTCTTTTTTGAAAGGGTTCATGGCCCTGGTAAACGAATATTGGATGCCTTTAAGCGGAGAGCCTGCCGGAAGGGCAAAATCTTCCGGTTTCCCAAGCCTGATGAGGCGGGTCAGATGACAACCCAAGGTGATCACACAAACGAAAAACGAAACTAAAGAAACATAATAATACCATTCCATATTACTGGTTTTAACTAAACGCACCCGTCCGGTTTTGGAAGACCCGCCACCCTGCAGGCTCCCCTGGCAGGACCCAATGGGAACAATTCGTATATCTCCCTCAGTTTCAGGCCGGTTTCCTGGCAAATGGTGCGAATCATGGGCGCCATGCCCTTCTCTTCAAAATTCCTCCTGATGATACGGATGACGGCCCAGTGTTTCTCGGTAAGCGGGGCAATCCCGTCAAACTTTCCGAAGAGTTCTGCAACTTCATCATTCCAGGCTCCCGGTTCCGATAAAAAACCATCCCCGTCCACTTCAAATGTTCTTCCTTCGATTTCAATTGTTGGCATAGTGCATGAGTTATTTTTGTTGATCGGTTGTTTCTACATCAAAACGATCCATAATCTCCTCCAGGTTTAAAGAGGTATCGGGAAGCACAAAATCGGGACAGAAATGCAGGACAGCATTGGTTTTGAATCTCTTACATTCTTCCCATTTCTTTTCATCATGAGTGCAGAAACCAGCAATGTAGGCCTGTCTCTGCTCCTCATCCTGTACAATTCCCTTATAATGAATCAATTGGCAGTTCAAATAATTTGGACACATCATCATTCACATTTTCAGATTTTTGCATTTTCAAATTTTCAGATTTTCAGATTTTCAAATTTTCAAATTTTCAAATTTTCAAATTTTCAAATTAAACCACTCCTCCACCCTTTCCTGGCTTCGGCTGTCTTCCCTGTGCTGAAATTCGTTGGTATGTTTGTTATAGGTATAGTCCTTCATCCATTCGGTATGGTGTTGACTGATCTGTTTCAATGCATCGGCAAGAAACAGTACCTCCTTGTCTTTCATGGTAGGATGAAGTGAAACCCTTACCCAGCCTGGTTTGTCGGACAGATCGCCGGTATTGATCTTTTCGGTGATCCGTTTTGACTTTTCGTAGCTGACATCGAGCAGGTAGTGGCCATAAGTACCGGCACAGGCGCATCCGCCTCTAACCTGGATGCCGAACCTGTCGCTTAAAATCCTGACAATCAAATTATAATGAACAGATTCGATATAGAAGGAGATGACACCCAGACGATCTTCGACGTTATCGGCGAGTATTTGAATACCCGGCACTGTTTTTAAGGATTTAAAGGCTAGTTTAACTAATTCATTTTCACGCTGATGAATATTATCCAATCCCATCTTTTCTTTTAATTCAATGGCAAGGGCAGTACGGATAGCCTGCAAGAAACCGGGTGTTCCCCCGTCTTCGCGGATCTCTATATCATCGATGAATTTATACTCGCCCCAGGCGTTGGTCCAGTCGACTGTGCCTCCGCCTGGCTGATCGGGTACTTTACTGTGGTAAAGGGTTGAATCGAAGACCAGCACCCCGGAAGAACCGGGTCCGCCAAGGAATTTATGGGGGGAGAAATATATCCCGTCCAGTTTTTCCATGGGATCAGCCGGATGCATATCAATAGGGTCATAAGGTGCGGAAGCGGCAAAATCGATAAAAGCTACCCCTCCGTATTCATGCATCAGGCGGGCCATCTGGTGATAGGGTGTCCGGATACCGGTCACATTGGAACAGGCAGTAAAAGCCCCTATTTTTCTTTTTCTGTATTTATATTTCTGAAGAGATTCTTCCAGTATTACCGGATCAACCTGCAGATCAGGGCCAGGCTCTATAACAACAACATCAGCATAGGTTTCGTACCAGGAGGTCTGGTTGGAATGATGCTCCATATGGGTAATGAAAACCACCGGTCTTTCAGTGTCTTTCATACACGTTTGCTCACTGACCAACCCGCAGACCTTTAATCCCAGGATACGCTGAAACTTGACGATGGCGCCCGTCATTCCAAACCCTGTGGTAATAATGGCGTCGTCGATACCGGCATTGACGTGGGATTTGATCTTTTGATGGGCATAGCGGTATGCCAGGGTCATCAGTTTACCGGTCTCACTGGTCTCGGTATGGGTATTGGCTACAAAAGGTCCTATATCTCTCAGTAAAACCTGTTCGATCGGCCCGTAAAGCCTGCCGCTTGCTATCCAGTCGGCATAGCGTATTTTCATTTTTCCGTAGGGTGTACGATACGTCTGATCCAGGCCAACAATATCCCGTCTGAACTTCTCAAAATACTTCTCAAGAGTCATCATCAGGGGCAACAACAGGTATTTGAATCCCGCATGAGCATCATGGTCAGGTAATCGACCAGCACATTGGTGATGATGTTCTCCCTGACAACAATGATCTCTTTATCGGTGACCTCATGTACATAAGCACAATTGTGCCATTTGTCGCCTGCTATAATGACATTGCAATCCTCTATGACCGCGAGGGCCGCCGTTCTGGGGTCTGTCGGATCAGGGCTGGGATTCCAGCGCATCTCTTCTCCGGTAATATGCCCGTTTTCCACGGAAGCCACCATGAAACCCTTTGCCCGCTCACAGTTTGGAGAAATATGAAGTCCGTCATCCGTTGGTATTGCCACTTTCATTTATTATGATATTAGGTTCAATCCGGTGAACAAAGAATTGAAATGTTTATGTCATTCAAAATTAGGTCGTTTCAAAATGGCAGATGGATTCACAGCTGTGATACTTTTTATTATGGTTTGTGATAATTATCACATTTATTTTATGATTAATTTTGTGTTTTGATGTAACATCATACTCATTTTATTGAGAACTAATACACCAGGCAATGATAACAGCCATACCCGGAAAACTGAACAGTTGCCATGATTGCAAGGACATCTCCTGTGCTGCTGCGGTTCTTAAGATCAGTGAACTGGAACTGGTAAACATGAACAGCCTTGAAAATGAAGTAAAAAAGGGGGATATCATCCTGCATGAAGGATCGATGACCTCTCACATCATTTACCTTAAGACCGGACTGGTGAAAGAGTTTATCCGTCAGCCCAACGGGCGGGAACAGATCCTTCAGATCGTAAAGCAGCATACTTATTTAGGCCTGCCTTCCCTGTTCAGCGACAGGATCAATCACTATTCCTATGCTGCCCTGGAAAACAGCCATATCTGCTATATTGACATCAATGTTTTCAACCGGCTGATCAGGCAAAACGGAGAATTTGCGCAGCAGATACTGATCTCGGTTTGTAAAGACAGCTTGAATAACTTTAACCGTTTCATCAAGCAATCTCACAAAAAGATCTACGGGAGAGTAGCCGATGCCATTTTGTATTTTTCCGGTATCGTCTTTGAGAATGACCGGTTCGACCTTCCGTTTTCACAACGGGAGTTTGCCGACCTGATCGGGTTATCCAGGGAAAGTACTACACGGGTGCTCATCAAATTTAAAAATGAGGGCATTATCTCAATCAAAGGCAAATCAATCACCATTAATAACCCTGACCTCCTGGAACAGATCAGCCTGAAAGGGTAAACGAGTTACGGATTAGCCCTGACAGGGGTTGAAACCCTGGCAGGGTTAAGGATTTAAGTATATTAACTCTTGTTGTTTAAAAGGATTTCATTGATGGCGCTTTGCAGCGACTGTTTGGGGAGTGCGCCCATAGCCATCTGGGGTTGTCCTTCAAGGGGAACGAATAAAAGGGAGGGAATACTACGGATGCCAAAGACGGAGGCCAGTTCCTGCTGTTCCCCGGTATCAATCTTATAAATGTTGATCTTCCCTTCAAATTCTTTGGAAAGTTCCTCCAGGATTGGGGCTACCATTTTGCAGGGTCCGCACCAGTCGGCATAGAAATCAATTAGACAGGGAAGCTCTCCTTTAAACTTCCATTCTTTATTTGCTTCAAAATTGAAGACCTTATCGATGAAGGTCTGCTTTGTTAGATGTTCCATATGATTTGATTTTTATTAATAATTATCAGTAACTTATTGTTTGTTAACCAATAAGGTTGTAGTCACTACCTTCTCATATTCCTCTTTGGGCAAAGCCCCCACACTCATTTGCGGCTGCCCGTTGAGCGGCACAAACAAAACGGCAGGGATGCTCTCTATCTGAAAAGCGTTGGCCAGTTCTTTCTCTTCGTCGATGTTGATTTTATAAACTCTCAGTTTGCCGGCATACGTCGAGGCAATTTCCTCCAGGTATGGACTGATCATCTTGCAGGGCTTACACCAGTTAGCATAAAAGTCAATGATACATGGGACATCCCCCTTGTATTTCCATTCTTTATTCTTCTCATAATCAAAGACTTTCTGTATAAAATCAGCTTTGGTCATCTGAATGGGGGCATTGGCCACTGAACCTGCTTTGCCGGGATCTCCCTTACCGGCAGTTCCGTTACCGCTACAGTTTAATAATAAGATACTTACTGAAATAAAAGTAAAAAGCCTGATCCGTTGCATGATTGGGTTTGTTAATTTTGATCGATTTTTTTTTTGCAAAGATAAAACAAAAACGACCAATAAAGCGCATTAGTATCACTATTTATTAAAAAAAATTCAAATAAATAAATCCATGAGGTATCTTTCATGTATTCAAATAGTTGCACTGCTGATCATTTCATTCTCAGCGATTTCCCAAGATAGCCTTATCGACAGGGAAGGTAACAAATACCGGATTTTACAGATCGGGGAGCAGACCTGGATGGCCGACAACCTCAGCATAACCCACGCCCCTGACGGGAGACCGGTTGAATGCTTCAACTACATGAACGACAGCCAGTATGGTAAAAAATATGGGAAATTGTATTCCTGGACTGTAGCCATGAATGCTTCCGATAAAGTAGGCTGCCAGGGGATCTGTCCCGAAGGCTGGCATCTTCCGACCGATAAGGAATGGACCCAGCTTACCGACTTTCTGGGTGGGATCGACCAGGCCGGAAAAGCCATGAAGGGAAATGAGAATGAAGGATTTATCCGTTGTTTTGGAGGGAATTATTTTCCTGAAATACAGGCCTTTAGCTTTATTGACCAGCAAGCTTATTTCTGGACTTCGACTGCTTATACAGAAACATCTGCCTGGATCAGGAATATTGGGGCAAAGACTATTAATGCCAACAGGACCACCGTTCCCAAAAAGTATTGTTTCAGTGTTCGGTGTTTAAAGAACTGAAAGACAAGGCATTTCATCTGCAAATAATTTTGATTCCAATGGTCACATGGAATATTAATGCAATTGTAATCGCAACATCAATGCTTTTTCGACCCGGGGGAGCTTTAAGCTGTAGTAGCTTGCAGCTTAAGTAATATTAACCACTGATTAACATTGATTAACATACAATAACACAGTAAAAGGTATTGTTAAAACTAATTATAATACTGAAATACAATAGTTTAGGTGAAATTAGTTAATTGTGTAAAGGTGATGATGTGAGGTATGAAAGGTTACGATTTGTATAAACGCATCTTTTAATTGCTTTATTCAATAAAATCTAGTAATTTTACTCACCATTTTGAGTAATTGGTAATTAATGTATCAGAGAGCTTTATTTCAGACAGTTAGAGAGAGGCTAATTGAACCCAGAAGGTTTATTCAGGTGTTTGCAGGTCCCAGGCAGGTAGGAAAGACTACCCTCGTAACACAAGTAATGCAGGAACTTCCTTTTCCGTCGCATTATGCAACAGCAGATGGCCTGGTTCCAACCGGGCATATCTGGATTAATGAACAATGGGATATTGCCCGTGTCAAACAGTTTCAAAATCCATCCACGGATTTTTTATTAATTTTTGATGAAATTCAGAAGATCGATAATTGGAGTGAACTGGTTAAGACCCAATGGGATGCAGATTCCCTGAATGGGATTCCGATTAAAGTGCTTCTGTCAGGCTCATCACGACTTTTATTAAAGCAAGGATTATCTGAGTCATTAACCGGTCGTTTTGAAATGATTTATGCCAGTCATTGGTCATTTTCTGAAATGAGGTCAGCCTTTGGTATCGATATCAATCAATATGTATGGTTTGGGGGATATCCTGGTTCTGCCGGTATCATGGATCAGGAAGTCAGGTGGAAACAGTACATCAGCGATTCGATTATTGAAACAAGTATCTCTAAAGATATCTTAATGCTTACGCGTATTGAAAAACCAGCCCTGCTTCGTCGTTTGTTTGAATTAGGCTGTGCTTATTCGGGCCAGGTATTTTCGTTTAATAAAATCCTGGGCCAGTTAGTTACTGCCGGAAATACAACAACACTTTCGCACTATCTGGATCTTCTCAGCCAGGCAGGATTAATTACGGGATTAGAAAAATTCTCAAATAACCAGGCGAGACAGCGATCCTCAAGCCCCAAATTCCAGGTTCTAAACACAGCTTTAATAGCTGCACAGCGTCACGAGACCTTTAATGACATTAAAAATCAGTCTGCTCATTGGGGTTGGCTCGTAGAATCAGCGGTTGGCGCTCATTTGGCAAACCATATCCTGACCGAAAGGATCACAGTTAATTACTGGCGGGAGCGGAATGATGAAGTGGATTTTGTGGTTCAAAAAAATGACAAAGTGATCGGGTTGGAAGTTTCTTCAGGTGAAACCCATAAACGAACCGGTATGGAAGCCTTTCAGAAGCGTTTTCAGCCGTACCGGGTCTTACTGATCGGCAAAACAGGGATTCCATTAAACGAATTTCTGTCATTCAATCCAGGTGATCTTTTTTAGGATATATCAATTACTCTGTCTTTGTTATAATTCAATTAATATTGATATTGCTTTTTGTTCAACCCGGAACTATCGCAACACTTTTGAAAGAAGGCAATGGGTCGTAGGCGAGTTTCAGATTTTGGATTTTGGATTTTAGATTGTAGAATTATTAGTCTGTGGTAAAAGCTTTCGGAATTACCTGAAATTCCTGTAAATTGCACTCCCCTATTGAAACCCAGTTTGCTTTTCATTGAAACTACCTCAAAATGAAGAAATTAATCATCATGTTTGCCGGATTCCTGCTTATTCATGCAGGTTTTGCCCAAAAAATCAATCACATCCTTGATTATCAAGGAAGTAGCCCTAGGTTGGTTAAAGATGGAAATGGTTCTTACACTGAATTACCTGCTGCCGGCAACAGCTGGCACCCAATCGGCCCTTTTGGAGGGGATATCACCGATATGGCTGCGGATCCGATAAACCCTGACAGGATCTTTGCCGTGGGTGGTTTTCCGTATGTCAGTGAAGACGGTGGAAACTCATGGACCGTACTGAACGCACTGGCATCCCTTAGCAGTAGTTCTGTAAATGCCATCGAATCCGCCTCCAATGGGCTGATGATAGCCACAAGCCCGGCACTGGCCGGAAAAATACTCAGGTCAACGGATGGCGGCATAAGCTGGCAAACCCGCAACATTCCTGTTAATACTACCGGGACCTGCGTTGCCATGGACCCTAATGACACGAATACCATATACGTCGGACTTACATCCATCCTGGGTTCTGTTGCGAACAGGGTCATTGTAAAATCGACCGATGGAGGGCTTAGCTGGACAGCCATAGACATGACGGCCTCCCTACCTGTTGGCAATACGGTAGTAGATATATGCGTAGACCCGGATAACAGCCAGTATGTTTTTGCCATCGGAAGAAGTGGGTTCAGTGATGCCCTGGTCGTTGGCAGCACAGACGGGGGGGGAAACTGGGAGGACCGGAGCTACGGGCTGCCGGTCGGAAAACCCTATAACCACATCGTGATGGCAGGCGGAAAGGTGTATGTTGCCGGAGGACAGTTATATGGTAGCCAGAATATGGGGGTTTACGAAAGCACCAATCTGGGTATATTGTGGTCAAATATTTCCGGTTCCTTTCCCAATAAAGTATCCAATGCTTTGTTAATCAATCCTGTAGATCATAATATGATGTATGTTGCTACAGAAGGAGATGGTATTTATTCCACTTCAGACGGAGGGGTTACATGGAATTATTCTGCCACCGGTGCCGGTGATAACGGAGCTGCCCGTACGCTGCTCTTCAGACCAGGCTCGACCGATATTATTTACGCCGGGTTTTTAAGTATTGCCGTTTGCAAAAGCAGTGATGCCGGTTCATCCTGGGTTTATTCGAATAATGGTATTGCCACACTTACAATCGATGATATTGAGGTCGACGTTAATGACCCTTCCCGGATCATCCTTGGTTTTGAAGCAGAAAATTCAGGAGGTTGTTACCTGTCGGCCGATACAGGAACTACCTGGACATTGATTGCCGGATTGCCTGCCACCCGGTTTTCCAAGGTAACCTTCGGATCAGACGGTACAATGTACGCCTGGTCCAATGGCCCGACCTCCATCGGGCAGGAAGGATTATACAAGTCGATGGACAATGGACTTACCTGGTACAATATGGGCCCGAATATCGGAAACTATTTTGAGACGGAGATCTGGGCACTGGCGGCCTCCCTGACCAACCCAAACCTGTTGTTCATAGGCGGCAATAACTTCGGCAACAATGGATGGGCCTCGATGATCTACCGGACAACCGACGGCGGTCAAACCTGGGTGAATGTATACCAGGGCTCCCCCGACAATTCCGAAAGTTTCAGGTATCTTTTCATCGCCCCCGGAACCGGTGACCAGCAGGTTTACGCTTGTTTTAAAAACGAAATTCTTGGCGGGATCCTGAAAAGTAATGATGGCGGAACGACCTGGAATTCAATCAGCAGCGGGTTACCTTCCAATGAAAAATGGTTCGGTGCCCTGGTCAGCAACCCTGACGACCCGACAACTCTCCTGGCAGGACTGGGAGGCTATGGCAATCATGGGAGGATCTTCATCTCTGAAGATACCGGAAGCACCTGGAGCCCGTCATCCTTAAGTCTCGGAACCTATTCCAGGATATGCGACATGGCCATCAGCCCTCAAAATTCAGACGTGATCTATGCCGCCACCTCCCAGGACGGTGTGATGATCTCCACCGATGGCGGACATAGCTGGGATCCCTCCAATGACGGACTCCCGGCTGTCCAGGTGTCGGCCCTGTCAAGCCCGTTTCAGACAAGTTCCGGCTGGAACCTGGTCGCATCAACATACACCAACAGCGCCTTCCGGACCCGTGTTTTAATTCCCGGAGAAGGAATCAGCGATCCGGATAAAGACCCCTACCCTGTTCTGATCTACCCAAATCCCTGCAATGGATTGGTTACCGTCGACTTTCGGTCTTGTATATCGGCAATTGACAAGATCGAGATACTCGATGCTTCAGGAAGGTTGGTCCGGCAATACACAGGATTGGATTCAGGTTCCTCCGGTACAATAAAAACTGATCTGCCTTCTGGATTCTACCTTTGCAGAATTTTTACTTCCAACGGCTGTAAAATCTTCAAAGTCAGTTCGATCAGGTAGTTGGCAGTAGGCAGTAGGCAGTAGGCAGTAGGCAGTAGGCAGTAGGCAGTAGGCAGTAGGCAGTAGGCAGTAGGCAGTAGGCAGTAGGCAGTAGGCAGTAGGCAGTCGTAGTCGTAGTCGTAGGGACACGATATATCGTGTCCTGATGTTCACATTACCAAGCAGTTAGCAGTGGTCTTTTTAATGCTGGAATGACAAGAAAGCTATAAGGAGAATTAAAAACTCCTCGGCTCAAATTTTTTGTCATTAGTGATGATAGCACTGTTACCGGTAGCTTTAATGACAAAAAGACCATTCCTGTATGCATATTTATCGGCTGCTTCACTCGCTTTCAAATAGGCAACGGCACCATATACACGACAAGACTCGTATTTTTTCAACATTTTACGAAAAAGGGAAAGTTCTTCTAAAAACCATTTGACATCCTCCACTTTCAGACTGGTTTTAACTTCCACTACAACTACCTCGTCAGAATTTACTGCCAGAATATCAAATTCATATTCTTTGCCTTCATACAGGAGTTTATTGTTGGTGGATGTGAAGTGTATACTTATATTCCTTTCATTCAACAAATTAACAAGATCGCCTTCTACCAGTGATTCGATGAATTTCCCCCATTGACTCGAAAAAAAGCCCTCGAGTTTATCAATTTTTTTATCTGTTTCTTTAAACTGCTGGGCTGTTTCCTGGAACTTCTTATCTGTTTCCTGGAACTTCTTATCTGTTTCCTCGAACATTTTCAAAACCTTCTCATAAGTGAGCCCTTCACTTGCCCTGCCTGCTTTCATCTTTCTAAATCATTTATTACTACAAAATTACACAATTAAAGAGGGTGGTATTCATTATCACAAAATATTCCACCCCTTTTCTATTATTAGATGCATTTTGTACCCTGAAATAGAAAATTTTTGACAGAAATATTTTGAAATGTAATTATTAGATTACTTTTTGTAACTTTTACTTGCTTTTTAGTAAATTATGCATTACATTTGTTGCGTAATCATAAAAACTTAAAGCCATGAAAGCAAGTATTTTGTTCCCGAACCGATTTAAGAGAATTGGTTGGATATTATTGGTTCCTTCATTGATAGCCGGAGTTCTCATTCTTTTTTTTAAAACTGACTTCAATATTCCCGATTCAAGAGTGTTCACCCTTTACTCCACAGGGTTTTTATCTTCACCAAAAGTGATGAGTTGTATTGACGGCAACTACACCAACACGATAGTCGGAATACTGTTTATCATGGGTGCTCTGCTGGTAGCCTTTTCGAAGGAAAAGCAGGAAGATGAGTTTATTGCCAGAACAAGACTGGAATCCCTGGTTTGGGCCACCTATGTGAATTATGCCATCCTGATCCTGTGTTTCCTTTTCTTTTTTAACCTGGAATTCATGATGGTAATGATACTGAACATGTTTACGATCCTGATCTTCTTCATCATCCGTTTTTATTATATCCTATACAAAACCAACAAATCCCTGGGTCATGAAAAATAATCTTAAAGTGGAAAGGGCTATAAAAGACATCACCCAGGAAGAACTGGCCAGGCAGATCGGGGTGACCCGACAGGCGATCAATTCCATCGAACTGAACAAGTATGTACCTTCCACCATACTGGCCCTCAGGTTATCGCAGTTTTTTGGTAAAACGGTCAATGAGCTGTTTTCGCTGGAAGATACGGATTGAGTCGGCAGTCGGCAGTCGACATTCGTAGGGACACGATACATAATGTCCTAACGTTCACATTACCATGCAGTTAGCAATCAGCAGTCGGCAGTCAGCATAATTTCGTAGGGACACGATACATCGTGTCCTGATGTTCACATTACCATGCAGTTAGCAATCAGCAGTCAGGATTTCATCACATTCTTAAACCGTGATTTCCCGGATGTTCCCTGCTACTTCCAGTCCGGCATTTCGTCCTTTATCCTGAAATACAGATCGTTGCGTTTTAATTTCAACCAGATTAACTTCAAGCATAGCATCCATGCTTTCTTCGATCCGTCCATCCATCATACCCCGGAGAGGTGATGCCAGTGAGGTAGCTTCATCGCGCCATGCCAGTATCTCCAGCCTGTAATTCATGTTTTCTATAATCAGTTCAACTTTATTGGTATCGATGTTGCATTTACGCAAAACCGATTGATTATAAGTGGTGAACCTTACCAGGTGATCATCAATCCACAAACCGGCAATGAACCCGGTAAAAGAGGATCTTATCCAGGGTATTTTAGCCACAGAGGCTTTAACTGAGATTCCCGGCCGGCTGAAGTGGTTGGATTGTAACCAGAGGTAAGCACTTGGAAATGAGCGTCCCCAGTCTTTTTCAGTATATCCCCTACCCTGGTCAAAATCGATCTCGCTACCCTGAATTTCCAACTGACCCTGAATTGAATGATCCATGCTGACGATCCCATGATAACACTCCATGAAAGGCACAAAAGCATACGGGCCCATGATACCGGGCGAATACCAGCGGACAGGCCAGGGAATCATTCCCTCAAATTGAAGATGACCAGTTATTTCAGGCAAATCCAGCTGAAGAGAATTTTCAGAGAAGTTATTACCCATGATGGATAGTTGAAAGTCCTTCGAGGAGGCCTTAAAATGCGCAGAATCAAAGGTATAATAGGCAGATTTCTTTTTTCTGCCATCTAGCACCTGGATAAAGGCCTGCGAATTCCCGTCATTACCCAGGGCAATTCCGGGAATGAAAGCAAATGCATGGTCTTCCTTTGCATTAACGACCTTAAAATACCATCCCTCAAAGTATCTGCGCTTCTTTCCCCAACCCTGGAAACGTTCAGGGTGATAGAATGTCCTGGCTTTCTGTAACATCATCCCATATCTTTAGTTTCAAAACAACCAAGTTACGATTAATGTTGTAAGTAGGCCATATGATCAGTAGGCAGTCTGCAGTCGGCAGTGGGCAGTCGACATTCGTAGGGACACGATACATCGTGTCCTAATGTTCACGTTACCAATCAGTTAACAATTATCAATTGGCAGTTAGCAGTCGGCAGTCGACATTCGTAGGGACACGATACATCGTGTCCTAATTGTTCACGTTACCATGCAGTCGGCAGTGGGCAGCCGGCAATCAAAAATCTCAATCAAAAATCTCAAATCTAATATCAAAATGCTTAATGTTTGATACATTTGGTTTTTATCCTCCAAGCAGGCAGCGGGTATGATGACCTTACCACTTTCACGACTAAATGTCTCATTTTTAATAAGGTACTGCCTTCTTCTCACTTTTTTAATGTTTTCTCTCCCGGCTAAATCCGGAAATAACAATCCTTTTCCGGTCAGAAATGAGGCTGAAAAACTGTATTTCCGTCATCTGACCCGCCAGGATGGACTGCCATCAAACCGTACCTATTTTGCCTTGCAGGATTTCAGGGGTTATATGTGGATTGCTACCGATAATGGTCTGGCCAGATATGATGGGAAAAATTTCCTGATTTTCAGGCACATACAGGGAGATACCACTTCCATCGTTGATAATACGGTATTTGCAATAAAGGAAGCACGTGATTCCATGCTCTGGATCGGCGCACTTGATGGGATTTCTATCTATAACCCTTTTACGGGGGAATTCCGGAGTTACTCAATAAATGGGAAGGGTACAGATCGTTTCCCATGCAAAGGAGCAGCCACATTTTTCCAGGACAGAGATGGAAGTATGTGGATAGGAACCGAAAACGGATTGGTCCATACAACGGCAAAAGCCGGAAAATTTGAATATTTCAGCACCCGGAAAGGGAATATTGGCTTTACGAGAGAATATTCCCTTAAACATATCTGTGCTATTATTGAAGATCTACGGGATAAGAATAAATTACTCCTGGCAACACTTGGTGGTGTATTGCAATTCGATAAAATAACAAAAAAAGTCACCAGGGACTACAAAAAGATTATCAACAACAGCTATGATGTAATTGATATGTATCTGGATGATAATCAATGCCTTTGGACCTGCGGATGGGGAAAGGGCCTGAATTGCCTGGATTTAAAAACCGAGCTTTGGAAAGAATATCCTTACAATGTCAATG
The DNA here is from genome assembly GCA_026391855.1 of Bacteroidota bacterium. Lineage (GTDB taxonomy): Bacteria > Bacteroidota > Bacteroidia > Bacteroidales > CAIXZF01 > JAKLIX01. The sequence goes on along the minus strand of JAPLDE010000043.1, from coordinate 10,084 downwards.
ATCCGTACAGTATTGTCTCAATTTCGAAAAAAAGCAAGGATGAGTTCTGGCTGGCCACTATCGATCACGGACTGGGTAAATTCAATATAAAAAACGGTTCTTTCTATTTCTATGAGAAGGACCCGTCGTCGGACCATTCCCTGATCTCCTCATCCATAAAGAAGATCGTATACCTGAATAAAGGCAAGGATATCTGGTTATTATCTGATGATGGCATCAATATTCTGAACAGGGATTATTTGCCGTTCACCGGGGTTGTTTTACCCTTCAGGGGTGATTGGGTCACCTGCTTTTACAGGGATAAAGAAGAAAAACGGTTGTATGTGGGTACAACAGACTGTAAAGGTCTTAACTATTGGGATGAAAGAAAAGGCAGCTGGAAACTGATCCAGCCTGAAGAAGACCCGGGCAAATCTGGATTCGGGATAAACCGTATATTGAAAGACAGGCATCCGTAAGAACCTTCAGTATTTTGACCCTGAAACCAACAGGGTTAAGTTATTCAGGACGAAGGACGGTAAGCCTTTGGATTTTGAGGAAGCGCGTATTAGCTGCCTGTTTGAAGATGATCTGGGAAATCTATGGGTAGGAACACGCTCCGGCAGGGTTGCCAGGATTGATCCGGACCGATTACAGGCTTCCTATTTCAGTCATCAGCCAGATAATAAGAACAGTTTGCTGGACGGGACCCGTATTATGATGTTTTACCAGGATCGGTTTGGTCGTATCTGGATTGGTTTAGATAACGGGGTCAGTATTTATGACCCGGATAAAAAATGCTTTCTCAACTCCATCATGGACAGCATCCTGGGTGTTGGGATCACCAAACGATGGGTTAATAGTATCATGGAAGATAAACAAGGCAGGATCTGGCTGAATATTGATGTCGCCGGCCTGCTGAGAGTTGTGCAAAAAGAGAAAGACCATTTCAGCTTTAAATTGTTCAGCACCAATGACGGACTCAACGGCCTTACAATCGGGGGTATGGCTGCTGATCCCAATGGTGAATTCTGGCTTATCAATTATGGTTTGTTACATATCAATCCCTTTGATGAATCCTTCCAACTCTATGACCACCGCAATGGATTAAGGCAGGATATTGGTTTTGAGGAAAGTATATATATTGATTTTGAGGGAAATCTGTTTATTGGTGGAGAAGGCAAATTTGAGACCCGGAACATTAAGGACCTGAATTATCCCTCCACTGAAATAAAACTGGTACTGGAATCGGTGGAAATTAACGGGAAAATACTTCCGGTCGTTTATAAATCTGCTTCTGAGAAGAAACTGGTGTTGAAGGGTGATGATAATAACCTCATCTTTCATTTTGGGGTTATTTGTTTTACAGATGCTGATCAGCTGCTATTCAGGTATAAACTGGCAGGATTTGACAAGGATTGGGTAGCTGCGGGTAGCAGCCGTGAAGTCAGATACGGTAGTTTACCTCCCGGAAGATACCAGTTTCTTTTCAGTGTACTGAACAGAGGGGTATGGATTGATTATCAAAAGCCTATAATTCTGATTATCAGACCGTATTTCTATAAAACATGGTGGTTCCTTACCCTTTGTATAAGTATTCTCTTTTTGCTGGGTTATCTGTTAATCCGTAATCGTTTTCGCCAGATATTAAAAATGGAACGACTCAGGACACGCATTGCAACCGACCTTCATGATGAAGTGGGTTCAACGCTTACCAGTATATCTATCCTAAGTGAAATTTTAGGAAATAAGATGAAAAACACACCGGACGGGAAGATGATTGCCGAGATCCATGGCAGCGCAAGGAAGATACTGGAGGGGATCGATGACATTATATGGCTTGTGAATCCTACAAACGATGTTTTCAGAAACCTTGAACTGAGGATCAGGGAATATGCTATCCCGCTTTTTGAATCCAGAAATATTGATTTCAATATCCATTTTGATGAAAAATTATCAGCTGTTCAATTACCCATGGACGTACGCCGGAATATTTACCTGATCACCAAGGAAGCCATTAACAACCTGATAAAATACAGTCAATGCACCAGGGCGGATATCCATTTCACGGAATATGCCGGTGGATTTGAAATGAGCGTAACTGATAACGGAACTGGTTTTGACCCTGAAATCCAAACGGGAAGAAACGGGTTAAAAAACATGAGACTGAGGGCAGAAAAGATAAGAGGTTCCCTGGTGATAAATGCTTCACCGGGACGAGGATCGCAAATTATCCTGAAGTTAAAAACCATATGATGATATGATTGCCTTGCTTTTTTTGATATCGTAATATTGCTGCTCAGAATCCTTCAGATGCCCATCAAAGTTGCCATATACGAAGATAACAACTCCTTAAGGGAAACCCTGACCTACCTGGTTAAAGGGACGGAGTCGCTAGAGCTGACCGCCGCCTACCCCGATGGTTCGATGGTCATTGAAAACTGCAGGGAGAACAAGCCTGAGGTGATCCTGATGGACATCGACATGCCCGGTATCTCCGGGATTGAAGCCACCAGTAAGGTCAAGGCTGAGTTCCCAGAAATTAACATCCTGATATTCACCATTTTTGAAGACAAAAAAAAGGTTTTTGACGCGTTGTGTGCCGGGGCAACAGGTTATCTGCTTAAAAAGTCAACAGCCGTTCAGATCATTGAAGGCATCATTGAATTACATAAAGGGGGATCACCCATGACAGGCGAGATTGCCCGGATGGTCTTCAGTTTTTTTTCCAGCCCTCCGGGGTCTAAGGATAATAAGTACGCTTTGTCTGCCCGGGAAATGGATGTGTTGAAGTGCGTTGTCAATGGCGACAGCTATAAAATGATCGCCGATGCCTGCTTTATCTCCATTGGTACGGTGCGGACCCATATCAACAGCATCTATCACAAGCTGCATGTCAACTCCAAATCCGAGGTGGTCATAAAAGCCTTTAAGGAGGGCTTGCTTCCCTAGTTTCCTCCTTCTTGCCTTCTTGCATTCTTGCCTTCTTGCATTCTTGCCTTCTTGCATTCTTGCCTTCTTGCCTTCTTGCATTCTTGCCTTCTTGCATTCTTGCATTCTTGCATTCTTGCCTTCTTGCCTTCTTGCCTTCTTGCATTCTTGCCTTCTTGCCTTTCCCTTCACAACAGAATCATATCTATATCCGATTGTGCTGCCCTTTCTTACCTATTACATTTGGTATTCAATTCTTTAGAAACGCCACGATATATCTTGTCCTCACCAAACACCATTAGAGCCACGATATATAAAAAATCAAAAATCCATTACATGAAAACCCTCAAAATTTTAGCATTTTTCATTGTCACATTTTCAAATTTCCAAATTTCCAAATCGGCCTTTGCCCAGGCCCCGCAATCGTTTAAATATCAGGCTGTTGCCCGTGATGTAGCCGGTGATCCGCTGGTTAGCCAACTGGTGGCTTTCAGGGTAAAACTTCACCAGGGAAGCGCTTCAGGTACTGTTGTTTATACCGAAACCCATACCGCCACCACCAATGCCTTTGGCATGGTAAACCTTGAAATTGGAAGTGGAAATGTTATTTCAGGGACCTTTTCCGGAATTAACTGGCAATCAGGAAGTTATTACATTGAAGTGGAGTTGGACCCTGCAGGCGGGACTGCCTTTCAATCAATGGGGACCTCCCATTTGCTGTCAGTTCCCTATGCCCTTTACAGCGAAAAAAGCGGACAACCTTATACTGGCGGTACCGGTATTAATGTTACAGGAACTACCATTACCAATACCTCACCCGACCAACCCGTAACCCTCACAGGTACAGGAGCAACCACCGTAACCGGTACCTATCCGGGTTTTTCCATAAATACACCGGCTGCAGTTCCCTTTACCGGTGGAACCGGGATTAATGTTTCAGGTAGCACAATCACCAATACCGCACCTGATCAGACCGTCACCTTAACCAATGGCACAGGTATCACTGCTTCCGGTACTTATCCAAACTTTACCATTACCAATACCTCGCCAAACGCCATCCACACAGGGGATGCCACGGGAAATGCAGCATTGACAGTGGTAAAAATCCAGGGCCAGGCGGTTTCCCCTGCTGCGCCTGTCACAAACCAGGTCTTGCAATGGATAGGCTCACAGTGGACACCTTCTACCGTACCGACATCATCACCGGGCTGGTCGCTCACCGGCAACAGCGGCACTTCTGCCACCACTAATTTCATAGGGACCACCGATAATGTTCCCCTGACCTTTAAAGTAAATAACCAGCAGGCCGGGAAAATTGATAACGTGACCTTCAACACCTCCTTTGGATATAATGCGCTGGATGTCAATACTGATGGTGATGACAACACAGCTTTCGGCAGGAATGCTCTGAAAAACAATTCAGGGGGAGGCGATAATACCGCCAACGGTGTATCTGTACTTTATACCAATACGACGGGAAGCCGCAATACTGCATGTGGGCCGGTTGCCCTCTTTCACAATACAATAGGTAACGACAACACCTCTATGGGTTATCGTACCCTTTTCTCCAACACCACCGGACATTCCAATGTAGCGGTTGGCACTCAATCCCTATTTAATAATACCAATGTAAGTAACCTGGTCGCCATTGGTGATTCAGCCTTGTATCACAATGGGTTGGATATTACTCCTACCATGCAGGCTATCAGAAATACTGCAATCGGTTCAAAAGCGCTTTATTCTAATACATGTGGAATGGAAAATACAGCAATTGGGTTTCAGTCGTTATCTGCAAATACATCCGGATACTTCAATACTGCTGTCGGGTCAAAAGCGCTGTATTCAAATACAAATGGATACTTCAATACTGCTGTTGGGTCAGAAGCACTGGTTTCCAATACAACTGGAATTGAAAATACCGCCATTGGTAATAATTCGCTCTCTTCCAACACAATCGGAGGATACAATACTGCCATCGGAAACGGGGTACTTTATGACAACATAACCGGATACTATAACTCCGGTATAGGTAAGTATTCACTCAGTTCCAACACAACCGGAGACCGTAACACTGCCATCGGACCCTATTCGCTATTAAACAATACCAAAGGAAGTGATAACACGGCCACCGGGCCTGCTGCTTTAGAAAATAACACAACAGGCCATTCCAATACTGCTTTTGGGACGTACGCTTTATACAGCAATACCACTCAAAGCAACTTAGTAGCCATTGGTGATTCGGCGCTTTTTCACAATGGAGAGGGCGCTTCCGGCATATATGCCGCTACAGGAAATACTGCTGTCGGCTCAAAAGCACTTTATGGTAATACGACAGGATTTTGGAATACAGCCAACGGTGCAGAGGCACTTTTCCATAACACCGATGGAACTTATAACACAGCTAATGGGTATGGAGGACTTTATTCAAATACAACAGGAATTGAAAACACAGCCAACGGTAGTCAGGCGCTTTATTACAACACCATTGGATCTTTCAATACGGCTATCGGTACAGCTGCCCTTTTTACCAATAAAGGGAACAACCGAAGCACAGCCATTGGGTATTATGCCATGATGTATGCCGATGACCGTGAGGATGGCAGGGCAACTTTTAATACAGCAATTGGATACTCTGCCCTTGCAGGTGGCGGTTGGAATTCGGGAGATAATAATGGCCGGTGGAATACTGCTGTCGGTGATATGGCAATGGTTAACAATATGTCAGGTCAATGGAATTCAGCTTTGGGAGCCAATGCCATGTTTAATAATTCAAGCGGAAATTACAATACCGCCTATGGTGTAAATGCACTCTATTCAAATACCACGGGATTTTCGAATGTGGCAATGGGCACCATGGCTTTATTCAGCAACACCACCCAAAACAACCTGGTTGCCATTGGTGATTCAGCGCTGTACCATAACGGAGAGGGAGCAACTGAATATCAAGCTAATGCCAATACAGCTGTTGGTTCAAAAGCGCTTTATTCCAACAACTTAGGGTTTGGAAATACCGCAAACGGCACTGGTGCACTCTATTTAAACACCACTGGAAACTCAAATACAGCCGTTGGAGTAAATTCCCTTTGGGCCAATACCGAAGGTAATGAAAACACAGCCGTTGGAGTAATGACACTAGCCCAAAATACCTTAGGATATAATAATGTCGCAGTTGGAAATGAAGCCATGTTTATTAACTCAACGGGATATGAAAATACTGCAACAGGGTATGGCTCACTCAACTACAATAAAACTGGACATAGGAACACCGCATTTGGAAATAAGTCTTTATATTATAACGTAAATAACAGCAGAAGCACAGCGATTGGCTGTTTTGCCATGGGGAATGCCTTTAACCAGGAAGAAGGCTGGGAAACCTTTAATACTGCAATTGGTTATGGGGCTCTCATGGGGAGTAGTTATGCATTTTCGAATAGTGGACGATGGAATACAGCTGTTGGTGATAATGCCCTGACTGCAAATAGCACAGGAAGCGGAAATACAGCTACAGGTTGCTCATCCTTAACCTCTAACACAACAGGATCAAACAATGCCGCTTTTGGAACCGATGCGCTGAGAGTTAATACCACAGGGATTGAAAATACAGCGCTGGGTATCTGGTCAATGTATAATACTGGGAGTGGATCGTACAACACAGCCGTTGGCAAAAATGCACTCAGCATGAATACCAACGGCACTCACAATACCTGTTTAGGATGGAATTCAAATGTAGGCGCCGGGAACCTTGATGATGCCAATGCCATCGGGTGCTATGCGATATCAAATATAAATGCGAAGACAAGAATAGGCGACGTTTACCAGGGAACCATAGAAGGACAAGTGGCCTATACTTATCCTTCGGACGGTAGGTTTAAAACCAATGTTAACGAGGATGTGAAGGGACTCGAATTTATTTTAAAGTTACGTCCGGTTACCTACAACTTTGAAACCCGGAAATTCCAGGAATTCCTGATTAAAAACTTCCCCGACAGCGTAAAACAACGCTACCGCAATGATAAACATCCTGACATCAATCCATTACGCCAAAACGGTTTTATCGCCCAGGAAGTAGAGAAAACCGCCAGAGAAATCGGGTATTCTTTCGATGGAGTGCATGCCCCTGTGAATGAAAATGATAATTATGGTATCGCCTACAGCCAGTTTGTGGTGCCCCTGGTGAAAGGTATGCAGGAACAACAAGTGATAATTGACAATTTACAATTGACAATTGACAATCTGAAACTGGCTATTGATAAAATGCAGCAACAGCTTGATAAACTTAATCCGAAATAAGTAAGGTCACGATATATCGTGACCCAACGAACATAAAACCCACAAAACAAAGACATTCGATTTATTATCAAAATTATTATTAAATGAAAAGTCTTAAAATTCTGTTTATCGTAATTGTCACATTTTCAAATTTCCAAATTTCCAAACTGGCCTTTGCCCAGGCTCCGCAATCATTTAAATACCAGGCTGTTGCCCGTGATTCAACAGGTAATCCGCTGGTTAGCCAGTTGGTGGCTTTCAGGGTGAAGCTTCACCAGGGAAACGCTTCCGGAACCATGGTTTATACCGAAACCCATTCAGTCACCACCAACGCCTTCGGGCTGGTTAACCTTGAAATTGGAAGTGGCACCGTCGTTTCTGGCACATTTTCTGCAATTGACTGGCAAACAGGCAGTTATTTTGTTGAAATAGAGCTGGATCCGGCTGGTGGGACTGCCTTTCAATCCATGGGGAGCTCTCATTTGCTATCGGTTCCTTATGCTCTTTACAGCGAAAAAAGCGGACAACCTTATACTGGCGGTACCGGTATTTATGTTAGCGGAACTACCATTACAAATACGGCTCCCGACCAAACCGTAACCCTCACAGGTACAGGTGCAACCACTGTAACAGGTACTTATCCGGGTTTTACCATCAATACTCCGGCAGCAGTGCCCTATACTGGTGGTACCGGGGTTAATGTTACGGGAACTACCATTACCAATACCTTGCCTGACCAAACTGTCACCCTTACAGGTACAGGAGCAACTACCGTAACCGGTTCTTACCCTGGTTTTACCATCAATACTCCTGCAGAAGTTCCCTATACCGGTGGAACCGGGATCAGTGTTTCTGGAAGCACAATCACCAATACCGCACCTGACCAGACCGTCACCCTGACCAATGGCACAGGAATCACTACTTCCGGCACTTATCCACACTTTACTATCAGCAACACCGCTCCCGACCAGGCCGTTACCCTGACCAACGGCACAGGAATCACTACATCCGGCACTTATCCAAACTTCACCATCACCAATGCCTTACCAAACGCCAACCACACAGGGGATGCCACAGGAAATGATGCATTGACAATAGTAAAAATCCAGGGACAGGCGGTTTCCCCGGCTGTGCCTGCCACAAACCAGGTATTGCAATGGAATGGCTTGCAGTGGATACCTTCCACCCTACCGACTTCATCATTGGGATGGTCGCTGACGGGCAACAGCGGAATCGACCCGGAAGATAACTTTTTGGGAACTACCGATGAACAGCCTCTTCTGTTCAAACAGGCAGGTGAAAAAGCCGGGGAAATTAATCTTTCAACCTACAATACCCTGTTCGGTCCGCATATTGGATCCTTCATGACCGGAACCCATAATACGGGATTTGGGTCCGGTGTCCTTACACTGACGGATGGTAGTTTTAACACTGCCATTGGTGATGGATCACAAGGTTTTCTTTCCGGAAATTACAACACATCAATTGGTTATCAATCACTTGAGTGCGCTGGTTTGTTTCTGGGTATCGGATCAGGGAATACCGGGAATGGAGCATTTTCCTTACAATATATCCAAAATGGCAGCAACAATACTGCAATAGGTCTGAATGCACTTCAAAACAGCATTTCAGGGAATAACAATGTAGCCGTTGGATATGATGCCCTCAAGCAAAATTCGGGTGACAATAATACAGCGGTGGGTACTTCCGCGATGGAAATCTTACAGGGAGATTATAATACAGGAACCGGATTTGGCGCGGTCTGGGGTTTAAACGCATCAAGCAACGGATCGTTCAATACCGGGAACGGTGCCTATTCATTGTATAATATTGATAATGGATTCAATAATACGGCTTTGGGGGCATATTCACTGTATGATAACAGAAGTGGCTATGAAAATACTGCCGTCGGTATCAACGCCTTGAAAAATAATCAAACCGGCAATTACAATACAGCTGTTGGCAGGTCAGCCTTATTAAACAGCAACGGATCATTAAACACGGCTTTGGGGGCCAATGCACTCGGTTTGACAACAAGCGGAGAATCCAATGTCGCGGTTGGTGTGAATGCACTGTATAACAATACACTAGGCAGTAATCTCGTGGCAGTGGGTTATGGAGCCTTGTTTAACCAGGGGGTTAACGGAATTGGGTTATTTAATAATACCGCGGTTGGCATGCAATCACTGTATTCAAATGTTGGAGGCTATGAAAACACGGCTGTTGGGATGCAGTCACTTCTCTCAAATACAACCGGGGACGAAAATACCGCTATTGGTACGCAGTCACTTCTCTCAAATACAACCGGGGATGAAAATACCGCTGTGGGTTCGCAGTCACTCCACTCAAATATAACCGGGATTGAGAATATTGCAATAGGGCACAATGCCCTGTATACGAATGATTATGGATTTAGTAATGTTGGAATTGGATCCCAGTCCTTATTAAATACTACCACAGGGTATGGAAATGTCGCCATCGGACAAAATGCCCTGAAAAATAATGCTGACGGAGCATATAACGTTGCAATTGGCTACGAAGCCTTAGTAAATACTAATAATGGAATTCCTAATACAGGAGTTAACAATACAGCGTTGGGATATAAGGCAGGCGATCATAATATTGAAGGTTCCTGGAACACCTATATCGGATCGGAAGCACGTCCGGATCCAGGTGCACCCAATCATATGATGCTTACGAACAGCATGGCAATTGGTTATCTTGCAACAGTGAATCACAGCAACCGTGTTGTTATTGGAAATGAACAGATACACGAAGTATGCACCTGGGGTGAATATTTAGAGTATTATCCTTCACCTTACGATAAATCTATTGTGGATAGCGACCTGGGGCTGAATTTTATTATGAAGTTACGACCCGTTAAATATGAGAAGTTGGGTAAAAC
>JAPLDE010000160.1:6105-15879 GCA_026391855.1 Bacteroidota bacterium | reverse complement strand
CAAGGCACTGGCTGACCGCAGTACAAACCCGACCTTCGTAAAGGCCATCGACATGGCCAATCAGAAGTTCAAGACCAGTCAGAAAGATTTTGTGACCCTTTTTGCAGAATCATTTAAAGAGGTTGATCCCAATGCCAAGCTTGCAGCCATTTTTTACACCATTGAGCTCAAGGACAAGATCACGCCAAATTCGACCAATGAGGAGGTAATCAAGGTGTTGAGGGATGAAACCGAAGGAGCTATCGACCGGACTTTCAACATTTTACGTACACGTATAGACCGTTTCGGTGTCACTCAGCCGAATATCCAGCGTCTTCAAACAGCCGGCCGTATCCTGATCGAGCTTCCCGGTATCAAGGAACCTTCCCGTGTAAGGAAACTCCTGCAGGGAACCGCTAACCTGGAATTCTGGGAAACTTACGAGTTTTCAGAGCTGACCAACTATTTCACCGAAGCGAACAAGCGCCTTGTCGACCTGATCGGCCCGGGTGGGGAGATTCGGTCTTTCGCCACCGACTCAACGGCTAAAACCACCGACACTACTGCTGTAGCTGAAAAAGATGCCAAGAAGAAGGAAGAAAAACCGGTTTCTGAAAAGAAAGATACCACTAAGAAAGCTGCTTCACTGGTCGACCAGATAAAAGACACCACCAAGAAAGCAGGTAAAGAAGGAGATAAACAGAATTTCGAAGAATTTGCCAAGAAGAATCCGCTCTATGCATACTTAACCCTCAATCTTACCAGGAACGACAAGGGACAGTATTATCCGGGACAAGGACCATTAATTGGCTTTTCACACATTAAAGACACCTCTCGTGTCGACAAGATGCTGAAAGCCTGTGCCAATATTTTCCCAAGGAACCTGAAACTGGCCTGGACAGTTAAACCGACTAAAGAACAGCCTGAAATTCTTCAGCTTGTCGGACTCAAGGTTACCTCCCGCGATGGTACAGCCCCGCTTACAGGCGATGTAGTGGTTGATGCCCGCCAGGATTACAGCCAGACAGGCCAGGTAGAAATCACCATGGGCATGAACACCGACGGAGCCAGGACCTGGGCCAGGCTGACTTCTGAAAATGTCGGTAAATGTGTAGCTATTGTACTGGATGGTTATGTATACTCCTTCCCCAGGGTCAATGAAGAAATCCCCAACGGACGTTCTTCCATTAGCGGTAATTTCACCATAGAAGAAGCAAAAGACCTTGCTAACATCCTGAAAGCAGGTAAGTTACCTGCCCCGGCAAGAATCGTTCAGGAAGACGTGGTGGGTCCGAGCCTTGGTAAAGAAGCCATACGCGCCGGTATGATCTCCTTTATCCTTGCCTTCGTCCTTGTACTTCTTTACATGGGACTCTATTACAACACCGCTGGCTGGGTAGCCAATGCCGCCTTGTGTATCAACGTATTCTTCCTCTTCGGTATCCTGGCCTCGCTGGGTGCCGTACTAACCCTCCCCGGTATTGCAGGTATCGTCCTGACCTTCGGTATGGACGTCGACTCGAACGTTGTGATCTACGAGAGGATAAAGGAGGAGATCCGAGCGGGGAAAGGTATGCGGCTGGCCGTTGCTGACGGATATAAACATGCCTATTCAGCTATTATCGACAGTAAGATAACGACCATTCTGACAGGTATCATCCTCTACATCTTTGGTTCAGGACCCATCCAGGGTTTTGCCACCACCCTGATCATCGGTCTGACAGGATCATTGTTCACGGCTATCTTTATCACCCGTCTGATTTTCGAATGGATGCTGGATAAAAACAAACATATCCGTTTGTGGCATAAATTCAATGAATTCTGGTTCACCAAGGTCAACATCGATTTCATCGGGGTACGTAAAAAACTTTACATAGCTTCACTGATCGTTATCGTGATGGGTATTGGCGCCATGCTGGTAAGAGGAATGGTTGAAGGAGTGGATTTTACCGGTGGACGTTCTTTCGTGGTCAGGTTCGACCAGAACATTCAAACCAATGAATTAAGATCCTCTCTCAGGGGGACATTTGGAGAAGAACCCGAAGTGAAGACTTTCGGACCCGATAACCAGGTCAGGATCACCACCAAATATATGATCGAGGAGAACAGCCCTGTGGTTGATTCATTGATTGACCAGAAATTATACGATGGACTAAAGGCATATTTTAAAACACCTATCAGCTATTCCGATTTCAATTCTTCCCATGAAGGCAAACTGATAGGTAAACTCAGTTCCCAAAAGGTTGGTCCAACCATCGCTAAAGATATCAAGCGGTCGGCATTCCTTGCCGTTTTCATCGCATTATTCGTCATCTTCGCCTATATTGCTATACGATTCCGAAAATGGCAATGGGGGCTTGGAGGTGTGGTTTCCCTGTTCCATGACTCAATAATAGCATTATCCCTTTATGCGTGGTTGCACGGGGTCGTACCGTTTACCCTGGAGGTAGACCAGACCATGATCGCGGCAATTCTTACCATCATCGGTTTCTCCATCAACGATACGGTAATTATCTTCGACAGAATTCGTGAATATAAGAACCTCTATCCAAAACGAGACCTGTCAGTGAACATCAACGATGCCATCAATCACACCCTGGGCCGTACGATGAACACTTCCGGTACCGTACTCGTGGTGTTGCTGGCTATCATCTTCTTCGGAGGCGAGATCATCAGGGGTATGAACTTTATCCTGTTCATGGGTCTGCTGGTAGGTACTTACTCCTCGGTATTTAATGCCACGCCTGTCGCCTACGACTTTATCATGTGGCGTCAGCATGTAAAGGAGAGAAAAATGGCCAGACTGAAAGAGAAAAGATAAAAATTACAGGTTAACAAACCGGTATAAAAGCTGCTTCCTCACAATGAAGCAGCTTTTTTTTATTTAACCGTATTTCTTCTGAGGGTATTACCGAAACACCTATATCTTTGTGTAAGTAAAAAGAAGAATTACATGATCCTCTTATTTTTAGATATAGGTGCTGGAGAAATAATGTTGATACTGGCTGTCGTTTTCCTTTTGTACGGACCGAAAAAAGTTCCTGAAATCGCCCGTCAGATCGGAAAAACCATGAATGACCTGAAAAGAGCCACAAGCGATCTGACCAAAGAATTCCAGGAAGGTGCCAATGAAGTTAAAAAAGAGGTCAGCCAGGTAAGGGACCATGTTTTATCTGAACCGTTGAAACTGAAAGATAATTTAATATCAGATCTTACCAGCTATTCCGGGAATCAGCCGGTAAGTACCACAGACCAGCCCCCACTTACAGATACTATTGAAGCAACTACCTCAGAATCAGACAAAAATCAAAAACTTTACCGGCCTCCGGGCACCGTTCCAAGAAATTAATGTCTTATTCTGAAACACAACATTAATAATACCGTTAAAGATAAACCGGCTCAAAACCGGTATGTCAATACATTAATTTTTTCTACCATAAAAATTTTCTTTAATTTAGCAACCTTTAAGGCATTAACAACTTTGCATATATGAAAATCCTCAGAAGCCTATTCACTGCCCTCCTTCTCGGGATCCTTTTTACCAATCCTTCTTTTGCACAGCAGAAAAGAAATTATTCCCAGGAGGCTGACCAGGCTTTCGAGGATAAAATGTTCAACCTGGCTATCGAGAAATACGAGAAAGCCTATTCTAAAGTCAAAAGCAACAAGGTAGAAAAGAACCGTCTCCTTTTCCAGATCTCAGAATGTTACCGCCTGATCAACGACTGGAAAAAAGCTGAAGGCCAATATAAAAGGTTGGAAAAAATTTCGTATTTCAAAACCAACCCCTTGTCCTTGCTTTATTATGGTGATGCATTGAAGATCAATGGAAAATACGAAGAGGCTATTGTTCAGTACAATCATTATAAGGAAATTGCTCCCAATGACCCAAGGGGCGATATCGGTGTTGAATCCTGCACCATTGCCCCGCAATGGAAAGATAACCCTACCCGGTATGCCCTCGATAAAGACACCCTGAAGGAACTCAATGCCTACAAAGAGATCAATTCTTCAGAAGATGATTTTGCCCCTATTATCGCCGATGAAAAAGGAAAATCAATCGTTTTTACATCTTCCAGGGAAAACTCAACAGGGGCAAGGATTGATGACTGGACCGGTCAGAACTTTTCCGACCTCTATATTACTTACATGAGCCAGAAAGGAGACTGGTCAACCCCTGTTTTTCTGGATGATCAAAATGTAATTAACACCGAAGGCAATGAAGGCACAGCCACTTTCGCCAACAAGTATAATACCATGTATTTTACCCGTTGTGGATACGAAAAGAAGAAAGTGCTTGGTTGTCAGATATTTAAAACAGAAAAGAAAGGAAAAGTCTGGGGTGAACCGGAACCCGTTAAACTGGGTGTTGACTCAACAAAAATCTATGGACATCCATCAGTCAGTAAGGATGAGCTGACCCTTTATTTTGTTTCTGACATGGACGGAGGACAAGGCGGCAGAGACATCTGGGTAGCTAAACGTACCAAGAGGAACAAATCGTTTGAAACGCCCAGGAACCTCGGACCTACCATCAACACTCCGGGTGACGAAATGTTCCCCTTCCTTCGGTCAGACTCCATTCTGTATTATTCATCGAATTATCTTCCCGGTATGGGCGGCCTGGATATCTTCAGGACGGTTAAAACCGGCGATAAATGGTCGAAACCGGAAAACCTGAAATACCCGATCAACAGCAGTGCCGACGATTTCGGGATCTGCTTCTTCCCCAATTCTGAAGAGGAAAAAGGATATCTTTCCTCTAACCGTAGAGCAAAAGGAGTAAAAGGCGGCGATGACATCTATTCCTTTATCAGGGTGCCGTTACTGTTTACCTTATCGGGAGTGGTCAAGGACGACCGTACCCTTCAACCGCTTGCCGGAGCCAATATCAAGATGATCGGCTCGAACAGCACAAGTATAGAACTGAAAACCGATAATAAGGGCTATTATAAATTTGATGAAACCCAGATCCTTCCTGAAACTTCTTACGAATTAACCGTGACCAAAGAAGGTTATTTCTCGGATAAAGGAAGGGAAACCACGGTTGGTCTGCAGAACAACAAGAATTTCATCCTCGATTTCGTGCTGGTTCCCATCCCTGTTAAGCCCATCATTCTTCCCGAAATTTTGTATGACCTTGCCAAATGGGACCTCAAGCCCCAATACCAGGACTCTCTCCAGGGCCTGATTACCATTCTTGAAGCCAACCCTACCCTTACAATTGAACTTGGATCACATACCGATACCCGTGCATCCGATACCTATAACGATACCCTGTCACAAAAACGTGCTCAGAGCGTTGTCGATTACCTGGTTTCCCGTGGTATTGACCAGGACAGGCTGCTGGCTAAAGGGTATGGTGAAAAAGTTAACCGGGTCATCAATAAAGAAATTGTAAGAGAAGGCTTTACCTTCCCTGAAGGAACGTTACTGAACGATGAGTATATCAATAAACTTCCGTCAAAAAACATCCAGGAGGCAGCCCACCAGCTTAACCGCCGTACTGAATTCAGGGTGCTTAGCATGAACTTCGTTCCCAAGCCAAAGATCGACACGCTGAACAAAGGAAAGGCCAACGCTATTCAGATCGTAACCAACCCTAACGAAAACTCCTTCACCATCACACCAGGCGAAAAGGAAACTTTCACCGCCGGTATCTACCTGAACGACTTTGCTGATGTCTTCACTTACGAAAAAGCCGTTGTAAACTTCAGTATGTCTCCGGATAAAGCATTCTATATGCTGGAAAAGGGATTTATCAGTAAGACCGATTTCCTGGGCGATGCCACCAAAGTATTGCTGGAAGGAAAAGTGGTTGACAAAGCCAAATTTGTACTGAAAAAAGTAAGAATCGGCACGAATGATCTTCAAAACGTGGAAGTTACGGTCGTAAAAGACTTAAAATCACCTATTGTTCTTGGGGATGCTTTCCTGAAAACCATCGGTAATTATACCATTGACAAAGAAAAGAATAAACTGATATTTCAATAGTTAACGTATTGATAATGAAGCAAAGGGCATTCCATTCCGGGATGCTTTTTGTGTTTTACCCTTAACATGGCAGAGGAAACATCCAACTATGGAAGAAGAGGAGTATCTTCCTCAAAAACGGAGATCCATGCTGCGTTGAAAACCATTGACAAAGGGCTTTACCCGAATGCATTCTGCAAGGTCGTCCCCGACCTGCTGGGCGGAGATCCGGATTTCTGCAACATCATGCATGCCGACGGGGCAGGGACAAAATCCTCCCTGGCCTACCTGTACTGGAAAGAAACAGGGGATCTGTCGGTATGGAAGGGAATCGCCCAGGATGCCATCGTGATGAACACCGATGACCTGCTATGTATAGGCGCTACCGGCCCTATGCTGATGTCATCCACCATCGGCAGGAACAAGAAACTCATTCCCGGGGAGATCATCCGGACCATAATTGAAGGTACCGAAGAATTTCTGGCCCTGCTCAGGCAATATGGCCTGGAGATCTATTCCACCGGGGGTGAAACCGCCGACGTTGGTGACCTGGTAAGAACCATTATTGTTGACTCGACCGTGACTGCCCGGATGAAAAGGTCCGAAATCATTGATAACAAAAAGATCGGGACAGGAGATGTTATCGTGGGGCTTGCTTCCGACGGCAAAGCTACCTATGAAAGCTGTTACAATTCAGGCATGGGAAGCAATGGCCTGACATCGGCCCGCCATGAAGTCCTCTCTCATCAATATGCCCGTTTGTTCCCGGAAAGCTTCGACCCTGAAATTCCGGCTGACCTGGTGTATTCGGGGACGATGAGGCTTACGGACCTAACCCCGCTGGAAGGAATGGATGTGGGAAAAACGATCCTCTCTCCTACCCGTACCTATGCACCGGTGGTCATGGAGATACTGAAGAAACTCAGGCCCGTTATTCATGGCATCATTCATTGCAGTGGCGGGGGACAGACAAAAGTGTTGCATTTTATTGATAATATGACTGTTACTAAAGACAAGCTGTTCCCTGTCCCTTACCTTTTCCAGACCATTAAAGAGCAATCATCTGCCAGCTGGGAGGAAATGTACAGTGTATTTAACATGGGTCACCGGCTTGAGTTCTATCTGCCTGAAAGATATGCCGAAGAGATCGTTTCCATTTCTGAAAGTTACGGTATCAAAGCACGGATCATCGGACAATGCCAGGCTTCAACCGGCCGGTCATTGGTAATTAAAAGCAGCTCAGGAACTTACTATTATTAATACAGGTCACATTTTTTTGTAATTTTGCACTCTTTTAAAAGAAGGCAAGGGAAAGTATGGATTTATTAGAAAAATTGCAGGTATTATTTCAGCGCTGGGAGGAGATCGGACGACTGATCACTGATCCGGATGTGATGGCTGATATGAAAAACTATATCCGGTTAAGTAAGGATTACAAAGAGTTACAACCCGTTATTGACGCTTACAGGCAGTACAATACCATAATCAATCATATTGAATCGGCCAGGGATGTGCTGTATAACGAGAAAGACGAGGAGATGAAGGCGTTTGCAAAAGAGGAGCTTGAATCGCTCAATCTTCAGAAAGAACAGCTGGAAGAAGATGTCAGGCTGATGCTTATACCGGCAGATCCCCAGGATTCAAAAAATGCTGTGGTGGAGGTCAGGGCCGGTACAGGTGGCGATGAAGCCAGCCTTTTTGCCGGTGACCTTTACCGCCTGTATACAAGATACTGCGAGAAAAGGGGCTGGAAAGTGGAGATGGTTAGTTATACCGAGGGTACAGTCGGAGGATTTAAAGAGGTTATTTTTGAGGTAAAAGGCGACAATGTATACGGCCAGTTGAAATATGAATCAGGCGTTCACCGGGTTCAGCGGATACCCACCACCGAAACCCAGGGCCGTATTCACACCTCGGCAGCCACCATAGTGGTACTGCCGGAAGCCGACGAATTTGATGTTGAAATCAAACCCTCTGACATTAAAAAGGAAACCTTCTGCTCTTCCGGACCCGGGGGACAATCCGTCAATACAACCTATTCGGCAATCCGTCTTACCCATGTTCCGACAGGGATTTCAGTTAGTTGCCAGGACCAGAAATCACAGCTGAAGAACTTTGAACAGGCCATGACGGTTCTCCGTACCCGAATTTTCGAGATGGAATATAAAAAATACCTGGACGATATGTCATCAAAAAGGAAAACGATGGTGTCCACCGGCGACCGTTCGGCCAAGATCAGGACCTTCAATTATCCCCAGAGCCGGGTCACCGATCACCGGATCAATCTCACCCTGTACAATCTTCCCGGCGTGTTAGATGGTGATATTCAGGAGATTATTGACGCCCTGCAGTTGGCAGAAAATGCAGAAAGACTAAAAGAAGCCGTCAACGCATAAAAGATCCCCATGAATCGACTCGAACTGTTCCGCCTGATCGAAAAAAAACACTCCTTACTGTGTATAGGACTTGATTCAGATATTAAGAAAATTCCCTTGCATCTGCTTGATCATGAAGACCCTGTGTTTGAATTTAACAAACAGATCATCGATGCCACTCATGAGCATGCCGTTGCGTATAAGCCCAACATGGCATTCTATGAAGCAAACGGTTCAAAGGGATGGATCAGTCTGGAAAAGACCATGAAATACCTGGAACAGTTTAAAAATGAGGTATTTACCATTGCCGATGCCAAAAGAGGTGATATAGGAAATACCTCTGAACAGTATGCAAGAGCTTTCCTGGAAGTAATGGATTTTGATGCCATTACCGTAGCACCTTACATGGGGACCGACTCGGTAACTCCATTCATGAAATTCAAGGACAAATGGGTAATTCTCCTGGCGCTGACCTCCAATGAAGGTGCGAAAGACTTTCAGACCCTTCAGCCACACCGTTCCAAATTTTTTCAGAAGATCGGCCTGAAGAAGAAAAAGGGCCAGCCTCTTTTTGAGATCGTTATTCGTAAATCGTTCGAATGGGGAAGTAACAATAACTTAATGTTTGTTGTCGGCGCCACCAGGGCCAGAAGCCTAACCAACATCCGTAAAATAATTCCCTATCATTTCCTGCTGATCCCCGGTGTGGGCGCCCAGGGTGGAAGCCTTGCCCAGGTAGCAAAATATGGACTGAACAAGCAATGCGGATTGCTGGTCAATTCATCCCGCAACATCATTTTTGCATCCGGAAAAGAAGATTTTGCTACCCGTGCTGCTGAAGAGGCCTATAATATGCAGAAACAGATGAAGGCACTGCTAAGTAAGTACCATATCTGCTGATCAATCAACAAAAGTAATCCAGCCGTATTTATCAGGCTCTTCTCCATTCTGGATAGCCCTGATTTTATTATACAGCATGGTTGATTTCGGACCAGCAACACCCTCTTTACAGTACTCATAAGTCTGACCCGTTTCACGGTCAACTATTTTCCCGATGGGAGAAATAACTGCCGCCGTACCACATGCACCAACCTCCTCAAATTCAGCAAGTTCCGTTTCATAAACATGCCTTCTTTCTACCTTCATTCCCATCTCTTCGGCCAGGGTCATCAGGCTTTTATTGGTGATGGAAGCCAAAATGGAGGTTGACATTGGAGTGATATAAGTATTGCCTTTGATGCCAAAAAAGTTGGCAGGGCCTGCCTCATCAATATATTTTTTCTCCCTGGCATCGAGAAATAAGACGGTGGAAAAACCTTCGCAATGGGCTCTTTCACCTGCTCTCAGGCTGGCAGCGTAGTTACCTCCGACCTTAAAGGGACCTGTTCCAAGTGGAGCTGCCCGGTCAAAATCCTTGGCAATCTGCACATTAACAGGATTGAACCCT
>JAPLDE010000160.1:0-6079 GCA_026391855.1 Bacteroidota bacterium | reverse complement strand
CGGCGTGAAAAAAACGATGAACAGATACTCCTTGGCGGGTTTCACTCCAACCTCCGGACCGCTGCCGATGAGCATAGGACGAACATACAGGGAAGCACCCGTCCCATAAGGAGGAATGAACCTTTTATTCAACTGAATGGCTTTTATACAGGCCGCTTTGAAGATCTCCTCAGGAAGCTCTTTCATCATGATCCCAAACGCTGAAGACCTCAACCGTTTGGCATTCTCATCCATTCTGAATATCCTGATCTTACCATCCACACCGCGAAAAGCCTTCATCCCTTCAAACGCTTCCTGCCCATAATGGAGGCATGTCGCCGCCATATGAAGATTAATGTATTCAGAATCAGACACTTCAAGTTCACCCCATTGCTGATCCCTGAAATAACATCTCACGTTGAAATCTGTCTTCAGGTAGCCAAATGGCAGGTTTTTCCAATCAATAGTTTCCATGGTAGTCATTTTTAAAACTTGTTAAGCTGCAGCCTTCCATCATTAGGTAGTAAAAATAGAAAAAATCACTGACCCGGCAATGATTCCTGCCTATTTTATTCCATTGAACGACTTATTGTATTTACAATATCAATCACTTTCTGTTTGATTTCCAGGTTATTAGCACCAGAATGATTAACCATTATACAAAAAACCAGGGTGTTTCCGTTCCCATTGTCAACCACACCCACAATAGAACGGACGGTTTTCATATACCCGGTTTTAGCCCGCAGCGTTCCGCCTGCCGGCAGGTCAACCTTCATGTCTTTCAAATCACCGGTGTGGCCGGCCAGGTTTAATGTTTGCAGATAGGGTCCCGGGGTATTATCAAGCATGACCGCCCTCATCATGGAAGCCAGCTGAAATGGGCTGATACGGTCAGATAAGGAAAGGCCGCTTCCGTCATTCAGAACAAGTGTCGACACATCTAATCCCATCGACTCCCAAAACTCCTTAACAGCATGAATTCCCG
Organism: Bacteroidota bacterium; assembly: GCA_026391855.1. GTDB lineage: Bacteria > Bacteroidota > Bacteroidia > Bacteroidales > CAIXZF01 > JAKLIX01. The sequence goes on along the minus strand of JAPLDE010000160.1, from coordinate 5,115 downwards.
ACGAATACGACCCCTGCCGTTCTTTCTGCCGTCCCAGCTGTTTTAGTAAACAATCTGCATAAAGATTGATGCTTTTTTCATGGGTAAGTTTTATGATGTCTCCAAGCAGGGGTGACCGTATGCTGTCCAATACCTTGCGATTGGCCGATATCCGCTGGCCAAGGGCGTGATGCATTGAACTGGTTACAGGTTCTGCAAGAAACGTTATATTATTAATTATGAGATAGTTATATAACATTTGTCCCATTTGACAGGCAGGATCCGGCATGCTTCCTTTAACGGTAAACTCCTTTTTACCCAGCGGGACGCTGCCTTCCAACACCCGGTGATAATCATAAGGGCCGCCATAAATGATCACCTGATCGCCTGAAGTCGCCGTTCCGGTAACCACCTTATTTTCCAGGTTCAATCCCTGCACGGCTGGATCTACCTTGGCCAGCCTGGCCGGCTCCCCGGTCGCTTTCCCGGGATTAAAAACAAAGTCAAGCTGATTCTCACGAAAATTGAGCCCGCTCACCCCTCCTGCATAATAATTGCCAATGTCATCCCATAACCAACCCGAAGGAATAGGTTGATCATCAAATACATCCGTATCTATGATCAGGCCTCCGTTTACATGCCGGATGCCGGCCGACTGCAGCACACGGTTTATCCTGGCGAAGATACTGTCTGCATTGGTATAAGGGAATCTCCACGAACCCAGGGTAGGATCTCCTTCTCCCTTAATATAAATATTTCCATGCAGCACACTGTCCAGGATCCCGCCGTCGTATTGAAGGGTGGTCTCAAACCTGTGATCCGGCCCAATGATTTTCCAGGCTGGAAAAGTAACGGCAATTTTTAGGGAAGAGGCAGGAATCAGAACTTTGTCTTTATTAATAGCCGCCAGTATTTTCCCGTCACTTACCCTCATTACCACCACTCCCCATGAGGCTGATCGAAACAGAATAGATGTATCTATTTGATTAAGTGACGATTGAAGTTTTTGAGAAGAAACGGGATGAGGAAAAATCAACGATAATAAAAAGACCAAAAAAGAAAAAACTGCGGGAAAACTACCTGGACGATTGAATACCCTCTTCATGATACAGATTTTGACAAACCTACATCAATTATTGCTTTTCTACAAGTTGCAAAGTCATTCCGGTCGGAAAGCTGTTTTTAAGTAAATTTGCACCCCTGATGACACACCGGCCTTCCTTTTAACCGAAAAAAATTGCCCTGAGGTAAACGGACCGAAAAGCAGAATGATCAACATATGAAGACCCTGATATTAATAAGGCATGCCAAGGCCTCACTACCACAACACGGACAAAGGGATGTGGAAAGGAAGCTTGCAGAAGAGGGAAGAGAAATTGTACAATTTCTCAAGAATAAAATGGTTAATCCCGATCTGATTCTTTGCAGTCATGCTGTCAGGGCCCATGAAACGGCCACCATCCTTGCCAAAGGGTTAGGCTATCCCCATCATCAGATAATAACTGAAAAAAAAATGTATTCTTCCCATGAAGAACTTCTCATGGAAATCATAACTTCTACCCCGGATTCCGTCGGGACTTTGATGATGATAGGACATAACCCTGAAATTACGGGTTTATCCAATTACTTTTTAAACGATGAAATTGAAAGTCTCCCGACAACCGGTGTAGTTTCGGTCTCCTTTATTACCGATTACTGGAACGAAATCATATTATCAAAAAAGATTGAAAACTTTATCCTCAACCCCAACTCCCCCTAGCAATAACTGGTACACTGGTACACTGGTACACTGGTACACCGGTACACTGGTACACTGGTACACCGGTACACTGGTACACCGGTACACCGGATAACTGAATAACTGAATAACTGAAAACTAAACATCCTCTACCCTTGAATGAACCCATCATATCTTTCGACCAGGCCCTGAAAATCGTCACCGGTTCAGCAAAACCACTTGACACTGAAAGGGTTGACTTTCCACACATGCTTTCCAGGGTATTGGCTGAGGACATCTGGTCAGACATGGACATGCCCCCGTTTAACAAATCGGCGATGGATGGTTATGCCTGCCGAAGAGCGGATCTGGCAGGGATTATGGAGGTGATTGAGACGATACCGGCGGGAAAAAATCCAACATTAACCCTGGCAACCGGCCAGTGCGCTAAAATAATGACAGGCGCCATGCTTCCGCCAGGAGCCGATGTAGTGATAAAAGTGGAAGAGACTATGCTCCTGGATGAGTTCCATGTCCGTTTCACTGAAAAGGATACCTACCATAATATATGTTACCGGGCCGAAGACGTGAAAACCGGCCAGTTGGTGCTCGAAAAAGGCACCCTGCTTCAGCCCCAGCACCTGGCTATTCTGGCGACCTTCGGAAAGGTCAACCCATTGGTTTACAGAAAAGTAAAGGTGGGTATCGGTTCTACCGGGGACGAACTCGTTGAACCACAGGATGTCCCGGGACTGTCCGGTATCCGGAACAGCAATGCCTGGCAGCTCATGGCCCAGGCGGAAAAAACAGGACTGAAACCCGCTTATTATGGGATTTCAAAGGATACGGAAACAGACCTTGCTGAAATGATACTGAAAGCATCGGAGGAAAACGACCTGATCCTGATTACCGGTGGTGTTTCGATGGGAGATTTCGACCTGGTGCCTAAGGTGCTGAAGAACCTGGGGTTTCAAATCCGTTTTCGGAAAATTGCCGTTCAGCCCGGCAGCCCTACCCTTTTCGCCACAAAAACCGATAATTGGTGCTTTGGCCTGCCTGGTAACCCTGTTTCATCTTTCGTACAGTTTGAACTCCTGGTCAAACCACTGGTTTACAGCCTGATGGGACATATCTTCAAACCACAGATCATTCATCTTCCAATGGCAGGAGAATATACGCGCAAAAAAGCGGAACGACTCGCCTGGATACCGGTTAAAATTGAAAATGGCCTGGCTGTTATCCTTGAATACCATGGCTCAGCCCATATTCATGCTTATGCTGATGCCGATGGTTTTTTGAAAATAGAAAAGGGAATAATGATGTTGAAGAAAGGAGAAGGAGCAGATGTACGACTCATTTAACCGGGAAATAAACTACCTGAGGATCTCTGTAACAGACCGTTGCAACCTTAGATGCATCTATTGTATGCCCGAAAAAGGGGTTACTCTCCTTCACCATGAGGATATCCTCCGGTATGAAGAAATAACAAAAATCGCGACAGTAGCTATTAACATGGGAATACGCAAGATCAGGATCACCGGCGGTGAACCCCTGTCGCGTAAAGGGGTAACCAGCCTGGTACAAATGCTGGCCAATATCCCGGGTCTGGAAGACCTCGCCATGACGACCAACGGGGTTTTGCTGCCGGAATTTGCTACCGCACTGAAACAGAATGGATTGATGAGGATCAATATCAGCCTTGATACCGTTAACCCGCAAAAATTCTTTGAAATGACCAGGGGTGGTAATATTGAAGATGTCTTCGGGGGAATAAGGGCGTCCCAAACAGCAGGTTTATTCCCGATAAAGCTTAACTGCGTTGTTGCTCATTCCTCTGAAGAGCCGGATGCCAATGAAGTCAGGCAGTTTGCTTCTGTCCAAGGCCTGGAGGTCAGGTTTATTCACCAGATGGACCTGAAAAACGGTCATTTTTCAACGGTTGAAGGCGGAGACGGGGGAAACTGCAGCAGCTGCAACCGGTTGAGGCTGACAGCTGACGGCAAACTGAAACCCTGCCTCTTCAGCGACATGGTTTTCGATGTAAAAAAACTGGGAGCAGCTGAGGCTATTGCCCGGGCCATCAGTAAAAAACCTGCTTCCGGAACACAAAACTGCTCCGGGCATTTCTATAATATTGGAGGCTAATCACTGATTATGAAAGAATTATCACATATAGATCCATCCGGCAAGGCCAACATGGTGGATGTAACAAACAAAGAAATCCAGGTCAGAACAGCCAGGGCTGCTGGTACTATCACCCTAAGCCCCCAGACACTTACCCTGGTCAGGGAAAAGCTGATGAAAAAGGGGGACGTGATGACTATTGCGGAGATCGCCGGAATCCAGGCCGCCAAGAAAACCAGTGAACTGATCCCGCTCTGCCATCCCCTTGCCATTACAAAAATTGAAGTTAACTGCACCCTCACCGATGAAGGCATAGTGGTTGAATCCCTGGCCAGGTGTACCGGCCGCACCGGTATTGAAATGGAAGCGCTGACAGCCGTTTCCGTTGCACTGCTTACGATTTACGATATGTGTAAAGCAGTTGATAAAATTATGGTGATCGGAAATATTCATCTTCTCGAAAAAACAAAAGAAAAAGTATCATGAGCCTGCCCGATACCAGGGAACTGGAGATCATCTCCCTGAATATTTCCCTTAAAAAAGGAACCATTAAATCCCCAGTCCCTACCTTCACTATTTCTGAACAGGGAGTTGAAGGTGATGCCCATTCCGGTCCATGGAACCGCCAGGTCAGTTTGCTGGGTATGGAAAGTATCGAAAAGTTCTCCTCAGGTTCCGGCCGTTCTTTCATGCCCGGAGAATTTGCCGAGAATATCACTACCAGGGGGATGGAACTGTTCCGGGCTTCCCCGCTGGATGTCATCCTTGGAAAAGATATTATACTGGAAATCACCCAGATAGGTAAAAAATGTCATGGAGATTATTGCGCTATTTATAAAGAAGTTGGTCAATGTGTCATGCCCAAAGAAGGCATCTTTTGCCGGGTAATCAAAGGAGGTCAGCTTTTCCCAGGTGACAAACTGGTGGTTCAGCCCAAAACCTATAAAACCCTTGTTATTACCTTGAGCGACAGGGCCAGCCGGGGCGCGTATGAAGACAAAAGCGGGCCTGCCCTGTCAGAAATGATGGAGGAATACTGCCGGCAAAAAGCCTGGAACCTGAGCATCGAAAACAAAGTGATCCCTGATGAGCCCGGTTTACTAAGGGACCTGCTGACAGAAGCCGGGCAAAACGGGCTTGATTTTGTATTTACCACCGGAGGAACCGGGATTGGTCCTCGCGATATCACCCCTGAGGTGGTAAGGCCATTGCTGGACAAGGAAATTTCGGGCATCATGGATCACATCCGGTTGAAGTTCGGGCAACAGACACCGAATGCCCTGCTGACCCGAAGC
>JAPLDE010000114.1 GCA_026391855.1 Bacteroidota bacterium | reverse complement strand
GGATGGTTATGAATGGTCCAGGTGAAGGAATACACACCTTGAACAACGCCGGTAACTGAAGTGTTGGGGTCACCGGGATCGAAAACCGGGTTGCTCGGGCCATTCATCAACGTCCATTCACCGGTTCCACTGCCGGGAGTGTTGGCGTGAAGGGTAAAACCACCTGTATTGCATACACTGAAATTGAGACCTGCATTAGCCGCCTCAGTATTAGCCAAATCATTAATGGTTACATAATCTGTATGGGAGCAAACATCATTGGAAAGGGTATACCCGAACACATAAGTATTACCGGGAATAAGACCTGTTATGAGAGCCTGAACACCATTCTGGGAAAGACCGGCTGTAGGGCCGGATTGCTGCTGCCAGAGAGGAGTATAACCCGGATCCGGTGTGTTTCCTGTCAGGTTAGCAGACGAAATTTCACAACCGGTAATATCCTGCCCGGCATCAGGTTCCTGATATTGAACAACCTCCACCGTGAAAATACAGGAATTCGAATTGCCGGAATTTACATCGGTCACCACATAGACCACTGTAGTAATTCCTACATTAAAAACATGGTCGAAGAGACCACTATTGCCATTGTCAAAAGTAGCCCCGGCCATATACCAGAAAAAATAGAAATCAAGGCAGGTATTAGGTATTTGGGGGGCAATATTATAAACCAGGGCCGTAATCTGGTCAGGATCGGTACAAACTCTGATGTTCTCAGGACATTCGATGGTGGGCGGACAATTATTAATGATCGTCACTATGGAGGTACAAGTTGATGAATTTCCACTACCATCGATAACGGTCAGTGTGACGACATTTGGTCCGACATTGCTGTTGTTGAAGGAATTAGGGATGACCTGATACTGGCTGATGCCGCAATTATCAGTACTCCCGTTATCTACCCACCCGTAATCAATGCTTGCCTGCCCATATATATCCAACTGAATTGTTAAGTCTTTGCACCGGCCAACCGGCGGTATCTGGTCAATCAGGCTGACATTAAAAGTGCATGTGCTTTCAATACCGGCTGTTCCCAGGTATACATCATAAGCCAGCGGATCATTGCCCGGATTGGTACAATCCCAAGAAAGGATACTATTTACTGACTGGTTGGTCGAACCATTGGCAGGACTCGGGTTAACCGGCTGATAGGGTGAGCCATAAGAAGGTGGAGTGTTTTTTACACAACGCACTGACATTCCATGAAAAGGACTGAGATCAGAATGACATATTACGCTATTGAAATTATGCACAGCATAAAAAAGAGGTTTGCCTGAATTCAGGGAAGAGGTCCAGAAATAACCTGCATCCATAAAATCATAGAAATATCCGTAAGGAGCTCGGCTTCCTCCGCCAAGGGCGGTGAACCCGCTTGAGTTGGTAGCACCGGGATTGGGAGAACTCCAGTGGATGGTTCCGGTTTCTTTCAGGCCCGCACCTCCGGTACCACTACAGCCCGGATTACAGGTATAGGCAGGATCAATGGTCCTGGACATCGTACACCACTCGGTATTAACAGGCAGATGCCACCCGGAAGGACATATTCCTTTTGAACCAGGTTTTTCCTGGTATCCCATCATTTCATCCCAATCATACAGACCTCCGTAATCCACACAATTAGCAGCATCGTTTTCAATGCAGTATTTTTCAATCATGCTTACATCCGTACAGTTTGAATGGGGCTCCCAGGGTACTTCAAGACTCGTTGTCATGATTCCTATATTCAGGTTACGGCTCATCCAGCATTGTTCCCCTATCAGAACCGTGGGATAGGATTGACCGTCCCTGGTATCTATCAGAGGATCACCACATTGCCAGTTGGCAGGAGTGGATGCTCCGGTTTCAAAGGTCCATACTGATCCCGGATAGGTTGTTCCGTCGCTGGTTTTGGCAACCACCTTCCAGTAATAAGTTGTATTATCCGATAAGGTTCCCGGATTGAAAGTTTTGGTTGTTTGATCTGATGAGACCAATGTAAGGGCATCAATGGCTGACAAGCTTACCGTTACAGTTCCCACCCCGCTGACGGTTGTTCCCGGCGGCGGAGTCTGAACAATATCCACAGGATCAACACAGTCACCGGTAATGGATGCCAATGAAGTATAGTCAGGAATAACAGCCTCACAGTAAGCATCCAGATACAGCGTCTGATCGGGCGGACAGTTAATGGCCGGGGCTTCAGAGGGTGTCAGTGTGAGCGTCATCATATCGGAAACATCCAGGCAGGGAGGGTTGCCCTGACCTGTCAATGTAATATTCACCTGACCCATAATCAGATCATTTGAACCAAAGTGATAGATCGGATTCAGGTAAGTAGCTGATCCTGAAGAGTAATCGAATGTTCCATTTCCTGAGGTTTGCCATACCAGGTTGGTATAGTCGCCGGCTGAGGCATTCACCAGAAAATATTCACCGTCTTTGGCACATACTGTGGCATCCGGACCTGCATTAACATATTGGGATTGAATAACTTCCACCGTAAATGAACAACTTGAACTATTATGGCTGACATCTTCGGCCCAATATGTCACCGTAGTAATTCCCACATTAAATTGGACCACACCACTGGCAGAACCGTTATCATTTCCTGAAGTAACCCCGGATAATGAATACCCGAAATTATCATCATCGTTGCAATTATCCGTGATCTGAGGATCAATTCCGGAAACAGGGGTATGGGTTTCACCCGGTAAGGAACACACCACAATGTTTGACGGGCAGGTGACCTGTGGTGCAAGGTTGTCGGCAATTTGAAAATTTACCTGCCTGGTCCTCGAATTTTGACATTCATCGGTAACCGTAAAACTTACGATGTTATTCCCGATTTTAGTGCAATCGAAAGTGGTTGGTGTGACCGACAAGGTAACATTCCCGCACATATCGTAGCTGCCGTTATCAATATCAGCGGCAGTAATCGTAGCTATTCCTGAGTTGTCGAGATATACAGTAGGATGCTTTACTAAGACCAGAGGAGGATCTTCATCAACAATATAAATAACCTGGGTAAAGATGGTGCTGGTATTGCCGGATAAATCGGTGGCTGTCCAGGTGTTGGTATACGTTCCGGCCTGCGGGCAATCAGGATCCGGGACAAAAAGACCCCATGTTTTTTCAGGAACGACCGGGTTATCACAATTATCCAGAGCAACAGGTTCCATGGCCTGAACGAGAGCCAGACCGGCCAGATCATAACAGTCCCCTACCATGTCAAGGTCTCCCTGGTTGGTCACCCATTCAGGGGCCAGATGATCCCAGATGGTAAGTGTTATCATATCCGAAGCATCTGGACAAGGGGGAATACCGGTTCCGGTAACAGTCAGCTGTACCGTACCTAAGGTGATATCATTAGTACCAAAATAGTAAACAGGATTGACCGGACCGTTTGGGTAGGCAAACCAGCCGTCCCCCAGGGTAGTCCAGGTCAGGGTTGAGTAATTACCAGCGGAGGCGCCGGAAAGCTCGTACTCCGGTGGATTGGGGCAAATCGTAACATCAGGCCCGGCGTCAACAGTGACAGCCGGTGAATTATTAATTATCACCTCATCATATACGGGTTGACAAACACCATTGCTGATCTGCCACCAGAAGGTATATTGTCCTGGTATCACATTGGTTACCAATGCCTGTGGATCCTGAGGGTTAAAGACAGGGTTATTAGGACCGTTTACCATTATCCATTCACCAGAACCAGCCGGAGAAACAGCCCCGTTCAGGCTGAAAGAAGAAACATTGCAGAGATCCTGGTCATCCCCGGCATCAGCCTGAACAGGCGGGAAATAGTTAATAACGGTCATATAATCCGTGGAGGAACAGGGATTTCCGTTCACATCATTGGTGAGGGTATAGGAGAAAATATAGCTGAAACCAGGAATAAGATCAGTGACAACAGCCTCATTATCAACCTGATAGATATTTGGTGGTAAAAAACCGGGATAATTAAATGCAGCCCAGGTGGCGGTATAACCCGGATCAGGAATATTGCCGACGAGGTAGGTTTCATAAGCATTACACCATTCCTGGAAAGGACCGGCCACGGCTTCCTGGTACCTGACCACTTCTACCGTAAAGGTACAGCTGGCAGAATTCCCTCCGACATCGGTAACCCTGTATTCAATCGTGGTGACTCCTGCATTGAATTGAACTACATTACTGGCAGAACCCATACCATTGCCAGTGGTGGCTCCTGACAGAAAATACTCCTGGGTATACTGGCATTCATCTGCAATAACAATATCTATATCTGGAAGAGAAGCCGTGATCTCCCCCGGAAGTGTACAGACTTCCCGATTGACAGGACAAGTGATCACAGGGGTGTTAAAACTCAGGATCAGCAGATGGTTCATGGTGGCCGTGCATACTCCCTATATCAGGTCTCTGCCGATCACCGTATATTCCCCCGGAAGAAAATTAGAACCCGACCAGGTAGGATGGCGGTCTGAGGGTGAAGAATACCTTTTCTGACCTGTTGGAATATTATTACGGTAAAGCTCATATTCAACCATATCTTCACTATACATCAACCAGATCGAAATATTTCTCCCCGGGCAAATAGTTAACGAGTATGGATCCCCTGCCGGGGAGAAATAAATATCGTAGGCATAAGGTATGCGATTGTTATCCAGGCTCCCCGTCATCCAGGCCGATGAGTAAGTGTTAACCGCCTGTACAGTATATGTTCCGGGCTGTTCAACCACTCCGAAACTCAACGCCATCCCTGTGCCTGTGATTACCATAAACTGGGTGTCGTTGAGGTAAAGAAAGTAATTCACTCCAATTTCCGACCCGTCCAGGCCAACAACAGTGTTATCACCCTGGCAAACGGAACCACCGGGTGTAACATTAAATACGGCAGGACAGTAAACCGGATTAGCCTGTACCGAACCGCTGCTGAAGACAGCCGGAATAAAATCATAATACTGATCGGCAAAATAGGTATAGCCTTCAGTAACCGTATCAAAATCGAAATCGCAGTTTCCTCCCAGGTAAGAAAAGGAAAAGCTGAACAGTGTTCCAGTTCCGACATTAACCGGGTAAGGCGAAATCCAGCTGACCTTTAGCTGGCTCCCGGTGGAATGGACCACGATATCGCCTCCGGAAAGAGCCGGATTAGTTTCATATCCCTGGAAATCCGCAACTTCGCCGTTAAAGTTGATGGTCAGGTCAATCACGATCACATCATTCAGTTGAGTAACCGTCATCGGCAGTGTGATCGTATTCTGACCACATACATATACCGTTCCCAGACTGGCCTGTACCACTTCGGAAGGTATGTTTACCGGAGGAAAACAGGAATTATTCCCGGTTGCCTTCACCATATCGTTGAATGACAGGATGATGCAGACAAATATCAATATTTTTGTAAAGGTTTTCATGTCGCTGTCTTTATTTATTGAAAACATATTTTTCTGATAATCATGATGTTACTAAAACTTATGGAATATAACTTCCATCCACATCTCCAACACAAAGCCCTAATATATTCTGAGTGACATCACTGTTGGTCAGGGTGATGACCGGTCTTTCAAAGACCCAGTCACCCCTGGGGAAAGAACTGAGCAGGTTCAATATCCGCTGTTTAACCATTACTGCATCCATACCGCCCACAAAGTTGTCATTGTCAACATAGGCGGCCAGCAGGTAAATTCCGGTCAGCGGAGGGGGGACATTGCAATAGTGGTCCTGGATTTTGGTGACATCATCATCGGTGGCACCTCCCCAGGGTTTGTTACAAGTAACATCAATCGTATATGTTCCGGGCAACAAACAGGTAAATTCGTAATGTCCGCCGGCATCTGAAGTGATGATCACATTTCCCGGGTTTAAGGTAACCGTTACATGGTCCAGCGGAGTAAAGAAAGCGTTGGCATAGGAAATAACCCCATCAATATCATAACAGAATCTCAGCAGGGCCGGATTGCTTGTCACGGCCAATGACTGACCGCAATTACCAGTTACTACACACCTGTAAAGGTTTCCATCAAAAGAGGCAGGCGCTCCTGTAATGGCAAGGGTGGATGTAGCCTCTCCGCTGTATGGGGTGGCGGATGGTACATCATTCCAGGTGCCTGTGGTCTCTTTCACCTGCCATTTGTATGAAGTTGCCCCTGTGGCCATTACCGAAAAAGAGGTATTCGAATTCTCAGGGATGACTACATCCACAGGTTGCTGGGTAATAACCGGACCAGTCTGGCTTTGTACACTGCTGTTCACAAAGGTGGTGGGGATGACATTTCCGGCGAAGTCAGCAAAAAGCGATTCCCCGGTGGAAAAGGAGAAGGCTCCTGTTCCTCCCAGGTAGGTAAAATGCAGGTTCATAAGCAATCCGGATCCTATATTTAAGGGTTGCAGGTCAATCCATGCAATACGGATCTGGCTGCCGGTCCAGTATACCTGTAAAAAACCGGGCATGATCAGGTCATTAACATCAGAGTAATTAATATAACTGACAACGGAATTATCGTAATTAATGGCAATGTTGAAGGCATGTACATCAACTAATCCTGCAACATTAACAGGGATAACAATCTCATCCCCGGGGCAGGCCACTGCATCACCCAGTGTAGCCGTGATGTTGAGCGGCACCGGTTGGGGGACAGTATGATTTGCTAAAATCTCTGTCGGCCCTGGTGACCAGCCATCTGCTGATATTGATCCGGAATACAAATAGTTATCAGGAAAAGTTGAATTGATCAGCAAAAAAACACCTGAAAGCAAAGTATATATTAAATTCTTCATAATGAAGTCCTCCTTTTCTTTATTGGTTTGATTAACAGAATATTAGTAGGCATCTCCACTCACATCTCCCATACATAGTCCATTTATGTTCTGGGTATAGGTTGAAGTACCGTCGATGATGAGGGTGAACTGCTGGAACCGCCAGTCACCAGCCGGGAAGGAGGTTATCTGACCTGTCCACCTTTTCAGCACCAATAAGGCATCTACAGAATTAGGAGTGCCACCGGTGCCATTAACATCCCCTGCAAGCAGGGCAAGACCGTAAAGCGGTGCTATCCCTACGAAGTGCTTCAGGATGAAAAGAGCGTCTATGGAATTGGACGCTGAAAACGGTGAAGAGGATGTCCCTGTAGATGTGTATGATCCCGGGCCCAGCCCGGTAAACTGGTAAAAGCCGGTTGCATCAGTAGTTGTCGTCAGGCTTCCCGGTTGAAGCGTTATGGTAACATTGGCCAGCGGTTTCGAAGGATTACCGTTATAGGTTACCGTTCCTTCCAGCGTGCTCTGGGCAAACAGCAGGACAGGAACACAGCTTATAAAAACCGGAATTAAAAAAAGTAACATTCTTTTCATGTTGAATTCTCCTTATATTTAATTGAATATCTGATGTTTATTAATTATTTAAGAGATGGTTAAGGCAATAACTTCTTTCAGTCCCTCACTGAAAAACAGTGCAATATAATACGATGCGAAAGGCCATATTACCCCATTGAGTGAACGGTAGGGATGGTTGAGTGAACGGTATATTTACCAGCTAAATATTTTAACCATGGCTTATAAGGTGGTGGTAAAAATGTATTAAATTTACATGGGTTTATCTGCGGGTTCATGAAATCTTTTACCTCTGCATCATGGATGACCGATCCGTTGTCTCTATTTCTCCTGACTGATTAAAATACTCATAAACAATGTTTTATGAAACATCAGAAATATTTCTTATTCCCTTTTAGTCATTAAAATAAGATTGCTATTTATGAAAAATTTTATCCTAATTTTTATTTTAGTAATTTCAACCTCCTGTTTTGCTCAGTCAAATTTTTCTGAAGGTTGGGAAGGTGACTGGAATCAAAACTGGACGATATCAAATGGTACCTGGCAGGTGGGGGTGCCAATCAATGGTCCAGGTTCAGCACACGGTGGACAAAATTGTGCAGCCATCGTATTAAATGGTAATTATCCACCAAATGCAAACACTCGCCTGATTAGCAGTGCGATAACCATACCCGGTTCCACTCAGAACCCAAGATTAAGGTTTTGGCAGTGGTTTAGTTTTAGTATAGGAGACTCCGCCAGAGTCGAGATCAAGACTGCAGGTGATGTCAACTGGATTCCGGTTAGTGGACGCTATACCTATACTTCCAGCAATACCTGGTCCTGTCCGCTTATTGATCTATCTTCCTATGCGGGTCAAAATGTTCAGATAGCTTTTCATTTCTATTCTAACTCAGACGGTTATGTTT
>JAPLDE010000013.1 GCA_026391855.1 Bacteroidota bacterium | reverse complement strand
CTCCGGTTATGTGCTTTCAGCGGTTTTTGTCATTGCAATCAGCGCCTGGTACCTGTTGAAAAAGAGGAACCTGGAGATGGCGAGGAGAAGTATTGTGGTTGCCGGTGTTTTCGGGCTTATGGCTATTATAGGAAATATTTTCTGGGGAGATGCCAGCGCCCGTGAAGTCGCCCATAAACAACCCATGAAATTTGCTGCCTTTGAAGGGTTGTACCAGGGGACAACCAATGTTGGCTTAACCACCATCGGTATTGTTACCCAGACCTCCAAAGACACTGCCCTTCAAAACTATACGGATTTTAGGCTGAAGATAGAAATCCCGAATATGCTCTCCTACCTGGCATACAAGAACTTTGGAGCCTTCGTGCCGGGTATTAAAGACCTGGTGGACGGCAACCCGGAACAAGGGATTCTGCCAGTGGCTGAAAAAATGAAAAGAGGAAAAATGGCTATTAGTGCCCTGTCTGCTTATAAACAAGCTAAACAAGACCATGACCCGGTAATGGCAAATACCGCACTCAAAGTTCTCAATGATAATTTTTGCTATTTCGGATACGGGTATTTCGATAACCCGAACCAGGCTGTGCCGAATATTCCGGTTACTTTTTACAGCTTCCGCCTTATGGTCGCCCTTGGCTTCTGGTTCATGATCCTTTTCATCGTTTTCTTAGTAAAAATATACAGGAAAAAACTTGAAAAGTCGCGACTATGGCTGAAAGCGGCTATATTCACCCTCCCCCTTGCCTACCTGGCCACCCAGGCAGGATGGATCACTGCGGAGGTAGGAAGGCAACCCTGGGTCATCCAGGATATCATGCCCACCATGGCAGCCGTTTCCCGTATCGACAGCAGCGCCGTTCAGATCACTTTCTGGCTCTTCGCTGTGTTATTCACTGTTTTATTGATCGCTGAAATAAAAATCATGACCAGGCAAATTAAGCTGGGTCCTAAAGACGGAGGACAGTAATTATGTTTGAAACCCTTTCACACCTAGCGCTACAGCAATACTGGTGGGTTATTATTTCCCTGCTGGCCGGTTTGCTGGTTTTCCTGCTTTTTGTCCAGGGAGGCCAAACCCTGATTTATGTATTAGGAAAAACAGAAACGGAACAAAAACTTATCGTGAATTCCCTGGGAAGAAAATGGGAATTCACCTTTACCACCCTGGTTACCTTCGGAGGAGCCTTTTTTGCATCTTTCCCTTTATTTTACTCCACCAGCTTTGGCGGAGCATACTGGGTATGGGTAGCCATACTTTTCTGCTTTATCATCCAGGCCATTTCTTATGAATACAGGAGCAAACCAGCCAACTTACTGGGTCGACGCACTTATGACATCTTCCTGATGGTCAATGGTTTACTGGGAACCATTCTGCTTGGGACTGCTGTCAGCACCTTTTTTACCGGTTCCATGTTCTCGGTAAACAAAATGAATCTCAGTATCCTTAGCAACCCGGTTATCTCTTCCTGGGAAAATCCCTGGCACGGGCTTGAAGCCGCCATTAACATACAGAACCTGGCCCTTGGACTGGCTATCTTCTTCCTGGCCAGGGTATTAGGTATACTTTATATCATGAATAATGTCAGTGATAAGAATATTTTTGAGAGAGCTAAACGGCAGCTGATCTACAATTCCATTCCGTTCCTTATTTTCTTCCTTTTCTGGCTCATCCGGCTGTTGTTTCTCGAAGGTTTTGCCTATGATCCTTCAACAAAGATCATTTTCAGGGAAGAATATAAATACCTGCATAATTTTCTGCAAATGCCCCTGAATACATTGATATTCCTGGCAGGTGTTGTACTGGTCCTTTTCGGGACCGGTAAGGCGATGTTCACTGAATGGACCAAAGGTATATGGTACACAGGACTTGGAACCGTACTTACGGTATTTGCCCTTTTTATCCTGGCCGGGTTTAACCACACAGCCTATTACCCATCCACCTTCGATCTGCAGAGTTCGTTAACCATCGAAAACAGCTCATCCAGCAAATACACATTAACAGCTATGAGTTATGTTTCGTTGATGGTTCCCTTAGTCCTGGCCTATATTTTCTGGGCCTGGCGGGCTATCAACAACAAAAAACTGGATGCCGCAGAGCTCGAACAAGAGCCTCATTCCTATTAATAACAATTAATCTAATAATCTGAAAATGAACTACCTTGAAAATATATTCTGGCTTCTTTCCTGGCCTGTAATGATCCTGCTCTCTTACCTGATTTCTTCCTGGGCAGTGAAAAAACTAAAAAACACGACAGACGAATGAGCTGTTGGTCCCTTTGAAGTGGGTGAAAACCCTGACAGGGCAGGATCCTGTCAGGGTTTTTCAGATTACCTCATTACCTCCATCCTTTTCACAATCACTTTCCCTCCGTTTACTACCATCCGGCAAAGGTAAATCCCCTGAGGAAGCTCATTCCCATTGAGTTGGGTTGTGTATGTTCCTTCAGACCT
>JAPLDE010000074.1:33799-40233 GCA_026391855.1 Bacteroidota bacterium | reverse complement strand
GGCAACCTGAGCTATTTGATTAGCTTGATCATCTGTAAAGGATGAAATACCATTGCCAATTGTATTCAAATAAATTTCATTGATGATCTTTTCGTTTTGTTCGTAAACTGTTTCAGAGGGCAACATCTCGTTTTGAGACATTGCAACGTTAACATTCCCAGTCTTTACTTCCTGGGCATTTGTTCTCATTTCGTAAAATTGAAGGTACAGTTCATTAAGAATACCGGTAAGCTCACTCTTAATAGTCTCATATTCAATATTATATATAGTTGGATACTCAGAATTTTTAAGACTATCAAGGATAAGGAGTGATCTCATTAAACTGATGATCTCTTGCCTCACTTGATCAATAGTCACCGATGAATTTGAATCAGTACTTACAGCTAGTTTATTCATTATCTCAACATCTTGAAATTTTCCTTCTGAAACATCTTTAATGGAATCATAGAATATCTGCATTTGTGGATCAATGCTGGGATTAATATTGCATGTTCTAATCTTGTTATAAAGATATCGGGATGCCATCCACCTGGATTCTGGTTCGAAGTTAGTAGAAACTAACGAACCGTTAGCAATACCGTAGTCAGTCATTGTGATATCAGGATTATTCTGAGACAAATTTTCAGGCTCCTCACAAATATAACATAAATAAAAATTTGGATCTAAGCTTGGATTAAACCACCCTGATCCGAATACAGAAGGTGGGAATAAGTAACTAAGTGATATTTGAGCATAATATCTCGATAGAATGCGAACATTATAATCGCCTGTATGTTTTGCGGCATATCCTCCATTATAGCTACCATCCCATACATTTCCCTTATTCCTTTGCTCTCCTGTAATAGCATTGATGTTGTAATATAATCCAATCGTGTGATCATTGAATATGTTCCCCTGGATTGAGTCTCCTAAACATTGGTCATGGAAGCCAGCTCCTACGAGTAAATCCCCAAGGTTATTACAAGAATATTTTGTATTCTGGGTAACTGTTGATCGTATCCCCATTGGGACTAAGAGAGTTGTATCACCCAAAGAAGGATCAATTCCCCAAATTGAATTGCAATGCACATCATTTTCCAGACAGTACTGACTTACTATTCCATAAATATTGCTATACGGTTTATTCATGGCAATAGAATTCTCAAAGATTTGGGTTTTCTCTGAAGAAATGGTATAGATTCCATTCTTACATGTATCCTGTTCAATAATATTGTGATGGATTTCACACGACTTTTTGGGAGGGTTATTGAACTCCATCATATAAATGGCGCTTGTAAGGGATTGAGACAACTTAGAGTTAATCTTAAATTGGTTATAACTTATGTCAACCTTATTTACAGGATCATTCTCAAACAGAATTATACCCCAATCATTACAATTGAATGTGTTATATTGAATTGTATGATCACAATCCTGACTAACTTCAATGGTGGTTCCAATGTCAACATTATTCATGTTGGCATATGAAATATCGGTATTCATATGAACAGCATGTATTCCATAAGTACAATTTGTGAATGTTGAATCATTGCCTCCTTCTCCTTTTACAAGCATAAAGTTAGTGTTTTTCCCAGCTTCTGAATAAATTCCTTTGCCACTACCTTTCACATTATCAATAATATTATAGAATTTGGAGCGATATACTGTTAGATTTGAATTGTAAGTTACAATCCCGTTGCGCATGTGATGGTAAATATTGAGAGAGTCACCAAAAAGACTTGCATCTGTCAGGCTGTAAATATATGCTCCTGCATCCGAAATTTGGTTTGCCATTGGTGGAAGCAGTGTTGCATTTTCACAATCAAATTCATTACCTGAGTAGGTTAATTCTTTAGTGGAATAAAAATCATTCCATGGTTTTGGTTCAGGATAATATAGTCCGACATAATTTTTATGGAAATGATTGTTAATCAGGCTTAAAGATGCTTTATCATGCACTGTTACTGCAAATAAAGCATCTTCAATAGTTGAACTTTCCATTTTTAAACTGGAACTATTTTCCAGATTAATAACATTCCAAAGTTCCTGACAACCATGGATATATGCATTTTTAATCTTTAATGTATCACCTTCAAGGATATTTATGCCAGATGCAGGCAATATAGTAATATCCATTTGGTTCCATTGCTGGGTTAAGGTATAAGTTGTATCAATAACCAGTTCTCCCAGGATTGCAATTTTTTGTGGAAGAGACCCCTGAATATCAGAAACATTTTTTGAACTTATCAGCCTTATTGCAGAATCCGAACAACAATAATAAACAGTAACAAAAACACTATCAACAGAACAACTCACCGTTGAGTCGCTGGCGACATTACAGACATACCAGCCGGATGCCAGGGTATCCGGATTTAAAACGATTGGATTTTGAGAGGAAGAAGTAAATCCATCGGGTCCGGTCCATTCAAAGTAATCACCATCGTTAACAAATAGTCTCAAAGTATCATGTGAACAAATCGGTGAATTGGAACTGGTATTTATGATTATTGGCACAAAAACAGAAGCCGTATCCGTACATTCATGCTTATCAGTAACCGTAAGGTGATAAATACCACTTGTTCCATGCAATATTGGATACAGTATAGGATTTTGAAGTGAAGATGTATAATTTTTCGGCCCGGACCAGTTATAACCCACGCCGTCACCACCATATAAAAAAATGGTGTCGTTTTGGCAATTGTAAGATACTGATGCAGTAGCATCTGGTGTCGGATGAACAGTAACAGTTATGGAATCCTCAACATAAGTACAATTATTAGAGACAGCTACATGATAAGTTGTTGTTGAACCAGGTGAGACCGTTATCGATTTTGTTGTGTATTCAACCGGATACCATAAGTACGTAACAGGGCAAACGGTATCTTGAACAACTGATGTTAAGGTTACATTTTGTCCTTGGCAAATAACTGTTGTATCTGCCATTATGTTCAAGGTCATTGGTTCAGGAGGGAGTAGTTTTAGGGAAAGATTGTCCATAAAAAGATACAATTGTCTTCCTGCATTTGGATTCGTCAATGATAAAGAGTTCAGATTAACTAATCTGATATTTTTACATTTTTCACCACAATAGTATATTGTATCTGAGAAGTGATTCCAGACCCCATAAGAACAAGATGTTGAAAGAGAATCTACAACGTCAAAACACGTTTTACTCATATATAAAGTAACAGCTTCTGGATTTGGGTAAGGATCGGAAATAAAATCGAGACGAAACCAAAGAGTATCACCTATATTAAAACCTGCTGGCCAAAAATACTTACTAGTATCTCTGTAACATAAATCAATATTTACTAACATTTTCGAACATGAAGGAATTGAATCAGTTAAAGTTGAGAAATTAAAACTATAACACAACCTATGATATCTTTCGTTTTTTTGACCGATAATTTTGGGTAATGGATTGTAAAAAGGTAGACTCAGACAAGAATCGATAGAATAATATCTTATTGCATCAGATATACCTGGTGTTGAAGATTTATAAACATAATCACCACCGCCATATGGTCTACCATAATTATTAACTAAGCTGTAATTATTATTAAGTTGAGTGAATTTGTGTCCACTTGAAAGGCTCACTCCTCCATAATATTCACCGGCAAGATCATGCTCGGCATAATAAGTGCTGTAAGGTTTATTAATAAATATACTATCTTTATATTGTCTTAGTTCAATACCTTGTTCGAATGTACCATTTATGACCAATTCCTTATTTGGTATAAGATTATCAACTCCATCAATTACATCAATTGTATAAATTATCAAAGCACCTTTCTCATGACCATCATAAAGGTAAAATCCAAATTGTGCTCTTCCGGAAAAATCAGGATAAGGTTTAAATTGGATATAGCTGTTATCCTGTGCTACTGATAACTGGCTATGTTCGTTTCCGATTGTGTCAACACCCTGAATGCCAAATAAGGAACCAGGGAATATGGTAATTGTGTCATTGTCATCATCAATATAGGAAATAATGCTTGATATGTTCAATTGAAATGTTGTTACATTGGGGTTAGCCGAAGTATTATAATTTATAATCAATGTATCATGCCGGCATGTGTCTGGGAATAATTTATTTTTCATACAATGCTCAGTTATTTTTTGTTTGAAATTCAATCGATATGGTGATGACTTTTCGAGCAAAATATGATTGGAATCCAAACCATTTAAACTTTTTGAGTTCATGAAGTTTGTTCTAAATGTATACCCGAGATTTTTCATTAATCGAAACTCAGGCAACGTCCATTTTCGTCTAAAGTCACCTTGATTGGTCATTGTGGGTCCCATAACATAAATTGGTTGATAACCAGGTAAATATTGAGACATGCTATAAAAAGAAAACTCTCCCATTTGTAAATGTCCAATTAGTGAACCGGGAAATAATATTTCATCATCACCTAGATATATACCTGAATATACCGGTTGATTTTTAGATGTTGAATCGTTTGTCATCCATATCTTATTATTTCTTAGACAATTTTGAGTTATCAATAGATCAGAATCAATGGAAGGATTACCCGATGTGTCAATAACAACTATTTTTTTAAGATGCCCTACATCATGTATACTTCCATAATATAAATAAATAGAATCATATCTTGTGAAGGTATTGTGATCACAAAAAGGGTAATGATCACTAGTTGTACCTTCCCTAATACCGCTGGCAAAGCCTAAGGCATGGGTCATTTCATGTAGTAAAATTGAATACAAGTCATAAGAACCTATTGTTTTATAAGCTGTGTCAATAATAAAAGCATATCCAAAATTCACTCTAAGTACACCATCATAGTTCATTGAATCAGGATCAATACCATATTTAATATGATTATACACATTCCCTGCATAAAAACCAGGAACTTCACGCCATGTATGAGGCAAAAAGTAAGTACTACCATTAGCCATAATCCCACTAGAAAGTGGTGGAATATTCCATGAAAGATCAACATAAATATCCAACGTATCACTTGAATTAATGCTTATAATGGATTGAATATATTCCAATACCTGGCAAAGTACAGTTCTTCGATTATCACCCACTGTCCCGTTTTCTGCAAAACCTTGCAACGTAGTTTGCAGAAAATCTTTATAGTAAAGTCTAAAATTACCACAACGCACAATCTCATTTGCAGGAAAATCCTTAATGGCAGTAAAAGTATCATTAAGAACATCAGGTACAAATTTTGAGTCCTTCGTTTTCTTAATATAGTTTTCATATAACTTCATATAGTAGTCAGTCAATTCAACAGATGCCCCACATCTGCCAACTATGCTTGAATCAGGATTGTTTTGCTGAGAGTATCCTTTAATTCCAAAGAATAAAAGACACAATGAAACACATAGTAAAGTTTTCATAAGTATAAAGTGTTTGGTTTAAGTTTTTTGTTGATAATTCTCTATTGCAAAATTTTAATAAGTCTATTAAAACAACTTTGAAATGTCCTTCCAAAAAATGGAATGACCTTCAGAATGCATTGAACACTATAAGAAAATTTACATAAGCTATGAGGTAAAGAAATACGATAAGAACATCTCTTCAACTGACGATCCCCCCGAATCAACAGTTAAAACCCCAAAGTGAAATATCTCGACAATATTTAATTGGCGAAGATAGTAAATATTTCGCCTTTTTTTAAGTTTAATTATTGGTTACATCAACATTTCTAATATGTATGAAAAGATATACATCCATTCATTCATCCATCCATGTAAAAGCTTTTCGGCAATTGCTTCCGGGAGCATTACAATCCTTAGTTCCATTTTTTATGAAAAGTCACAAAATGAACCCAACTTTTTTTCACATTATCATTAATAGATATTTAAGTGCAATTCAGGCAACATGCATTAGCGAAAAAAAAATTACCTTTGCCCCCAGAAAACTGACCGGAAAATGTCGATAGAAGCGAATCACATCACCAAGGTTTACGGCAAACAGAAAGCGCTGGACGAGGTAAGTTTCTCGATAAAATCCGGGGAAATTGCCGGGTTTCTGGGCCCTAACGGAGCAGGCAAGTCAACCATGATGAAGATCCTCACCTGCTTTATCCCCCCCACTTCGGGCACTGCAACAGTGTTCGGGTTTGATGTGCTGGAGCAAAGCATGGAAGTAAGGAAGAAAGTTGGTTATCTCCCTGAAAACAACCCCCTTTACCTTGACATGTACGTAAGGGAATACCTGGCCTTTATCGCCGGCATTCATCACATTAAAACAGGGTTGAAGCAGAAGATTGACGAGGTGATAGAGATGACGGGTCTTACGGCCGAGCAGAACAAGAAAATAGGCGCCCTGTCGAAGGGTTACAGGCAACGGACCGGGCTTGCCCAGGTGTTGCTGCATGATCCGGAAGTTCTGATACTGGATGAGCCTACCTCAGGCCTTGACCCAAACCAGCTGCTGGAGATCCGCCACCTGATCACGGCTATCGGCAAGGAAAAAACGG
>JAPLDE010000074.1:33379-33734 GCA_026391855.1 Bacteroidota bacterium | reverse complement strand
ATGCAGGAGGTTGAAGCCGTCTGCGACCGGGTCATCATCATCGACCAGGGCAGAATTATCGCCGACTCTCCTACCCCGGAGCTGTCGGGACTGTCGACCCGCAGGCAGCTCATTTCCGTTGAATTCAATCTGCCGGTATCAGAAAGCTTGTTGATGGAGATAAAAAATGTTGATACAGTGAGGGTTGGCTCCGGAAACCGCTGGTTCCTGGAAGCCAAGACCGAAGAAGATATCCGTCCGGCTATCTTTCAGTTTGCCGTCGAACAAAACCTTACCATCGTTTCTTTGTTAAAAGAAGAACAAAAACTGGAGGAAGTATTTCAGCAGCTAACTCAAAAGTCCTGATTTTGCAAAA
>JAPLDE010000074.1:26554-33305 GCA_026391855.1 Bacteroidota bacterium | reverse complement strand
AACAAAATCAAATATTCAACAAATCAATTATTATACAAATGGCTTATTATTTCACATCAGAATCGGTATCTGAAGGTCATCCTGACAAAGTAGCCGATCAGATATCAGATGCACTGCTCGACGAATTTCTTAAATGGGATGCGGAAAGTAAAGTAGCCTGTGAAACACTCGTGACCACCGGTCTGGTGGTATGCAGCGGGGAAGTAAAAACAGAGGGATGGGCTGATATTCAGGGAGTTGTAAGAGACACCCTGAAAAAGATCGGTTATACAAAAGCTGAATATCAGTTTGAAGCCGATTCCTGCGGCATCATTTCCACCATTCATGAACAATCAAAGGATATCAACCAGGGCGTTGAAAGAGAGAAGCCCGAACTACAGGGCGCGGGCGACCAGGGGATGATGTTCGGATATGCCAATAAGGAGATGGACAACCTGGCTCCTCTGCCTATTGAATTAGCTCACCGGCTGATGCAGGACCTGGCAGCCATCCGTCATGAAGGAAAAGTGATGAAATACCTGAGGCCTGATTCCAAATCGCAGGTCACCGTATTTTACAACGATGAAGGAAAACCTGAGCGGATTGACACCATCGTGATCTCCACCCAGCACGATGAATTTGTTCTTCCCAAAAGCCAGAAACCGGCCGATGTGAAGGCGGCTGAGAAAGAAATGCAGGAAACCATCCGTAAAGATGTCGTTAAGTACCTCTTACCCAGGGTTAAAAAGAGTATGCCTAAAGACGGGCAGTCGCTGTTCACCGATCAGTTGACCCTTCATGTGAACCCCACCGGGAAATTTGTCATCGGTGGTCCTCACGGGGATACCGGTTTGACCGGCAGAAAGATCATTGTTGACACATACGGGGGACGTGGCGCCCACGGTGGCGGAGCCTTTTCGGGGAAAGACCCTTCGAAGGTGGACCGTTCGGCAGCCTATGCCGCCCGTCATGTAGCCAAAAACCTGGTCGCTGCCGGAGTAGCCGATGAAGTACTGGTTCAGGTGGCCTATGCCATTGGAATCGCCGAACCGGTTGGCGTGTATGTTAATACTTACGGAAGCTGCAAGGCTTTGGACAAAAAAGGCAACTGTTTGCCTGACGGTCAGATCGCTGAGAAAGTGAAGAAAATCTTTGATCTTCGTCCCTATGCCATTGTTCAGCATTTCGGACTGAAAAACCCTATCTTCCTGCCTACGGCCACTTATGGACATTTCGGAAGGGACCCCTATACCAAAGAAGTTGATGTTTACTATCCGGTGAAAGGATCAAAAGGCGTACAGGAAAACAGCAAGACAAAGTACAAGAAAAAGGTTGAATTCTTCGCCTGGGAAAAACTGGATTATGTAAATGCCATTAAAAAGGAGTTCGGGATTAAATAGAAGGTCTTCAGGCAAATCATCAAAGCCGGATAAAGCAACCCCCTGATCCCGGAATTTACAGATCACTATTCTTCTCTGATGGTTTCCACCGGGTTTCGCCCGGCGGCCATCCAGCTTTTCCAACTAACTGTCAATAAGGCAATTCCGACGGCTATTAACCCGGCTAACGCAAATATCCACCAGCTTAAGGCTGTTTTATAAGCAAAATTCGCCAGCCATCTGCTCAGAATATACCAGGAAACCGGTATGGCCACTATAAAGGCAACGGCGACCCATCGGATAAAGTCCCTGTTCAGGAGCATCATGATCTCAGCAATTGAAGCGCCGTTGATCTTCCGTAACCCGATCTCCCTGGCTCTTCTTTCGATCAGGTAAGCCAGCAATCCGAAAAGCCCCAGACAGGAGATCAGGATGGCAATGAAAGTAAATAAGGTAATGAGCTTACTGAAGGCTTCTTCTTTTCTGTATTGTCTATCAAACCATTCATCATAAAAATAATATCCAAAAGAGGAATAAGGAGCCATCTTCTTCCAGGTATTTCTGATGGCGTCCAGCGTTACTGCCGCATTGTTGCTGCTCATTCTTACCGTGAGATCGGGCAGGTACGAAAGGTTGTAGTCCATCTCAAGCGGAACAATTTTTTCGTAGAAGGAACTGGTATGAAAGTCTTTAACAACGCCTATTACGGTATTGTTACCAATCTTCCTTCCCCTGTAGCCGGTCCACCCGTTTTCCTTTAACAGGGTTTCATTTACAAGACAAACGTTTTCGTCAGCAGAGGTGAAATTCCTACCCTCCAGCAGGGTCATTCCGAAGGTGGACAGAAAGGATGAATCCACTGCAATATACCAGTTTTTGCCTGTTGATGCTGCCAGCTTCCCGGGAGTACCATAGGTTAAGGTGACCTGCGATATTTCGGGATTTTTCAGCAATTCAGCCTGCAGGGCAAAAGGCTTTATTTCTGAAGGAACCGACAGATGTAACAATTGGTTCTTATTGAATCCCAGGTCTTTAGTCCTGATATAATGCAGTTGTTTTTCAATGACGATGACGGAAACGATAAGTGAGATGGCAATAGCGAACTGAAGGATAAAAAGATGCTTGGGTAAGAAAAGGCTGTTTCGGCGGGTAAGTGTTTGTCCTTTAAACAATTCTGAGGCCCTGATACGCGACAGGAACACGGCGGGATAATAACCCGAAACAATTCCCAGAACAATCGAAAAAGCCAATACCAGGAATATTTGCGGTGACTGGAAGAAATAAGAAACATCAAGGGATGAGTTGACCAGCTTCCCGAAAACACCGGCAAGATACTTCGATAAAACTATCGCCAGAAGAAAAGACATTACCGACAAACCCACCGATTCGAAAAGGAATTGTCCTGTCAGCCCATTTCCGGTAGCGCCGCAAACCTTTTTAAATGCAATCTCCCTCGTCCTGGAAAAAGCTTTTATGGTAGTCAGATTGATATAGTTAAAACAAGCCAGAAGGAGGAGAAGTACTGCCAGCGAAATGAACACAAACAGCATGGGTTTATCACCATGTTTAAATCCGTCATCCTGGTTTTTATCAAAATAAGCATCCGAATTGGGCTGAAGCCTCAAATAAGAAAAAAAACCGCTTTCCTTGTCCCCCCTGAACGATTCCTGTTTTAACCTCTTGTTAATCAGTGAAATATTGGCCTTTTCATGCAGCAGAAGGTAAATATCACACATGTATATGATTGTTCTTTCGTTTGATTTTCCGGGCATACAGAATGACAGCGATCTAAAATGGAAGGACTCGTTTTCAAAGGGAACCAGGGCCTCAAACTGTATTCTTGAGCCTTCCGGAGGATCTTTGGTAACCAGGGTAACGGTTAAAGGGATCCTTGTCTGCTCGATCTGGCTGTTGATGACCTTTCCTACAGCCTCAATGGTTCCGAATAGTTTCTTTGCCGTACTCTCAGTAATGACGATGGATTGCCGGTCATTAAAAGGGTGGGCGGAATCTCCCCGGCTGGCAGGGAACGAAAAGACAGAGAAAAAGGCCGGGTCTGTAGACAAAACCCGGGTCAGCCTTACCGGACCCGTTGAATTCATTACATCCATCTCAATGTTGTCGATACAGCATACTTCTCTCACATCAGGATAGCCGGATTTCAATTTTTCCGCCCAATCCTGTATCACAGAGGAAGTTGTGCTTTCGGAGTTTTCATTCAGCACCCTGAAAATGTTTTTGTATTCTTTATGGAAAGTATCCGTACTGTATTCCTGGATGACAAAGCGGGTGATCACCATGATGGTGGCGATACTGACGGCCAGTCCCGACACGATGATCAGTGTGAACAACAGATTCTTCCTGTAGTTCCTTAAGGTGATTTTCAAGATATGTTTAACCATGATCCAGTTGTTGAGTTAAAAAATTCGTCTTATTCATCCCTGAGTGCGTCAACAGGGTTACTCAGGGCAACCCTCAGCGTCTGCCAGCTTATCGTTATACAGGCAATGATAAGGATCACGCATCCTGCCCCCATAAATACCCACCAGCTCAGGGCTGTTCTGCAGGCAAAATTCTGAAGCCACCGGTGCATCGTAAACCAGGCGATGGGGCAGCCGATAAAGAAGGCCGCAATAACCCATTGCAGGAAGTCTTTGTTCAGCATCAGCAATATCTCCGGTACAGAGGCACCATTCGCCTTTCGGATACCAATTTCTTTTGTGCGTCTCCCGCAGGAAAAAACTGTCATACCCGTAATACCCAACAACGAAATGAGTATCGCCAGTAATGAGAAAATGAGAGTGAGATTGCGAAGCCTGACTTCCGCCTCATATTTTTTAGCGAGCAGGTCATCGAAAAAGCTATAGGAAAAACCCCTGGAATTTCTGTGCTTCTGATAGGTATCGCGGATATATTTCAGTGTCTGGGCCTGGTTCCTTTCGGATATCCGGATATTCATTGTCATGATATTCTGCGGATCATTGGTCATGATCAAAGGCCCGATGGGAAAATGAAGCGGACGGAAATGAAAGTCCTTTACCACCCCAACAATCACATAATCTCCAATCCGCTGTCCTACCGGATTCTCAAATCCCAGCTGCTTTTCAGCCGATTCATTGATAACAACAGGCAGCGACAACCCGCTCCCGCCACCGGCTTTCCGGCCGGTATCCGCCTCCAGCGCTTTCCAGTAGCTGCCGTAATCCATCTGCAGAAACTGACCTTTAACAACCTGCAAATGATAGGTTTTTGCAAAATTTTCGTCGACCCACATCATGGATGCCCTGATGCTGTCCATCCTGCCGGAATGATTCACCGCAAAACTGCTTTGCCAGCCAAAATCAACCGGGGCATAGGCTGATGCAGAAACACTATAAATGTCGGGGTTTCTCATCAGCTCCTCTTTGAAGGCTTTGTTTTCATACCATAACCCGGTAGGGACGACCACAATGTTATTCCTGTCAAGACCAAGGTCTTTACCCTGGATATAATTCAGCTGTTTCATGAAAACCGAGGTGGTAATAACAAAAAATGTGGCAAGGGTGAATTGAATGACAACCAGCAGGCGGGTAAATCCAGCTTTGGATCCGGTAAAACTCCCGGCACGGAAAATCCGCAGGGGTTTCAGAGATGACAGATAAAACGACGGATAAATCCCAGCCATAATCCCCGTCATTCCTGTTAATAATACAAGGTTTACCAGCAACCTGACGGAAAATTCAAAATGAATATCCTGGCCTGTTACCGAGTTGAACCAGGGGATGATCAGCCTGATGACGGCCAGGGCTGTCAGTGTGGCCACCAGGGTCTGAAACAGGGCTTCCGACATGAACTGAAGGATGATCCTGAATTGTCCGGCTCCGCATACCTTTCTGATACCGATCTCCGTGGACCGTTCCGAAGACCTTGCTGCAGAAAGCACCGAAAAGTTCAACGCGGCCATCAGCATGATCAGAACGGCCAAACCGGAAAAAATCCAGACATATTTATAACTGCTTATGTTTTTGTCATATTGATAAGTCTGATAATCAGTATGCAGGTGAATATCAGTCAGTGGCTGGAACATCAGCTTTTCTGACGAATTCCTGACCTTCCTGAGGTGATTCGTGATTCCTTTCAGAAACTCATCGTCTGTATGTGCATTCCGGGCTAATTTGATGTAAACGCGGACATGGGCCTTGTCTCCCCAGCTTGCAGCAAAGGGTGCATAGTGACTGTTCTTTTCCGATACAATAAAACCGAAATCGATATGGCTCTGTTTGGGAATAGAAACCACCCCTCCGACTGTATATACCTCCCTGGCATATTTATCAATGATAACCGTCTTACCCAGGGCTTTTTCATTTCCGAACAATTTTCCGGCAACCTCCTCTGACAGAATGATATTGGCCGGTTCCGACAAGGCCTTTTCAGCCGAACCTTCCAAAAAAGTAAACCCTCCTAAAACTGAAAAGAAATCGTCATTCGTACTCACTCCCCTGGCTTCAATCTTTTCACCGGTTGCACTTCTTTGTAATGGAGAATCTTCAGAACTGTAACTCAGGTAAGTGGCATATTCAATCTGGGGAAAAGCCGTTTTTAACGAGCCGGCAACCGGCCGGTAACAACCAGCCGACTTCACTATCTCACCTCCTTCCATGGCCAGGGTAAGAACCCGGTAGATCCGCTGATAACCCGGGTGGAACTTTTCATAGCTCAGTTCGTTGAAAACCCAGAGATAAATCAGCAAACCAGCCACAATCCCAATGGTAAAACCGGTAAAGGTGATCGATGAATAAACCGGTCTCAGGACAATGTTGCGGATAGTGATTTTGAACTGATGAATCATAGTATTACCGGGTTATTCAACGATCATGAGAATATCTTCGTCATCTGAAACAAGCTGAGCCAGTTTCTTTAGCTCATTCTTTTTTGCCATTGGTGCACCGGAACGGTTGAATTCTTCGGATCTCACCCTTTCCTTCAAGTCTTTCCCTTTAAGTGAAATCATTATTTCCCCGTTTTTTCCGATCATATACGATGAAGGCCAGACCGGCATACCCCCATCGAGATCATTCACAAGGATCTCCCGGGAATACTGCTGCGGATCACCTCTTACCACCCATAACTTACCGTTGTTCTTTGAATACAGGGCATGGTAAAGTTTCAACTGTTTGCTTTTCCTGGTATTGTTGCAATCATAACTGTCTCTGGTGAAATTCAGGAAAATGTAGTTTTTCGTTTCAGCCCAGCTTTCCGGGATAATTTTTCCGTTCAGGTCGAAATCCGGATCCATTCCCTCCATTTTTGACAGCTTGTACCTTCCCAGGTTCAGCACATACACCGGCAATAAGCGGTTGGGCGGAAGTACCTGGAAAACAGTGTCATTAAAGGCATTACGGAAATACAGCCTT
>JAPLDE010000074.1:0-26523 GCA_026391855.1 Bacteroidota bacterium | reverse complement strand
GCCCTGGTCGGTGCCTCTCATCAGCGATTTTGAATAACTTTTCAATTTCTCAAACTGAGTAAAAGTCGTCAGGGTATCTCCCCTTTTGTTGAAAATGCCCATCATGTAATTTCCGCCGACCTGGAAAGCATTTCCAAGAGGTTTTGCATAGGTGTTCCTGTCGAGTAAAAAGGTTCCTATTGTGGAATAAAAGAAATCTGTTCCGGCCGACCACATGCCATTCGTAGCCCCTTTAGAAGAAGGAGCAACCGGTTTTCCGTAATTGAGATCAACAGCAACCCTGCCCAAGCCCCTGATCTCATCAGGCCTTTCAGTATTGATCCTGGTTTGCTGGTTCACCTGCTGTTGCGTACAATCGTATTCCATTATATAAGACTGTCCGGTGAATGTATTGCGGTATTTATAGTACAGATTCTTTCCGGAAGCCCAAACGGTCGTCCCGCCCCCGATAAAGGTATGATCACCCCGGTAACTCATATAGTCTTCATTGACTTCGATGCCGGTAAATTCGTTTTTCACTATCGTTCTCTCAAATTTACCCTCCCTGCTGTACAGAAGAATTCCTGAAGGATTAGCTGCAACTATTTGATTATCCATCAGATAATACTTAAACCTCATCGCTCTTGAAAAGGTAGGATCAGGAACTTTCTCCAGGCGGATGTAGATAACTTTAGAAGCGATATCTGATAGTTTAAAATCTTTCACATTGTTCAGGCTTCCTGCAATATCAATGACAACAGGAGGCTTGGCCGGATCACTGCTGCGGTCTTCTCTGAACCTGAATCCGGGCGGAAGTTTACTCAGGGTATCTGCAAGCTGGTTCTCACGGGCTATTCTTTCCGCCTCCTGTTTTTCCTCCTGCAGAATCTCCTGAACCAGTCCTTTCTCGTTGGTTTTCAGACGGTTTCCATGGCAGGATAAAAGCAAAGCGGCCAGGTTCAGGAGAAATATCAGGTTTGAAAAAAAGCGAAGTCTCATTTTACTTCAGTTCAACTTTATCATTATTACCAAAAACCGTATAATCCGAAACAATTACCTTTTCGCCGGGTGACAATCCTTCTGTCACTTCATAGTATTGAGGGTTCTTCTTTCCGATCTTTATGTTTCTTTTTACTGCAAATTGCCCGTTTTTGTCCAGCACAAACACCCATTGCCCGCCAGTGGCCTGGTAGAAGCTGCCCTGGGGAATGAGTACCGCTTCCATAGCTTGCCCCAGTTGAAGTTTGATGAAATACGTCTGACCGATCCGGATATTTTCAGGAAGTCTGCCTGTAAAAACCAGGTCTGTTTTAAATCTTCCGTTCTTCACTTCCGGGTACACCTTCTTAATCTCCAGCTGCAGGGTATCATCAGGTCTTTCAATGAAACCGGTGAGTCCCGTTCTGATCCGGTCGATGTAATGCTCGTCAATCTCCGCTTCTATCTTAAAAGAGGTCAGGATATTAACCTGCCCGATCCGGAAGCCACGTTCAATGGATTGACCGACCTCAACCATCAGGCTTCCCAGCTGGCCGTCGACCGGCGATTTTACGTTCAGATAATCCTGCTGCTGTTTTACCAATTTCAGGTTCAGCTGCATATTCTTCAGATTGTCAGAGATCTGTTCAATTTGAAGATTCCTGAATTCAGCATCCTGCTTCTGACGCAACGCGGCCAGTTCCAGGGTTTTATCCGCAAGCTGAAAGGCTTCTTCCGACCGTAGCCATTCTTCTTTGGAGATCAGCCGGTCTTTGAATAACTCCTGGTTCTGTTCATAGGTCCTCTTTTTGGCAGTCAGATCGAAACGGGCATTCAAGACCTCCCTTTCCAGCGAATGCTTTTCCTGCTCCATCCTTATCCTGACCTCCCTCAGAAAATTCTCCTTTTCCGCCAATTGTGCCTCGCTGTTTAAGATATTGAGATTCAACTCATTATTGACAAGACGGATGATCACCTCTCCCTTTTTCAGCATACTCCCCTCTTCCCGAAGGATCTCCTCCACTTTGCCACCCTCATAGGCATCGAGATACACCGTCGAAATGGGCGCTGCCGTCCCGTCATTGGCAATATAATCATGAAAAACACCACGGAAAACAGTGGCAATGGTAACCCTGTCACGGTCAACCCTGATAGTGGACTTCCAATCCCTAAGGGCAATAAACAGGATTACAGCCAGCCCTATGGCTCCTCCGCCTATGAACTTCAGGTACTTCCTCTTTATCCAGCGCTTGTCTGCAATGATGCGGTCCATTCCATCTGCCGACTGGTTGTCCGTGGAAATTATTGAGTTATTTATGCTCATGTATGATCATTCTGTTAGCCGTTTCATTGTTTTTCCAGTATTGACCCTGTCATCAGAAAACGGATATACTTTTCCTTCAGCAGCGCCTGCAGACCGGTTCTCAGGACTTCTGTCCTTGCCTTGTTCCAAAGGTTTTTCTGCATCGAATATTCGATAAGGCTGATCAAGCCCTTGTCCAGCTTTTTCCCGGCTGCCTCCCAGGCCATCCGGCTGGCGGCCAGTTGTTTCATTGAAGAGGCGTATTCAGCCCGGGCCGAACGCCATTCGGCAAGCGATTTTTCTATGTTCATCCTCAGTTTGTAAGAAACTTCATCAAACTGTAATTTCACCTGCCTGTATCTTAATTTTGACCGGCTCAGTGAGCTGTATTTTGAAAACCGGGAGAAAAGCGGGATATCTATTCCAAGGCTGAAATATTCACTGGCATTA
Organism: Bacteroidota bacterium; assembly: GCA_026391855.1. GTDB lineage: Bacteria > Bacteroidota > Bacteroidia > Bacteroidales > CAIXZF01 > JAKLIX01. Next base: position 23,813 of record JAPLDE010000074.1, on the reverse strand, counting down.
TTGGAAATCTGATCATTGAAGGGAATGATGATGTTGTTCATATCCCGGTTGGTTTCCATGAACTGTGAATTCCACCCGGCATACAGACCGATCCTGGGTGAAAACATCCCCCTGCTGATCTGCACTGCTTTTTTTGCAGCCAATACCTGATTTCGGGCCACTTCCACCTCAGGCAGGGCTTCAGTGGCAAAATTGAAAAGGACTTCCGCTGAAAGGGTATCGGGGTTACCTGAAAAAAGGAAGAGACCAAGGGAATCGATAAGAAGATCCCCGGCCGGCGGCAGGTTCATCTCATATTTCAGATCGAGTATTGCCTGTTCCATCAGGTGAGAGGACTGAACAAGAAAAAAACTGTCGCTTGCCATATTGGCCTCTGCTTCAAGCAGATCACTGCCTGCTTTTCTTCCTGCATCAACAAAGGCTGAGGTGCTTTCCTTTAAAACCTTAGAAAGCCGGAAAGTCTCCCGGGAAATAGAAAAGAGCCCCTGTTGAAGCAGAACATTGAAATAACTGTTGATGACCGCAAAAGCCACTTCATTTTTTCGCTGCTGCAGTTTGTTCTTTTCCGCCAGAAAGTTGTACCGTTGCATTTCGATGGTATTCAGCTTCACAAAACTGTTGAACAGTTCGAGTGAAGAAGAGATCCCATAGGTATTGTTATAAAACCTGACACCCACATACTCGTTGGTTGCAGGGTCAATTGTCCGGCCAAAGTTCTGATTGCCATACGATTGTATACTCAGCTCCGGTAACAGATCATTCCGGGCCTGACGGTAACCGGTATTCGAGATATTCACTTCGATTTCCTGCGAACGGATAGAATAATTGTGTTCCCAGGCATATTGAATACATTGGTCCAGTGCCCAAACATTCTGGGCAACCAGCGTTTCCCTGCAAAGGAATAGCAGGATAAGCAAAACAGCAACCAGCCCGGACCCTTTCATCATTAAATCGCTTGCTGACTCCTGGCCACTTCCTCAGTAACGATCCGGCCGTCAAATAAATTCATGATCCGGTGGGCGAAAGCGGCATCGCGTTGTGAATGCGTAACCATCACGATGGTCGTTCCCTGCTTGTTCAGTTCCGAAAGCAGGTTCATCACCTCAATTCCGTTTTTGGAATCCAGGTTACCCGTCGGCTCATCGGCCAGGATTAGCTGCGGGCCGGATACAACGGCACGGGCAATGGCTACCCGCTGTTGCTGTCCGCCCGATAATTGCTGGGGAAAATGCTTCTTCCGGTGCCCTATCTTCATTCGTTCCAGTATCCCGTTCACCATCTGCTTCCTCTCGGAACCGCTATGTTTCAGATACAGCAGGGGCAATTCGACATTCTCATACACGTTCAGCTCATCTATCAGGTTAAAACTCTGAAATACAAACTGTATGTTGCCCTTCCTGTATTGCGTCCGCCTGCTTTCCCGGTATGCCGAAACATCCGTGCCGTTGAAAAAATAGGCCCCTTCGCTGGGATTATCAAGCATCCCGAGAATATTCAGCAAGGTCGATTTCCCGCATCCCGAAGGTCCCATAACGGCGATGAACTCACCCTTCTTCACTTCCATGCTCACTTCATTCAAAGCAGTGGTCTCAATTTCATCGGTCTTAAACCGTTTGGTAAGATTGACTGTCTTTATCATTTGTGTTGAATTTGATTTCCCGGAATAGAATTCAAGTTTTGTGCCATCTCAGTTAAAATATTGTTAATCATTTAGTTGTAAAATATTGACTGTACATTTTGTTAACAAACTGAACAACGGATTGTAAACATTTTGTACATTTATCCTTATTTAAATAAAGATTGAAGACATGGAAGTGAAACAGAAAGAAGGGAGGCTGCTGATCGTTGACGACAGTAAAAGTGTGCTGAATGCCCTGAGGATGTTACTGAAGCCTGAGTTTGCCGAAGTGATCACGCTGTCAAATCCCAATTCTCTTGTCCATGAGATTGAAACCCGGGATATTGACATTGTGCTCCTGGATATGAACTTTAAAGCCGGTGAAAGCACAGGGAACGAAGGGATGTTCTGGCTCAGGGAAATAAAGAAGAGAAAGCCTCATATTGAGGTAGTTATGTTTACCGCTTATGGGGACATTGAAACTGCCGTGAAAGCCACCCATGAAGGAGCGGCCGACTTTATCCTCAAACCCTGGGAAAACGAGAAATTGCTGGCGACACTAAAGTCGACGCTTAAGCTCCGGAAATCAAACCTGACGGTGAATGATCTTTTACGGCGGGGGATGAAAGGCTGATCATCGGTGTTTCGCCAGCCATGCAAAAGATACTCGAACTGGTGAAGAAGGTGGTCCGTACGGATGCCAACATCCTGATCGCCGGTGAAAACGGTACCGGGAAAGAACTGATCGCCAAAGAGATACACAGGCTTTCGGACCGCTACAATGAACTCCTGGTTACCGTTGACCTCGGATCAGTGTCGGAGAGCCTTTTTGAAAGCGAGATGTTCGGGCATACCAGGGGATCGTTCACCGATGCCTTTGAAGACAGGACAGGCAAGATCATGCTGGCAAACAAAGGGACCCTTCTGCTGGACGAAATCGGCAACCTTCCCCTTCAGCTTCAGTCGAAACTGCTGAATGTCCTTCAAAACAGGGTTGTCATCCCGGTCGGCTCCAACAAAGAAACCCCGGTCGATATCAGGCTGATCTCCACCACCAATAAAAATCTGCTGCAGATGGTACAGGAAGGAAGTTTCAGGCAGGATCTGCTATACAGGATCAATACCATCCAGATCGAACTGCCGCCGTTAAGACAGCGAACGGAAGACATTGAGATACTGGCCGGTTTTTTCACCGGAAAATACAGCGCCAAATACAAGAAAGGAAGCCTGAAACTGCAATCCAGGGCCATCGACAGGCTCAGGAGCTATCCCTGGCCTGGTAACATCAGGGAGTTACAGCATACCATTGAGAAGGCGGTCATTTTATGCGAAGGAAGCACCATCACAGCCAACGATCTTTCCCTCACCCCTCCTCACCAGGTTCAAATCGGGGAAACCCTCACCCTGAAAAAAAACAGCCAGAGCCTGAGCCTGGCTGCCAGAAACCTGGGCATTTCACGGACAACCCTGTACAAAAAGATGAAGAAATATGGGATATAAAAGAATCACCCTGAATACCATTGTCTGCACCCTGATCATCGTGTTCTCCTCCCTGGCGGCAGGATATCTCACTTCACATAAAGGGAGTCCCTGGTACCTGCTGTTGTTGCTACCGGTTCTGCCGGCAGTCCTGACGATGGTGAACATGTTCAACCAGTCGAACCGCCAGATCGCTTTTTTCTTCGACGCGATCAGGAACGAAGACTCCTCCCTGAAATTTCCCGGTCAAATTCGCCAGAAATCACTCCGCCACCTTTACCAGAGCCTTAACGACCTGAATGACAGGATCAATGAGATCAAGCTACAGAATGAATACCTGGATAAATATTACCAGAGTTTTATCCGGCATGCAGCCACCGGGCTGATGGCCATCAACCCGGACAATGAGATAGAGATCATGAACGAGAAAGCCTTCGAATATGCCGGTATTCCTCCCTTTACCCCACTTCACCTGGTCCCGGTAAAAATTCCGGACCTTATCAATATGTTGTCAACGATCAAACCGGGAGAGGTTCTCACCTACAACAGGTTTACCGGTGAATCGCAGATCAACCTGCTGATCCGGTCAAGAGAGATCTCTTACGGGGGAAAAGTCTCCAGGCTGATCTCCCTTCAGGACATCCGGCACGAGCTCGATGAAAAGGAACTGGACGCCTGGCAGAAGCTGATCCGGGTGCTGACCCATGAGATCATGAACAGCATCGCACCCATCGTTTCTCTTACAGCCACCCTGCGCAAGTTCTTCACCGAAGAAGGCAGAACGGTCCGACCCTCAACCCTGGATGAAGAAACCATCGAAAATATTGTCCAGGGTCTCGATACCATTGAGGAACGCGGAAAAGGACTCGTCTCCTTTGTCGACAGTTACCGCAAACTCACCCGCATACCGGAACCCGAAACCGAACCCTTCCCCGTGCAGGAATGGTTTGACCACATCCGCCTCCTTATGCAGGAACAGCTGGAGAACCGGAAAATCACCATGGAGCTGAAAACGGAAACAGGCGTAAAAACCCTGACCGGGGACAAGAAACTGCTTACACAGGTCATGATCAACATTATTAACAATGCCATGGAGGCACTGGATGAAATTCCCGAAAACCGGATGATCAGGGTTTCCGTTATGATCACCAGGCAAAACAGGACCCTGATCCGCGTTTCCAATAACGGTCCCCTCATACCACCTGAAAACATCGGGAAGATCTTTATCCCCTTCTTTACCACCCGTGAACAGGGTTCCGGAATAGGACTGAGTCTTTCCCGCCAGATCCTCAGGCTCCACCACGGGTCACTATTCGCCGAATCAAACGAATCCCTCACCAGCTTTCTGATAACGTTATAAGTCAATGGTATGTATTCACCGTAATATATCACCACCGGACCTGACGACAGAAGAGTATTAAAAAATAAGCGTCCCGGTTTGGAGACGCCCTCTTGAATAATGACTACTTGATCGTATAACTACCTAACAATCAGCTTTCTGGTGATCAACGACTGTTCTTTTACCAGCAGGGAATAGAAATAGATCCCGCTGTGAAGGTTATCCAGCGGAAGGACCAGTTTGCCCTGGTTGTCATCAATATTCACAGTTTTAACTACTTCCCCCAGCAGGTTGGTCAGCTGGACTTTTGCCGGCAACAGGGTTCCGGAAGGAAAATTATAAGTAAAGGACACCTGGTTGGTAGCAGGATTGGGATAAGCCGGGGAAAATCTGATTCCGAACGGTAAGGTTTCGTCAATACCAACATAACCGGCATTCCAGTATACGGTAAGACTGGCCGAATCCTCGGTAGCATGATTTTTGAAGAGTACGTACCTGATCTTCGAGATCCCTATATGGCCCTGGGCATCATAATGGGCCGATCCATCTACGGTGTTTGTTACACCAGGCTGGATAACAGTTCCGCTGGGAGATTCATAGGTAGTTGAGGGATAGCAGGAGCTGGCCCAGCAAAAGTAGTTCATCGATCCGGGTATGGTATCGATGATCACTTTTTTCATCATGATCTCCATGGGGGATGTGCTGTTGTTCTTTACATAGATCTTCTGCTCAAGCGGTATCCACATGTCGCCGTTTACCACCCTGACAGTGGTGTTATCAATAAGACCCAGGGGATCGGAAAGAATGATGTCCTGAGCAAACAGGGAAAGTGAGGAGGCCATCAGTAAAACGAAGGAAAAGTAGATTTTCTTCATGTCGGTTATTTTAATCCGCAAAGATACAAAAATATTGATTTTTAAACCCTGCCGTCAAAAATTCAATGGAAGTAAGGGTTATTAACAGTATGTTATTCATAAAATAAGAAGACGGATCACAATTTTTTTTATAATGCACTCTATCTTAGAGGAAAATTTTATATTTGCCTGTGTAAACAGTTGCATCTGTCATTTTTGGGGGCAAAATCGCATGATGAGAAAATTTGCTGGCCTTATTATATTGGCGTTTTCATCCTTATGGCTGCAGGCCCAGGAGAAGCAGGTGGTATTGGTGGAAGAGTTCACCAACACCGGTTGTGCTCCCTGCCTGGTCCAGGACCCGCTGTTTGACAACCTGTTGTCTCAAAACGCCGAAGGTTTGGTTACGATAAAATACTATACCTCCTGGCCGGAAAACGATCCTTTCTACCGTGTCAATCCTACAGATGTCAATACCAGGGTCAGGTTTTACCAGGTAACCGGTGTTCCTTATGCCAGGATAAACGGAAGACAAGTGGAAGGCCCGAATTATAGCTGCGCCCCTGCAAACCTTACACAATCCGTTTTAGACCAGGCATTTACACGTAATTCTCCCTTCTCTGTCCGCTTGTCACACCGCAAATCTACCGGGAACGACACCCTTTTTGTCCGCATGGTGGTCAAAGCCTTGCAGACCGTCAAAGGAACGGTCGTAGTCCAGATCGGTGTGATGGAGAAAGAAGTTGCGGCTCATTCCAGTGACGTTGACCAGCCCTTAAGCGTGAATTCGAACGTGATGAGGAAAATGCTTCCCGATGCAGGCGGAACCCGCCTGCCTGCCGGCCTTCAGGCAGGAGATTCTGTTGTGATCAGTCAAACCTGGTTAATCAAAGGGTTTGAGGACAAAAACCTGGTCTGTGTTGCCGGCTGGATACAGGCCAAAAAATAAAAATTGCGGGAATATCCTGACACCGAAAATCCGGATCCAGAACCTGAGCGGTAAAACGTTAACGACCCTCCTGGTACATTATTCAGTGAATGACGGACCCATGGCCTGTTATAACTGGAATGGCAGTCTTAACTTCCTGGATATACGCGAAATAACACTTCCTCAGCTTACTTACAACCCACGGCAAAAAGGGAATTACTTCGTCGTTTTCACCAGTAATCCGAACGGCCAGGATGATAATGTGCCCTCCAACGATACCCTGGTTTGCACTTTTTACCAGTCAATGACGGCCGGCAACCCGGTTACCGTGGAAATAAAGACCGATAATTATCCCAAGGAAACCACCTGGAAGATCGTCAATTCCCAGGGACAGGAGATGGCCCACGGGGGACCTTACCCGCTGGCGAATACCGTTACCACCCAAACCCTGAATTTCAACGCTTCTGATTGCTACGAATTCATTGTTACCGATCAGTATGGTGATGGGTTCTGCTGCCGGCACGGCAACGGATATTACAAACTGAAAGACCAGAACAATGTTGTTTTTGCTGAAGGATCGTCCTTTACCCAACAAGAGAGCATTGCCTTCTTTGATGATATTACCCAGGGAATCCAGGAAACAGGCTTGCTTTCTGATTTTCAGCTATTTCCAAACCCGTTCGACAACACGGCCACCCTTTCTTTATACCTTGCGAAAGACCTGAATGTAACCATCATCGTCATGAATGAAGTGGGGCAGATCGTCTTTACCCTGGACAAAGTCATTCTGAAGGCCGGTAATCATACGGTTGACCTGAACGGGGAATCATGGACGCCGGGGGTCTATTTTGTTAAAGTACTGGCCGGGGATAAGCTGATGACCAAAAAACTGAGTCTGACCAAATAATCGAATTCGTTTACCATAATATATTGCATCACAGAAATTAATTAATCGTTGATTACATCTTTTTTCGGCAACTTCTGATCAGATTGAAGTTGCCGGAATTTTAAAACCAAACCCGTGAAAAAGACCTTACTTTCAACTTTAATCCTTATCGGGCTGTCTGTTGTGCTTACCTGTGCGCAGGCTCCCAAGGCCCAGCGGCTTGTGCTTGCAGAAGAGTTCACCAATGCCTGCTGCGCCCCGTGTGCCTCACAGAACCCTGGTTTTGATGCCCTTCTTTCGGCCAACCCAAACAAAATTACGAGTATCAAATACCATGTAAACTGGCCGGGCCCTGACCCGATGAACCAGCAAAACACGCAGGATGTTGGCACCAGGGTTACTTACTACTCGGTATCCGGTGTGCCATACTGCCGCCAGGACGGTGTTGCTCCTGCAGGGTCCTATTACCTGGGAGCCCCCGCCAATCTTACCCAGTCGATGATAGATGCGGCCTTTGCCCTTCCTTCAAACTATGAGATCCAGCTCTACCAGTATATTCCACCCACCAATGACTCTATTTATGTTACCATGCTGGTCCATTGCGTGCTGCCTGATTCCGGCCAGCTGGTTGCCCATATTGTGGTGATCGAAAAGCATATTCATTTCGCCACTGCTCCCGGAACCAACGGGGAAACCGACTTTTACAACGTGGTCAAGAAAATGCTGCCTACCCGGAGCGGGACTGCCCTTCCTTCAAAAATGGTCGCCGGCGACTATGTCATCATCCAGTCTTCATGGAAACTGGCCAGTGTCTATAACGTCAATGAGTTAGCTGTTGTAGGCTTTGTTCAGAGCAATAGCACGAAAAATGTCCGCCAGGCTGTCAACGGCAGCAATAACCCTGTCATACCCATTTACAGCAATGATGCTTGTGTAATGGCCATCTCCAACGTGCCGGTGAACAGTTGTACAGGCAGCATTTCACCGGTAGTAACCATCCGCAATAACGGAAACCAGCCCCTGACCAGCCTCCTGTTCTCTTATACCGTAAATGGCGGGACTCCAAGCACTTATCAATGGAACGGCAACCTTGAAACGTTGAAAACCACTGATGTTGCGCTGCCTGCCATCACTTACGAACTCGCAGCTAATAATCCGGTGATAGTTACCACCAGCAATCCCAACGGTGCGGCCGATGAATATACGAAAAACGACAGTTATTCCACCAGTTTCAAACAAGCTCCTACAGTTTACCGTAAAATGAATCTGCACCTGATGACCGATAATTCACCCGCTCAAACCACCTGGGAGATCAGGGACGAACTGGGTGCATTAATTACTTCATCAGGCACACTCACCCAGGCCAATCATGAATATGCCTTTCCCATTCAGATCCCTGGCGGAGGATGTTACAGCTTTATCATCAATGATGCAGGCGGTGACGGACTTTGCTGCAGCAACGGGTACGGATATTTTCAGCTGACAGACTCGACAGGCACGGTAGTAACAGAAGGAGACCGGTTCGGAAGCCAGGTCGTCAGCTCATTCCGTATTTTTTCCGCTGCCGGTATCGATGACAACAGCAGGGATAAAGCCTTTACCGTTTTTCCCAACCCGGTTAGTGACCTTATTAATATAGAAATGAATGTTACCGGACCAGGTAGTATCCAGGTTGAATTATACAACGAACTGGGTGCCAACGTATTGCACAAAGAATACACCGGAGTGGCCAGCGGGATGAACACCCTCCAGATTTCTGCAGATCAGATCACTCCGGGTATTTACGTGGTAAAAGTGACCCAGGGATCGAAAGTTTACCAGGCCAAGATCTCCAAGTAGACTTTTATCTTACTGAAAAAGGCGGCTGTTCCCTGAGAAACAGCCGCCTTTTTTATATCAGTTGATCTATCAGCGAATCGTCAGCGATATTGGGAAGGGTGACTTTTAACAAGGGCTCTGCTTCCATAGCCCGTTTGATGGCAAAGACGGCGCCTTCGTTACGGGCCCAGCACCTGCGGGAGATCCCGTTGTTAACGTCCCAGAAAAGCATGGATTTCAGCCGCCTGGATGCATCAACGGATCCGTCAAGTAGCATGCCAAATCCACCATTGATGACTTCTCCCCAGCCTACACCTCCCCCGTTATGAAGGGAAACCCAGGTGGCACCCCTGAAAGAATCGCCGATAACATTCTGCACGGCCATGTCGGCGGTAAAACCCGACCCGTCATAAATATTGGCTGTTTCCCGGTAAGGCGAGTCTGTTCCTGAAACATCATGATGATCGCGGCCCAGTACCACCGGTGCAGAGATCTTTCCTTCCCTGATGGCCCGGTTGAAGGCTTCCGCGATCCTGATCCTTCCTTCGGCATCAGCATACAGAATCCGGGCCTGTGACCCTACCACCAGGTTGTTTCCTTCTGCCGCCCTGATCCATTGTAAATTATCCGCCAGTTGCTGCCTGATCGCCGGAGGAGCGTCTTTCATGATCTCTTCAAGAATGCCAGCCGCAATCTGGTCGGTAACCCTCAGATCAGCCGGGTTACAGGAGGTACAAACCCACCGGAATGGTCCAAACCCGTAATCAAAACACATCGGGCCCATGATATCTTCTACATAGGACGGATAGCGGAACCTGCCCGCTTCTTTAAAAACGTCGGCCCCTGCCCTGCCGGCTTCCAGCAGGAAAGCATTGCCATAATCCCAGAAATACATTCCTTTTTCAGCCATTCGGTTAATGGCATTCACCTGTCTGATCAGCGATTTTCGGACCATGACCTTAAAGCCTTCCGGGTTCCTGACCATCATTTGGTTAGATTCTTCAAAAGTCAGTCCGGCAGGATAATATCCCCCCGACCAGGGGTTATGCAAAGAGGTCTGGTCGGAACCCAGTTCAACCTTTATGGCCCTTTCGGCAAATTTTTCCCACAGGTCAACAATGTTGCCATGGTATGCCAGGGAAACCGCTTCCTTGTTTTTCCTTGCCAGGTTTATCCTGTCGATGAGGCTGTCCAGGTCCTGGTATACTTCATCCACCCAACCCTGGGTGTGTCTGGTATGGATCACCCTGGGGTTGATCTCAGCCAGCACACCTATAGCCCCGGCTATCACGGTAGCCTTGGCCTGGGCGCCGGACATCCCGCCTAATCCGGAGGAAATAAATACTTTCCCCGCCAGTGAGCCATCTCCGTGCAGCCTTCCCGCGTTCAGCACAGTGATCGTCGTCCCGTGAACGATTCCCTGGGGACCGATATACATATAGGATCCGGCCGTCATCTGACCGTATTGCGTCACACCAAGTGCATTGAATTTCTCCCAGTCATCCGGCTTTGAATAATTCGGTATCATCATTCCATTGGTAACCACCACCCTGGGAGCTTCTTTGTGAGAGGGGAACAATCCCATGGGATGACCGGAATACATCACCAGGGTCTGGCTGTCGGTCATCTCAGCCAGGTATTTCATGGTCAGCCGGTACTGGGCCCAGTTCTGAAAAACCGCACCGTTCCCTCCATAGGTGATCAGTTCATGAGGATGCTGGGCGACCCTTTCATCCAGGTTGTTGCTGATCATCATCATGATGGCGGCTGCCTGCTCACATTGATGCGGATACTCCTGCAACGGCCTGGCATACATCGGGTAACCGGGCCTGAAACGGTACATGTAAATCCGGCCATGACCGGCCAGTTCCCGGGCAAACTCCTGTCCAAGTATCTGGTGAAGGCTTGCTGGGAAATACCGTAATGCATTCCTTAACGCGAGTTTTTTCTCTTCTTGGGTAAGGATCTCTTTCCGCCTGGGAGCATGATTTACACCGGGGTCAAGAGCTTGTTGCCCCGGAAGTATTTCGGGAATGCCGCTCAGTATATCCTTTTGAAATTCTGTTAGTTGCATTAGTCAAAAAGTTAGGAATATTAGTAAATCAGTTATAGAAACAGTAAAGCAAGAAGGCGAAAGTGAGTCGATCTACCTTCGCCTTCCGGCAATGTAAGCTATTAATTATCGCCTCAAAGACGAAGGAGACAGTTTATTCGATTTCAATAACGAGGTATTTTGATGCCTCCCAGAATTTCGAATAATTGGTAATGACGAGCTTGTCAACTTTTTTGGGTCCGCCTTCAAATTTGTAGGAATCAGAGGCATGGGTTGTGATGATCTTTGCTTTCTTGCAGGAAAGAGGGATCTCCATGACCTTAGTGATATCGATCTTTGTGAAATAAGTCTTGTCAAAATTGGCCATTACCTTCTTCTCCCTGCCTATTCCAATAAAACCACCTGTTTTTGTCACTATACCCTTGGTTTTCAGTTCCTTGGAAGTACCAAACACATAATAGGCCGTATTGAGCTCAGAAATTTTACCCTGTATGATCTCATCCTTTTTCTGCCCTTCAACTTTCAGGGTGTCAACCCGGGCATTCAATTCTTCAACTTTGAAGTTCAGTTTCACCAGGTTTTCCTTAAGCACTGTGATCTCTCCTTCCTTGTCCTGGATCTGCAGACTCATCCTGTCGACAACCTTTTGAAATTCAGCCATTTTCAGATTAGCATCCTTCAACTTCTTGTTCAGCATGGCAATCTTTTTCTTATTTTTGATCATCAATTCGTTGATCAGCTGAATATCGTCATTGATCCGGTCGCGGGTATTCCCGCTTACTTCAGGGTTCCCTTTGGTGTTTTGCGAAATGATCTGTTGCTTGGCCTTGATCATATCAAGGTTCTCCTCAATCTCATTAAAAGACTGGAACAACAGGTTAATGGTTGAGTCTTTAGCCAGGGTTTCAGAAAGAAGACGTGAATTTTCTCCTTTCAGGCTATCGATTTCCTTTTGTTTGCAACTAAAGCTCAATGGGATGAGCAGGGCAAAAAGAATGACCAGATGTTTTGTTTTCATATTCTTGATTTTAAAGGTCTTACTAATTGTGTAAGTTAAATTTTTCCCTGGGAGTTTTTCAGGATATTATAAAGGAATTCCCTGGCCCTGAAAAGCTGGGCTTTCACCGTACCTAAAGGAAGATTGAGTTCTGTAGCGATTTCTTCGTAGGAAAGTTCCTGGAAATACCTCATTTCGATCAGGTTACGATAATGGGGTTTCAGTTTCTCTACCACCTGTCGCATCAGCTTGATCTTCTGCTTTTTAATATAATTTTCTTCCGGGTCCAGGGTACTTGACTGAAGCTGGCTGGTCAGATTTTCGCCTTCTTCATCATCGAGGTAGGATTTATCCAGGGAGAAGGTGTTCTTCTTCTTTTTCCTGATAAAATCGATACAATTATTCGAGGCTATTTTAAACAACCAGGTACTGAAAGCATAATCCGGGGTATATTGATGAAGGTTTTTAAAGGCTTTCCCGAATGCTTCAATAGTCAGGTCTTCGGCATCAGTGGCATCATTGGTCATTTTCAGCAACATAAAATACAGGGAATCCCTGTAGTGTTGCATAAGCTCGGCATATGCACCCTGATCACCGTTCTTCAGGGCAAGGTGCACCAGTTTATAATCCCGTATGGCCTTTTCAGTCAGGTGGGAAGTTACTTCCATTTATCTTCTTTAAAGATGGATGCAGAAAGTGACAGAAGCGGGTTAAAAAACAGAAAAAACAGTTCAAACACAGGCAAATATAGCAATAAATTTTTCTCATCTAAACGCCTCATACATTTTTTAAAGATAAAGAGGGCACTCGCCAGCCTAAGAATAAACAACGTTAACGGGAAAAGAAAATTAAAACCACTGGCTATCAATAAGATAAAAAAACCGTAAAAAAGAAACTGCGTCACTACGAAAAGAGAAAGCATGAATTTGTGCCTGATTTTGTAATACCTTCCTGTTGTCAGATGTCTTTTCTTTTGTTTGTACCAGGAGTTATAACTGGTTTTAACTGTGGAAATTGTATGGCTTTCAGGGATGACTTCAATCCTAATATTCTCAGGGTTGGCCACCTGGTTAACAAAAAGGTCATCATCCCCGGAAGGGATCTGATAATGAGAAACAAACCCACCAGATTTGTAAAATACTGATTTTCTATAACTCAGGTTTCTTCCCACGCCCATATAAGGTAACCCCGCCAGGGTATAGGAAAAGTATTGAATGGCAATAAAAAGGGTATCAAAACGAATCAGCTTATTCAGAAAACCTTTGCGGGTCTCGTACTTTCCATAACCCAGCACAATGTCGGTATCGTTAAAAAAATTCGATTGCATCTCCCTGATCCAGAAAGGTGAATTAGGCCGGCAATCAGCATCCGTCAGAAGAATAATTTCATTTTTGGCCGATTTTATCCCCAGGGATAAGGGGAATTTCTTTCCTTTGAAAAAATTGAGATTTTGCCTGAAATGAACGACAGTAAGGTTGGGGTAAAGGTCGGTAAAGGTTTTCAGTAAGTAGTCTGTTTCATCATCCGATGAATCATTAACCACGACCACTTCGAAATTCTCATATTTCTGATCAAGGAACTGAGGCAGGTATTTTTTCAGGTTATAATACTCGTTCCTGGCGCAGATTACGACGGAAACGGGCTGATAATCATTTCGTTTCTGTTTTTTCTTAAAGAATGCCAGCCGGCTGAATATACCCCAGTAATACCCCAATTGTATCAGTGTTACAAAGGAATATAAAAGAAACACGTAAAACATTAGCGTACCGGGGCTCAGCAGATCCTCCATCATTTCATCCAGGGCATTGTCAGGGCCACAAAAATACAGAATCTAAGGGAATAACCTTTATCTTTGGCAAATTTTCGGAACGGACCCACCGTTCGTTCAGGATTTTTCCCGGATAACATGCATTTCAAACTACTTTGTAAAGATAAAGCCTCATCTGCCAGGAGAGGTATCATTGAAACCGATCATGGCTCCATTCAGACGCCGGTGTTTATGCCGGTTGGGACAGTGGGTGCCGTAAAAGGGTTGCATGTGAAAGACCTGAAAGAAGAGCTCGGGGCGCAGATCATACTGGGGAACACTTACCATCTCTATCTCAGGCCCGGTCTGGAAGTGCTGGAATCGGCCGGGGGGCTTCATTCTTTTAACAGCTGGGACAGGCCTATATTGACAGATAGTGGTGGCTACCAGATTTTTTCACTGGCTCACCGCCGGAAAATCAAGGAGGAAGGGGTCACCTTCCAATCGCATATCGACGGGTCCAGACACCTGTTTACTCCCGAGAAAGTTATTGATATTCAGAGAATTATAGGTGGCGACATCATCATGGCCCTGGATGAATGCCCTCCATACCCCTGCGAAAAGTCGTATGTTGCTTCTTCTCTGGAAATAACAAACCGCTGGCTTAAAAGATGTTTCGACCATTTCCATTCCACCGGCCCTGTTTACGGTCATCACCAGAGCCTCTTCCCCATTGTCCAGGGAGGGGTTCACCATGACCTGAGGAAGAAATCGGCCGAAGAAGTCAGCCTTTATGAAGCCGATGGGAATGCCATTGGTGGTCTTTCCGTTGGAGAACCTCCTGAAATGATGTATGAGATAACCGCGCTGGTTTGCGGTATTTTGCCGGCAAACAAACCCCGCTACCTGATGGGAGTAGGGACACCGGTTAACCTGCTGGAATGCATCGCTCTGGGTATCGATATGTTCGATTGTGTGATGCCTACCAGGAACGGCAGAAATGGTATGTTGTTCACCCGCAAAGGGATCATGAACATGAAAAATGAAAAGTGGAAGAACGATCACACTGCTCTTGATGAGGATGGTCATTCTTTCGTTGATCTCACGTACTCAAAAGCCTTCGTCCGCCATCTGTTCGTTTCATCGGAAATGCTGGGGCCCATGATCGCCACTATCCATAACCTTGGTTTCTATTTCAGCCTGATGGAAGAGGCCCGGCAACACATTGAAAATGATGACTTCTACACCTGGAAAGAGATGATGGTCAATCAATTGCAAAACCGGTTGTAAGATGAAGGATTCCTGGGCAAAACTGAAAACCATTGACCGCTACATCATCAGAAAATTTCTGGGGACGTTTTTTTTCGCTATCTCCCTGATAGTGATCATCGTAGTGATCTTTGATATTTCCGAAAAAATTGATGACTTTATTGAAAAGGATGCCCCAGTCACAGCCATCATCTTTCAGTATTACGTTAACTTTATTCCTTACTTTGTCAACCTTTTCAGCCCGTTATTCACCTTCATAGCCGTTATCTTCTTCACCTCTAAAATGGCCACCAACACGGAAATAGTGGCCATACTAGGAAGCGGCATCAGCTTCCTTCGGTTTCTCAGACCTTACCTGGTCTCTTCCATCATCCTGGCCCTGTTATCCTTTGTTCGCGCTAACTTCCTGATTCCCTATACCAATGTCAACCTGGTCAACTTCGAAAACAAATATCTGAAAAACCAGTCCAAAGGAAGTGACATCGACATCCATATGCAGATCAGCCCGGGTGTTTTTATTTATGTGGAAGGATTTAACCGGCTTGAAGATGTGGGTTACCGGTTCACCATGGAAAAAGTAAATGAAAAAGGCCTGTATTATAAAATGTCTGGAGAAATGATCAAATGGCTCCCAAAAGAGAAAAAGTGGCAGATCGGGAATTACTTTGTCAGGTCAATTAATGGAAAGAAAGAAACTTTGCTCAAAGGCAACCGATTAGACACTACCTTCAATTTCACTCCTGCTGATTTCAAGGTGACCGTAGAAAATGCCAAAACAATGAAATTCATGCAGTTACGTAAATTCATTGAAAAAGAAAAGATGCGAGGGGCTGAAAATGTTATTGAGTTTGAAGTGGAAAAACATAAAAGGATTGCCTTTCCCTTTGCTACGGTGGTACTTACCTTTATCGGGGTCTCCCTGTCCAGCCGGAAGGTAAGAGGCGGTATAGGGCTTCATCTGGGAGCCGGGATCGCTATCAGCTTTTCCTTCATCCTGTTTATGCAGGTTTCCACCACCTTCGCGATATATGGGAACCTCCCGCCCTGGATTGCCGTCTGGATTCCCAATGTAATATTCGGACTATTAGGTGTTTACCTGTTGAGGATTGCTCCGAAATGACAGGACATGGATTTTCATAAGGTCACGATATTTTTTTTTGGGTCACGATATTTTTTTTGCAGGGACACGATATTTTGCAAACATTTAGGGCCACGATATATCGTGGCCCTACTAAAAAAACCTTGTTGAGAGCATACAAATTAGAAATTCTTTTATCTTTGCCGGTATGAAATTGATGAGATTGCCCCTGGCCTTTTTATTGTTTTTCAGTATGTCCTGTTCAACGGATTTCGACATCAACGGGAAATGGGAAGATATTACCATTGTCTATGGTTTGCTAAACCAGGATGACAGTATTTCGTATGTAAAGATCAACAAAGCCTTTCTGGGTGATGGTGATGTGCTTACCATGGCACAGATGCGGGATTCCTGCGAATACCCCTACCCTATGCAGGTCCGCTTAGAGGAATGGAGTAACAAGACCCTTGCAGGCATCATCTATTTTGACACTACCACCGTTAACAACAAAGAATCAGGGCAGTTTTACTCTCCAAGCCAGACCTTGTACAAGGCTGTGACCTATCACCTGTTAAACCTGGAGAGTACCTATAAGATTGTCGTTGTGAACCCAAAGACAGGCAAAATCATCACAGGCCAGACCGTTTTGGTATATCCTTTTGAGGTGACCAAACCCAGGCCCAGTGAGAAGACAAAGGATTTCAGCCTGGAAGGCGTTTCGGCAGTGGAATGGAACTCTGCCAAAAACGGAAGGCGTTACCAGCTGATGATCAGGTTTAATTATAAGGAACTCCCGGTTTCCGGAGGCAATGATACAGTGTTTAAAAGCGTCGATTGGCTTTTCCCCAGCTATAAATCGACCAATATTAACGGTGGCGAAGAAATGAGGCTCACCTATTCCAACCCTTTCTTTTATGAACTGATTAAGTCAAAGATCACCGCCAACCCAAATCTGAAACGTTTTGTTGGCAAGAAAGGTCATAGTGAAACGGATTTCGGGGCCATCGAGTTTATTTTTTCTGTCGCTTCCGACGAACTAAGCACATACCTTGATGTTTATGAACCCTCAAACGGGCTTATCCAGGAAAAACCCGATTACACCAACATTGAAAATGGCCTTGGCATTTTCTCCAGCCGTTCGCAGGTTTTCAGGACTTTTAAATTGAATGACCTGACCAAAGCCAGAATAATCGATCTGAACCTGGGATTCTGATATCCTGTCTTTTTGTCACCCACACATCTGGTAATCCTTTCCTCATCTGAAATCAATCGTGCCAATATTTCAGGACAGCCTGTAAAGTCGACTTTTGGCATAGTGATTGACGGCAACAGCTGTTCTATCGAAATATTATTAAAGATTAAATACATTTACCATGGGAAAAATCATAGGTATCGACTTAGGGACCACCAATTCATGTGTGGCAGTTATGGAAGGCAATGAGCCTGTTGTGATTCCAAACAGCGAAGGCCGGAGAACAACACCGTCAATTGTTGCTTTCACAGAAAACGGGGAGCGCAAAGTTGGCGATCCTGCAAAAAGGCAAGCCATTACAAATCCTACCAAAACAGTATATTCCATAAAAAGGTTTATGGGTGAAACTTTTGACAGGGTCAGCCGCGAAATTGCCAGGGTCCCATACAAAGTGGACAAAGGGGAAAGATGAAAAAGACAGCAGAAGACTACCTGGGAACAGAAGTTACCGAGGCCGTTATCACCGTTCCGGCCTATTTCAGCGATTCGCAGCGGCAGGCTACAAAGGAAGCCGGCGAGATCGCAGGGCTTACGGTAAGAAGGATCATCAATGAGCCTACAGCCGCTGCACTGGCCTATGGTCTCGACAAAAAACACAAAGACATTAAAGTGGCCGTTTATGATCTTGGAGGCGGCACTTTTGATATTTCCATCCTTGAACTCGGTGAAGGTGTTTTTGAGGTTAAATCCACCAACGGAGATACCCACCTGGGAGGTGACGATTTCGATCACAATATTATTGACTGGCTGGCAGAAGAGTTTAAAAAAGACGAAGGCCTCGACCTGAGAAAAGACCCCATGGCCATGCAAAGGCTAAAGGAAGCTGCAGAAAAAGCCAAGATTGAACTCTCCAGTTCAACGTCAACAGAGATCAATCTGCCTTATATCATGCCGGTTGACGGTATTCCCAAACACCTGGTGAAAACCCTCACCCGGGCCAAGTTCGAACAACTGATCGATCAATATGTGAGGAGTACGATAGAACCCTGTAAAAAGGCCCTGGCTGACGCCAACCTTAAGAATACGGATATCGATGAAGTAATACTCGTCGGAGGTTCAACCCGTATCCCGGTCATCCAGAAGGCAGTAGAAGATTTCTTCGGCAAAACCCCTTCAAAGGGAGTTAACCCAGATGAGGTTGTCGCCATCGGAGCTGCCATCCAGGGAGGCGTGCTGACCGGTGAGGTGAAGGATGTATTGCTTCTTGATGTAACTCCTTTGTCACTTGGTATAGAGACCCTTGGTGGTGTTATGACCAAACTGATCGAAGCCAATACAACCATACCCAGCAAAAAGTCAGAGGTATTTTCGACTGCAGCCGACAGCCAGACATCAGTGGAGATCCATGTTTTACAGGGTGAAAGACCAATGGCCCGTGACAATAAGAGCATAGGCCGCTTTTTCCTCGATGGAATTCCACCGGCCCCCAGAGGGATACCGCAGATTGAGGTTATCTTCGATATAGATTCCAACGGGATCCTGAATGTTACAGCTAAAGATAAAGCCACCGCCAAATCACAACACATACGGATCGAAGCCTCTACAGGCCTGACAGACAGTGAGATCCATAAGATGAAAGCAGAGGCTGAAGCCAATGCTGAAACAGACCGTAAACTGAAAGAGGAAGTGGATAAGCTGAACAGTGCCGATACCATGATCTTCCAAACAGAAAAGCAACTGAAAGAGTTTGGAGACAAGATTCCTGCCGATAAAAAAGGTCCTGTTGAAACTGCCCTTCAGGAATTGAAGGAAGCCCATAAGAACAAAAATATTCCTGCCATCGATACCGCGTTAAACAATCTCAATACAGCCTGGCAGGCTGCCAGCGAAGAGATGTACAAGGCTACCCAGGGACAACAGCAGCCACCAAACCAGGACCCCTCAGGCCCGGCTTCCGAACCAACCGGCCAGCCATCCTCCAACAATGAGGTAACCGATGTGGATTTTGAAGAGGTAAAAGAAAACAAGTAGTCCACCTATAACATCTTACTGTAACTGACTCATAATGAGCAATTGTATTAACCTGGCTTCATGCTGTATGAAGCCAGGTTTTTTTATTAAAAATAAGCCTCACTTTTCCCTGGAATTCTGTAGAAATTAATTAATTTTAAGCCGGAAACTGACATTCAAAAGAACTCAATATTTAATTAACCAAAACCAATCATTATGAAGAAGTTATTCATTTTATTTACCGTATTGACCATCGCCATGTTCAATACAAATGTTCATGCGCAGCTCCAGATGACTGCGACAGGGACAACATATACCATCGATTTTGACGCGACTGTCACCGGTGTTAATGACGGACCTTACGAATCAGTATCGGGTCAGCCTATGTGGGCCACTCCTCCTGCAGCAGGACAAATGGATGCCAATGGCTGGGCTTATTTGAATGATGGTGCGGACACCGTAACCATGAACCCGGCTGTATTCACCGGTTCCTGCAATGCCAACTTCGCTACTTTATTGAATGGAGGTGTATCTTCAACCGGCTGGGGAGCCTGGAATATCTCAGGAAACCATGCTTTTGCCGTTTGCCCTTCAGGTGCTGCAGCGACAGGTGGTTACATCACACTGAAAGTGAATAACAATACCGGCAGTCAGCTTCAAAACCTTGAAATCAGTTATTATGTGGCTGCCTTTAATGACCAGGCAAGGTCGAATAAGGTTATCTTTTTCTATTCAACTGATAATGTAACTTATACTAAAGTCCCTGCAGTTACCTTTATTTCCGGCCTGGCTTCAACCAGCTCATGGGAGTTTGATACCAAAACAGTTTCTTTATCAGGATTGTCAATCCCTGATTTCCAAAGCTTTTACCTGAGATGGGTTTTTTCTGATTATCAGGGTGCCGGATCACGTGATGAATTTATGCTGGATAATATTACAGTGCTGGGAACCGGCAGCAGTTCTCCGGTTGCCACCAACCTGGCCGTTACTAAAATTAATAATGGCATACACCCCTCAGCCAACGAACCTTTCAGTGTAACCATACAATCACAGAATGCACTCGGCGTGGCTACTGCTGTCACCGCCAGTACAGTAGTGACCCTTGCCCTGACAACCGGCACAGGTGCGTTGACAGGTACTATAGAAGGAAACATTGAACCCGGAAACCATAGTGTTACTATTACAGGATTATTATATGACGTGGCCGAAACCGGCATAAGCATTACGGCCAGCTCGACTTTACTTGCCTCAGGAACCAGTGACCTGTTTGAAGTCCTGCCAGCCGCAAATCACTTTGTATTTTTTAACTTCCCCATTACTGCTACCAGTGGAATGAACCTGATCTCTTATCTGAATGCCTTCCAGGTACAGGCACTTCGGGCTGATAATTCCGTTGACTCTAACTACGTTGGAATTGTTACCATTTCCTTATTCACCGGACCCGGAACCATGAGTGGAAGTACTACCAAACCAACCGTCGTTGGTATTGCTACTTTTAATAATATCAGTCTGGATATTCCCGGTGATTATACTCTCCTTGCCCAAGGTCCAAATCTGGCTGATGGAGTTTCTCCGGTGGTTACAATCATTCCGGGCCCAAGCATGGAGGAACTCGTTGTTCCCCAGTTTATTGGTTCCAAATCAGCAGCAACTGTAAACAATTGTCGTACTCCTTTTGCTATTTGTTTGAATTTCAGCAATTTAATGCCTGATACCACTTATACATTACGACTCAGCCTGGCGCTAACCTCTGAAGGGAACGACAAATTCGGGGCCGGTAATACATGGAGTGGAACAGCCTTTGTCGGCACCAATGTGGCTAGCGCTTTTAGCACCAATAGCAGTGGAAACACCGGCCCTATATGGTTATATATGCAGCCTACCGGTAATGGTACCCGTTTTGATGCAGGAATGACACATAACCTCAGGGTAGCTGCCGTCCCTACCGGAGCCTCAATGCCGATCGTTCCAATCTGGGTTGGCGTAAAAACGGTTACTGCTCTGGATATCCCTATCACTGAAAGGACTTCCATGACAGAAGATGATGGCGCCTTTGTCAGGGGAATAGTCGATACTCTTATGTCAGGCAAACTGGTGCTGGTATACGATAATGCAGATGGGACAGGATCTCCCCTGACGTGTTTCCAGATCCGGACCATTGAAGCTTACAGTACCTTCGCCAACAGTGACCTGCCGGGATCTATCGACTCTGTTTACCGGGAATTGCCGACCGGAGTAAAAGGTGTTTTTGCCGGAGTGATCCCAATTTCCGACAATAATCCAAACGGTGTCAGAAGAGTTGAGATCCGCGATTTCGATAACAACATCATTAATTTCCGGTCTGATGCCGACGGTATCTGGCCCAGCGGCGCCAATACCAATAATGTTATCAGGAGGCAGGTCATTAACCTTACTGCCGACGACCTAGCTATCGGTTCAACAATCACAGGTACAGTAACATACGGAAATACGGCAAATACTCCGATGACCAACACCACTGTTCAGCTTTTCAATCAAAGCAATGTTCTGGTTAAATCAGCCGTCACCGATGCCAATGGTCAATACGTCATTAATGGCGTGCAGGCCGGTAACTATACCCTGACTGCAACCTGTACGAAGGCTACCGGTGGTATCAATGCTGTTGATGCCCTGAGCATACTGAAACACTTTGTTGGCATGATCACCCTCACGGGTATTCACCTGAAGGCTGCCGACGTAAGCGGCGGCATTCCCGTGGTGAATTCACTGGATGCCCTCATGGTTCAGAAGCGTTTCGTTGGCCTAATCACCACCTTCCCGGTTGGTGACTGGGTATTCGAAGTTAAACCCGTGGCGGTTACCGATGTAACAACCTATACGGTCGACCTGAAAGCCCTTTGCACCGGCGATGTAAACGGTTCTTTCATTCCGGCCTTAAAATAACCAATACTGCAGAATACTATTTAAGCCCTTCCTGTGTTAACTTTCAGGAAGGGCTTTTTGTTTATCTTTGGATGAATGTTTCCGGTAAGTAAATCCAGATGAAGCGATATACCTTAATCTTATCTGTACTTTTTTTTCTTCTGTCCCCTCACACCAGGCTTTCAGGGCAAACAGACCGGCCGATGAGGCTTGAGTTCCCTGTTCCTGAGGATACCAAACCCTTTCAGCTCATTTCACTGGAAAACAGAGGCGTTATCATCCTTTACCAGGCAAAAACCGGGGATCAGAAAAGTGATTTCAAATGGGTGTTCAACTTATATGATGTTAACCTTAAGCAGCAGTGGACCAGGGAATTTCCGTTAGGGAGTGAATTTGAGCCCAAATTCACCACCAGATCGGGGGATACTTTGGTCATGGGTTTCCAGGATACAGGGAAGAAAGGATCTGAAAAAAAGACATGCCTGCTGGTCATCCACACTTCAACTGGTGTCATTCAATCGATTGAGGAAGATATACCCGACCACACCCTGATCACAACAGGAAGGCTTCTTTCAGGGTATATTATACTGGGAATGAGGAACAAAGAGGATCAATCTTCGGTAATGTTGTATCAAACAGGTACGGGATTGAAACAGATCATACGGCCTGAAGAGAATAACCGCACTTACCTGGAAGATATTCTTCCATCTGTCAGACCTAAAGGATTCTCCCTGGTTTATGAAAACTTTACGGGTAAGAAAGAATCCGTTTTCAGTATGAAAACCTATGACTTTTCTGGTCAGTCCCTCACTCAGGTCACCCTCGATCTCCGTCCGGACCAGAAAACCCTGAATACCATTAAAGTCGTTTCACTGGATTCCGACAGAATGCTTGTTCTCGGAGCTTACTCCATCGACAAAGCAAAAACTTTCGGTGAAACCCAGAACAAAGCGGAAGAATCTACCGGTTTTTTCTCCGGAATTATTAAAGATCAGGTACTTATATCCAAGAATTTTTACAATTTCCTTGATTTTAAGAATTTCTACAACCGGCTAAGAGGAAACCAGGCCATCTATGAAGGAAAAAATACCCGAAAAGAGAAAGAGATTTCGTCTGACTACCGTTTACTTCTTCACAATATCCTTAAACAAGGAAAGGAATATGTTTTCCTGGCTGAGGCTTATTATCCTGAATATCATACTATTACAAACTGGACCTATGATTATTACGGGCACATGCAGCCTGTTTATTACGATGTTTTCGACGGGTACCGGTATAATAATGCCTTTGTAACCGGGTTTGATACGACAGGTAAGCTTTTGTGGGAAAACAGCCTGGAAATGAACAACATTCTTTCCTTTGAATTGAAACAACGGGTAAATCCTATACTCGACGGGGACGAGATCATTCTTGCTTACAGTTTCGATGGCAAGATAACCTCCAAGGTGATCAGGAAAGACCAGACCATCGACGGAATTGAACATGCTCCCATCGACAATACCGATGCTCACGACCGTGTCCTCGACGAGCCTGAAAGCAACATGGTTTACTGGTACAACAACTTTTTACTGGCTTATGGCTACCAAGAGATTAAGAACGTGACCCGCCAGGAAAACCGCAGGAATGTATTCTATATTAACAAGA
>JAPLDE010000201.1:13676-17536 GCA_026391855.1 Bacteroidota bacterium | reverse complement strand
CCTCCGAAAACCGACAGGAATACAGCTTCAAAAAGAAATTGAAGCAAAATGAAATAGTTTTTGGCACCAAGGGATTTCTGGATGCCGATAATGTTTGTCCTTTCCTTTACAGAAACAAACATGATATTGGCGATGCCAAATCCTCCGACCAGCAGTGAGAATCCGCCGATGATCCAGCCAACCAGGCTGATGACTCCAAAAACCTGTTCAAATCCCTGCGTAATCAGGGTGCTTTCGTTAATCGCAAAATTATCCTCAACACCCGGTTTAAGCTTTCTCAACGATCGCATGATTCCGGTGAGTTCATCACGTAATTCGTCATTGGAGATATTTTTCCGGGCTTTCACCATGATGGCAGTCCCGGCATCATCCCTGTCGAGGTTGATAAAATTTCTGGCAAACATCACAGGCAACAATACTTTTTCATCATTGGAATCGCCCATACTGCTGCTTCCTTTCTTTTTGAACAGCCCGATCACCTCAACATCCATGCCCCATACCTTGATCTTTTTCCCGATGGGATCAACTCCCTGGAAAAGATTCTCAGCTACTGTAGCACCAATGATGGCTACAGGTCGGCCTGAAACCGATTCCATCTGCGTAAAATATCTTCCATCGCTCAGCTCAAAGCTCCATATCTTCTCATAATCATAGGAAACCGCTTCTACACTGGCGTTTTCAATACTGTTGTTCCCAAATTTGACCGTCCGGTTGGTCCCGACAATAAAGGCTGCGGACTCCATGGCATAGCTTCTCTTCTGGATCTGGTTCAGTTCCTCCAGGTCGGCCTCCGGTCTTTTAAAATACTTCCACCAGGGATACTCACCCCCTCCCATGAACCAGGGCCATTTCTGAATGTACAACACGTTGTTCCCCAGCGATTCAATGCTGTTCTTCACTTCTCTTTCAATGGAATCGAAGACGGTAAATACAGAAATGATCGAGAAGATACCGATGGTGATCCCGAGTAACGACAGCAAAGTCCTGAGTTTATTAACAATTATCGCGTTGAGTGCAAAGAGATAACTCTCTCTGATAAGTTTAACAAGAAGAAGCATCTTGCTGCCCATAGTAGAATTTTCTTGCTAAATTAGTGTTTAATTAGATTGTTTTGACTAAAATTGCACATGGTAGTAAGGAGATAAAACATGTCGACAAAAAAAATAAAAAGGGCACTGGTTTCCGTGTATTACAAGGAAAACCTGGATGTCATTCTAAAGGAGCTCCACTTGCAGGGGGTTGAATTGTTATCCACCGGAGGGACTTATGAGTATATCACCGGCCTGGGTATTCCTGCCCGGAAAGTTGAAGATCTCACTTCTTATCCCAGCATTTTGGGTGGAAGGGTAAAGACGCTTCATCCCAGGATCTTTGGCGGTATCCTGGCCAGGCGCGGGCATTTGCAGGACATGCAGCAACTGGAGGAATACGGGATACCTGAGATCGACCTGGTTATCGTTGATCTGTATCCTTTTGAAAAGACCGTGGCTGCAGGTGCTACTCCGGATGAGATCATAGAAAAGATCGATATCGGAGGGATTTCCCTTATAAGGGCAGCCGCGAAGAATTTTGAAGATGTTCTCATTGTTCCATCTTCCGGTTTCTATCCGCAACTGCTTGAATTACTAAAAGATAAGAATGGAGAGACCGATTTGGAGGACAGGCGGCGTTTTGCAGGGTGGGCTTTTATGGTTTCCTCTCATTACGACAATGCCATTTTCAAGTATTTTGACAAAGATTCGCCTTCCGGGGTTTTCAAAGAGAGTGTCCTTTCATCTTCATTATTACGATATGGAGAGAATCCGCATCAGCAGGGTGTTTTTCATGGTGATCTTTCGGATATTTTCGTCCAGCTTCACGGAAAAGCCATTTCTTACAACAATCTGGTTGATATTGATGCTGCGATCAGCCTGCTCAGTGATTTTGAAGAAACGGCTTTTGTCATTATCAAGCATACCAACCCCTGTGGAGTAGCGGTACGGTCAACCCTTCGCCAGTCCTATCTGGATGCACTGGCAGGCGACCCGGTCTCAGCATTTGGAGGCATCCTGGCTGCCAACAGGCCGATAGACCAGGATACTGCAGAAGAAATCAACAAGCTTTTCTTTGAGATCCTGATTGCACCGGGGTATGAAAAAAATGCACTGGAACAGCTTGTTTCCAAGAAAAATAGAATAATTTTGCAGGCTAAACCGTACCAGCTACCTGGCAGGCAGTTTAAATCGGTTTTGAATGGGATAATCGGGCAAGACCGGGACCTGAAGAAGGAAACATATGAAGACTTGAAGACAGTGACCCGACTTGAGCCCACCCTGGAGGAAAAAGAAAACCTTCTTTTTGCCAACATCGTGGTAAAGCACACCAAGTCGAACGCCATTGTCCTGGCCAATAACAAACAACTACTGGGAAGCGGAGTTGGCCAGACCTCAAGGGTAGATGCTCTTAAACAGGCTGTCGAAAAGGCTAAAACCTTTGGATTCAGCTTAAAAGGAGCAGTGATGGCTTCCGATGCTTTTTTCCCTTTTGCCGATTGCGTTGAGATTGCCCACCGGGAAGGGATAGATGCGATCATTGAACCGGGAGGTTCGATCCGGGATGAAGAGTCTGTCAGGTATTGTGACGAAAACGGAATGCGGATGGTATTTACCGGGTTCCGTCATTTTAAACATTGAAATAAACGAATTCAGATATGGGACTCTTCTCCTTTTTGACTAAAGAGATCGCCATTGACCTGGGGACAGCCAATACTATCATTATCTACAACGACAAGATAGTGGTTGATGAGCCGTCCATCGTGGCCATGGAAAGGTCCACCGGAAAGATCATTGCCGTCGGGAAAAAAGCGATGATGATGCATGGCAAGACCCACGAAAACATAAAAACGATAAGGCCATTACGGGACGGTGTGATCGCTGACTTTCAGGCTACGGAAGCCATGATACGGGAAATGATCAAGATGGTGGGTATCAGGAGAAGTCTCTTTCCTCCGGCATTAAAGATGGTCATCTGTATCCCTTCCGGGATCACTGAGGTTGAAGAACGGGCGGTAAAAGATTCTGCTGAACAGGCAGGGGCTAAGGAAGTGAGGCTTATTCACGAGCCTATGGCAGCAGCTATAGGTATCGGCATCGACGTTTTGGAGCCCACCGGTAACATGATCATTGATATCGGAGGAGGCACCAGTGAGATCGCCGTTATTGCACTGGGTGGCATTGTCAATAATAAATCTATCCGGATCGCCGGTGATGATTTCAATGTGGATATTGAAGAATACATGCGCAAGCAACACAACATCAATATCGGGGAACGGACGGCAGAGAAGATCAAGATAGAAGTAGGGGCAGCTATCACTGACCTGGAAAACCCTCCCGACGATTATGCCGTTCATGGAAGGGATATGCTGACCGGTATTCCCAAGGAGATCATGGTCAACTATTCGGAGATCGCCCATGCCCTCGATAAATCCATTTCGAAAATAGAGACGGCTGTGCTGAATGCCCTTGAGATGACGCCTCCTGAACTATCAGCTGACATTTACCGTACCGGCATATATCTCGCCGGAGGCGGTGCCTTGCTCAGGGGGCTTGACAAACGTATCCATATGAAAACAAAACTGCCCGTTCACCTGGCAGAAGATCCCCTTCATGCTGTAGCCAGAGGAACAGGTATTGCACTGAAGAACTTTGATAAATTCAACTTCCTGATCAAGTAACAAGGCGTTCATTTAACCCCGCATTGCCATGCGTTACTTTTTCGCCTTTCTTTTAAGGAACCACTTCTTTTTCCTCTTCCTGGTCCTGGAAGTTGTTGCTATGATGTTAGTTATTGAAAACCAGTATTATCAGCATACCATTGTGCTT
>JAPLDE010000201.1:0-13657 GCA_026391855.1 Bacteroidota bacterium | reverse complement strand
TGCTTAATGCCACCAGCGAAATTACCGGTTCTCTTCAACGGTCGGTCACTAATATCACCGAGTATCTCCGGCTGAAAGAGGCCAATAAGACATTGGCTGCCGAAAACGCCCGGCTTCGTTCCCAGCTCCTTTCAGCATATCACATTACAGATACGGCTCATTTTTCAAAAACCGACACCACCAACAAACAGCAGTACCACTATATTTCAACCCGGGTTATCAGTAACTCGGTGAGTAACCGTAACAATTACATTATGCTCGACAAAGGGCGCAAGGATGGGATAAAGCCCGACATGGCCGTGATCTCTCCCGATGGCGTTGTCGGGATCGTTTCCAAGGTGTCTGAGAATTTCTCCTGGGTAATCAGCCTGTTACACAAACAAACCAAGATCTCAGCCAAGATCAGTAAAAACGGATTCGTCGGAACCGTGACCTGGGACGGATTAAGCTATGCCAACGGCAAACTGCAGGATATCCCTGCCAATGTCCAGATAGCCAAAGGAGATACGGTGGTTACTTCAGGATATTCCCATGTTTTCCCGCCAAACATGCTGATTGGCACCATCAAAGATTTTTCTGTCGACAAGGGGTATAACTTTTATGAGATCACCCTGAAATTCTCGCAGAATTACAACAAACTGTCGTATGTATACGTGGTAACCGATTTTTTAAGGGACGAAAAGATCTATCTGGAAAGGTTTAAAGTAGATGAATAACGAAGTTTTTAAGAATATCCTCCGCTTCCTTGTGCTGGTCGCTATCCAGGTGGTCATCCTGAACCGTATTCATTTCCTGGGTTTCATCAACCCATACCTGTATGTACTTTTCATCCTCCTGCTCCCTTTTGAAACACCCAAATGGCTGCTGCTTTTTTCATCTTTCGGGATAGGTATGCTGATTGATGCTTTCTCGAATTCGTACGGTCTTCATGCCGGCGCTGCCACCATGATGGCCTTTTCAAGACCTTTCGTCCTACGCCTGCTTACCTCCAGGAAAGAATATGAACCTGGTATCCATCCCGGCCTGAGAGACCTGGGGTTCAACTGGTTTTTGTCCTATTCGGCTTCTCTTATTCTTATCCACCATACCTTTCTTTTCTTTGTCGAAGTTTTCCGGTTCACCGAGATCTTCGCCACCCTTTTCAGGATCTTCCTCAATACCCTGATCACGCTGCTTTCGGTTATCATTGCCCAATACCTCTTCTACCGGAAAAAATAAAGGTTGCACCCAATTTTGGCCTGGTTGCGATTACTGTTGAAAGAAAATCTTCAATCTGTTCGTTTATTTAACAAGAACATCATTCCTGTACCATCCTTCTCCCTGTAGTTTGCCATATTTATCAAATAAACTCCATTTCCCTTCTTTTTTTCCATCCTCATACGATCCCTCAAGATACTGACCGTCTTCTGCAAATTCTTTCCAAAAACCCGTTTTCTTACCTTCTTTTAAAACACCTTCAGATTGCTCATTACCATTCAGGTAGTATCCGTAAACCTTGCCTGCCATTTTATCCTGGACGTAATTAATCTCAACATAAATTCCATTTTCATAAAACCAATTTGTCCACTTGCCCTCTTTTTTCCCACTAATAAATCTTCCTTCAGCTGTCTTTTTATTTTCAGAATTCCACAAAGTCCATGGTCCGTCTTGAGCAAGTGCTATATAAAACATTCCGTAATTAAAGGTATTTTCAACAAATGATGTGGTCAATTTAGAAACTTTCTCTGCCTGATTATCAGTTTTTTCAATTTCTGAAGCATCCATTAATGACCAGGATCCCTCACCTACTTTGTTGTTTTTGGAATCATAATATCTCCAAATCCCTGCTTTGCTGCCTTTTTTATATTTTCCTTCGCCCCATGTTTCTCCATTTTTCAATGGACCGAAATAGAGGGCATCCAATAATACATTAACTGAACTATCCTTATCCTTTTCATCATGAACATAATAATATTCCTTCCAGTTTTCCTCTTTATGTCCATTTTTATAATAACCTTCCTCCTTTATTTTTCCATTTTTGTACCACTCCTTCCATGTCCCATTTTGGATATCTTTCTTATATTCCCCCTCACTCAATTTCCCTCCATTATCATACCACTCGTTCCATGGTCCATCCTTCAAATCATTGGAGTATTTCCCTTCTGCTTTTTTACCTCCATTTTCATAATAATCCACAGATCTTCCCTCCCTAATACCATTCGAAAAATTCGACTCAAACATCTTTCCGCCTTTCTCATAATAGGAAATCATAATCCCATTTCCGTTTTTTATTGTCCCGCAAGATTGTGGTTTTCCTGATGCATCAAAGTTGGAAAAGCATTCCCATTTTTTACCTTCTTTATATGACATTTCTGACCATAACTTTCCGTTTTCATGGTAATATACCCATCTGCCATCCTGAACGGTATCCAATATTGTGCCTTCAGATTTTAATTTTCCATTTTCATACCACGATTTTGAATTTCCGTTGACTTTTCCGTTCTTATATATAGACTCCTGTGCTTTGTTTCCATTTTCATAATACCATAAGGCAACCCCATCAGCATAAACTTCAGGGTCATCTGAAAGCAGTTTAAATTCACACTGTACTTTACCTGATTTATAGTAGTCTTTAACTATGCCGGTCGGTTTTCCATTTGTATAATTAATTATGCGATAATATTTTGCAGAGGATTGGTCTGTAACAACTTTCCAGTTTTCATCAAAAAGAATAGTCCATTGGCCTTCCTTCTGACCAGAACTGCTGGTCTTGTTCATCGAAGTTGGGATCTGAGCAACCGTGAAAAAAACGCACATTACCGTCAGGATAACTGCACCTAATATTGAAGTTGCTTTCATTTTTAAAATTTTTTATGTAAGGACAAATATCTTATCCCGGTTATTCAGTAGAAAAACCACAAGGCAATTATCAATGCTGATGATAAGTGTGAACCTGAGAATTTCAATTATCTTTATAATTCTTATACCAAAAATAGCAACTTTTTTGTTGAAACAATATTTATTACTTAATGCGGTCGAATCCCTTTCCATAAACCCCCATTACATTGGCTACCGAAATAAAAGCATCGGGATCCACTTCTTTAATGGTTTGGAAGATATGGGCCGACTCATATTTTCTGATAATCACCATGATCACCTCGGCATCCTGACCCGAATACCATCCTTTCCCCTTCAGAAAAGTCACCCCCCGGCCCACTTCTTTCCCTATTTTATCGGCAATGGCCTGGCTTTCCTTTGAAAAAATGAAAATCTGCAGGGATCGCTTCGAACCGGTAAGGTAAAGGTCAATCACATACGATGTAACTGCCATGGTCACATAACCATAAACGATGTACTGAATAGAACGGAAGATAATAAACGAAGAGGCAATAATGAATACATCGCATAACAGTATCATTTTTCCCTGGCTGATGTTACGGTATTTATTGACAATCATGGCCACAATATCTGTTCCACCGGTGCTTCCTCCCTGGGTAAAGATCAGCCCTATGCTCAACCCACATAGTATTCCGCCGATGATGGCCGACATAAATTTATCCTCCACCACCGGTTTGGTGATATACCATTGGAGAAAAGTCAGTAAAACCGACAATACCACGATAGAATACACGGTTTTCACCCCAAAGGACCTTCCCAGGGTACGCGATGAAAAAAGGAGAAGAACAGCATTGATCGCCAGCAGGCTCACCCCGGCCGGAAGTCCTGTCGCGTAATAAATCATAGCTGAAATACCGGCCACTCCCCCACCCACCACATCCGAAGGGATCAAAAAGGCGGTCCACCCAAGGGCATTAATAAACAGGCCAAGGGTAATGATGACATAAGACCTGATCTCTTTCCAGGTATTCCTTGTTGTTTGCATTTGTCTTCGTTTTTGGTTTTCGGGATGGAATGAACCTCTTATATTGTTGGGATACGATGTATTTTAAGGATACGATGTGTTTCAGGGATACGATGTGTTTCAGGACACGATGTATCGTTTCCCAACAGTAATATTTGGTTACAGAAATATACCATGGTCTTCACAATATACAATTGTCATTATTACAAAATATTAAACAATTGAATATCAGCATTTTAATACGTTGACAATTGTGAAATTATCCTCTATTGGCATTCAATAATTTCCCCAGCATCCCCAATACATCGTTGACTAATTTTTCACTTTCAACCGGAATTTTGAGATAGGTTTTACCAGATGCTTCATCCTTATCAACAATAGTTTTCACCAATTTTTCTGTTGATTCAGGAGAAGAAAGGGTTTTCATCAAACCGGAGAAAAAGCTAAGCCCTGTTTGAATGATCGTTGCAGGGTCTTCAACATTATCAGTTTTTGTCTGATCCATGACGGGTTCTCTTCCTTGCTGAGGAATATCATCATCACCTGCAATGCTGGTTTCCGGGATTTCTTCATCACTTTGCTGTTTTGCTTCGGCCTCCGGGAAATTTAACTCAAGCGCTTCATTTTCTTCTTCCTGCTGACCGGAATTTTCAGAGGATGACTCCCATTCAGGCCCTGCAGTAATCTCTTCGATGGTTTTCATAAAAGCCCTGAAGCGATTCTCGTCCATGATAATGGTATCATCGCCGTTATCCAGGACGCCCTCTGCCAGTGAGGATTTAAATTTAAGAACCCCCAGCATTCTGTGTTCGATGGTCCCTTTAGAAACAAAATTGATCACCGATACATTTTTCTTTTGTCCCAGGCGGTGAATGCGACCGATACGCTGCTCCAGAACAGCAGGGTTCCATGGGATATCGAGATTGCAGATCAGGGATGCAGATTGCAGGTTCAGCCCGGTGCTTCCCGCATCGGTTGAAAGAAATACCCTGCACTCAGGGTTATTGTTGAAATGATCGAACAATTGTTTGCGTTTTGCACTGGGTACACCGCCATGTAAATATTCAAACTGAATGTCATTTTCTACAAGTTCCCTGGCAACCAGTCTTGTCATCCGCTCCCACTGACTGAAAACAACAATTTTCTCGTCCCCTGTTTCTACACATTCCAGGATAATATTCATCAATTCTTCGATCTTGGTATCATGCCGGGTTTCCTGATCAATAATATAAGTACTGTCACATACCATGCGCATTAAATTCAGGTTGATCAACAACCTTTGCCGGTCTTTTTCGAGTAAGAAACCCTGTTTTATCCATTTATGCACAAGCTTTGCAACAATATCTTTAAATTCATCATGCCATTCCATCTGCTTTTTCGTCATGGAAACAAATAAATTTTTATCCATGCGTTTTGGTAGTTGCGTAAGCACTTCACTTTTCTTCCTCCTGATCATGATGTCGGACAGTTTTTGGTGAATTTCATGGAGGTGCTGAAAACCGGTTACTTTTCCCGTTTGGTTCCTTGTCTGGTACCTGTCCATGAACCAATAATAAGGGCCCAACCTGTATGGATCCACAAACTGGATGATGGAGTAAAGGTCCTCTAATTTGTTTTCAAGTGGAGTACCCGTGAGGACAATAGCATAAGTGGATTTGATTTTTTTCACACTTTGTGCCACTTTGGTCTTCCAGTTTTTGATACGCTGGGCTTCATCGAGTATCACCAGATCGGGTTCCATCTGGTTAATTGCCTCAATATCATTGCCTACCGTGTGATATGACAATATCTTGTACAGATTATCCGAACGGTATTGTTCTAATCTGTTGTGAGGCAGACCTTCAATTACCAGAACATCGGAACTGGTGAATTTTTTAATTTCCGATTGCCATTGGTACTTTAATGATGTAGGGCAAATGATGAGTACTTTTGAAATTACACCTTCTTTCCTCATTAACTCAACCGAACCGATCGCCTGAATCGTTTTTCCCAGTCCCATATCATCTGCAATGATGCACCGCCCTGCTTTGGCTGCAAAAAGTATCCCTTCATTCTGGTATTCAAAGAAATCTGTTTTTAAAAGCCCTTTCAATTCTTTTCCTGAAGGGAATTTCTCGTCTATACGCCTGGTCATCAGAAATTTACTTCTTTGCTCTATGACAAATTCAAGGGCATCATCATAACAGCGGAAATCAGGGGTAATTTGCCGGGCCTGCTGGAGAAAGCCCATAAAGTCCAGATAATGCTTTGGTAAATAAGTTAAGTCCCTGTCGAAGAAATTCTTTGCCAGGGCAGTAAATTTGCGCGAATGATCGGTCCCGATCCGCATCTTTACCTTTCTTTCCTTTCCGTATTGAAGATAAATGGATGAATAGGCAGGGTGATAGCCTTTCTTCAGTATGCTTGCCTGTTTGGGTTTTGAACGGATTTGCAGCAATACCGCCTCTATGTGTTTGCAGGTTCCCAGGTGATTGGTCTTATAATCGAGGCAGGAACAAAAATTCAGGCTGTTATCCTGGCTGCGGATGGCCACTTTATAGTTGTTTTTTGTTTCAGGATTATACACTTTATAATCGCCAAAAACCCTTTCATCATCCAGTTTGGTGATCTCAAAGGATTTATCCTTCACAAACTGTTGCCTGAGCGCTATCTGCCAGTCCTCCAATCTAAGTTCCTCTGGTTTGTAATGATAGGGAATCCCGGGCTCAGGTTTTTTCTTTTTGGGTTTTTGCCGTAATCTGGTGGGAGGAGTCTTCATTTCTTCCTTCGTCATCGCTATTATCCTTGGTTTTAATGGTTTAGGTCTCATTGTTATGGGTCTTAAGATTAAATACTTCTTTCAAATTCCTTGTAAAAGTAAATAATCCTCAAACGGATTGAAGAGTCCACTGCATCAATTTGTCAGAAGTTATTGTATATATTCGCCTATTGAATTGAATTTTCAGAAACATCATGGCATCATACTGGTCAGGGAAAATATTGTATCGCATCGTTACGGTGCTGACAAGTCCAGTTTTCCTGGCAATCATCCTGACCCTGGTTGTTTTTTCTTTTTCTCCAAAGTTTTCAAAATATTCACTAACGAAGGTAAACAGTGGCATTTCCGATAAGCCTGACTGCCTGGAGTATTTCTATGATTTCAACAATGACGGAAAGTACGAGAAGATCGTTCTTTTCAATAGTTTGCAGGACAAGGCTGCTGTGAAGATACTCACCCGGGAAGGTTCTTTATTAGGATGGTGGGATTTCCGGGGAGTGGCCTCAACAGACAATGCAATGATTGCCGACTATGACAGGGACGGCTATCCGGAATTCTACTTTGTGTCCTGTCAACGGGACACCATCCTCATCCATCAATTGCAGTCGAAAGGCAAAGAAGTTTATGAGCATAGATATCACATAGTTGGTAAAACCAGGCTGATCGATGGATTAGCTGATTTCCAGGTTTCAACAATAGATACCTGTGATTTGCAGCATGATCATTTCCAGGATGTTGCCTTCTCAATAAATGCAGGGTATTCTCTCCAACCCAGGAATTTATTTGTATGGGATATTCACCATGACACCCTCTTCAAGGGGCCGGAAAAGGGAGTTATAACCAACCTTACCCCGGTAAATCTCGATAATGATCCCTATCCGGAATTTATTGGACTGTCAACCAGCACAAAAAACTATCCTGATTCTTCAAAAATACCATTTACGGACTGGAGCTCATGGTTATTGGTGCTTGACCACAACCTGAAATTTTACTTTCCCCCCGTTGAAAACCCCGGTCACAAAACTTCTGTTGATGTTGTTGCTTTAAAAGACGCCAGGGGCGTCATTCTTCTGTCACTTTTTCAAATTCTTAAAGAAGGAAAACCATGTTATCAGCTCTCCTGTTACGATTTATCAGGAAAGCTATTGAAAACAAAAGAGTTAGATAATAATCTTCATCCGTTTTTCTATCGATTTATAATCCCAAAGCCCTTATTAACTTCGCAATTTCTTCTCGCTGATGCCTCAGGCAAGACGTTTACGGTGGATTGGGAATTAAACCTGAGGCCTTTTGAAACCAATTTCCCAGCCAGAATCAATCTTTATTATCAATCCGACCTCGATTCAGACGGGAAACTGGAATATGTATTTTCAATGCCAGATAATGAATCATATACAGTCTCACGTGAAGATTATTCCTTTCCGGTAACCGCTCCGGTTTCGTTTTCCAGAGAACTTCCACATTTCTCGGTAGTTACGGATAAAACCGGCTATCCCTTGCTATTTCTACAAACAGGTGACCGGGAATATTGGTTTAAATATAGTATCAATCGGGTTTACCAGTTAAGATATCTGATCCGGCTGGGAATTTTATGTGGGTTAACACTACTGATTTACCTGATCAGGTGGCAATATAGCATACAGCAAGGCAGAAAAAAGCTGATAGGTGAAAAAATCGCCGGCTTACAATTGTCCTTGCTGAGTCGGCATCTTGATCCCCATTTTACCTTTAATGCCCTCAATACCATCAGTTCATTCATTTATCAGGAAGAAAAGGAAGAAGCTTATTCCATGTTCACAAAGCTTACGACTTTGATCAGGTACACAATGGAACACTCAGCCAACTATGATACTCCCTTAAAAGAAGAACTTGATTTCCTGGAAAGCTATCTTTCCATTCAGCAAAAAAGGTTTTCACATTGCCTTGATTATGAAGTTATTGTCCCGTCTGAAATTGATCTTCAAAGGAAAGTTCCCAGGTTACTGTTGCAGCACTATGCCGAAAACGCTATCAAACACGGGTTGCGGAATCTTGAAACGCCCGGAAAACTCAGTATTGTTCTGGACCAGCAGGGAAAACAATTGCATATCACCATACAGGACAATGGCATGGGAAGGAAACAAACTTCCGGGGAAGCCGGTGAAAGGAAGGGTACCGGACTGAGAACCATGGAAGAAATTTATGGTTTGTATGCCAGGCTTACCGGAACTATCATCAACCAAAACATTGAAGATCTGTATGATGCCGGTCATACTCCCGCAGGAACAAAAGTTGATCTTTTCATTATTTTTTCGTAGAATTGCCTATCTTCGCCTTGCGTTTATTTCGGAAATTTGCATTGAATGCAAATTTGTTTTTCGAATTAGAGTCAAACCATGGACGAGATTGGGATAATAAAGGAACTTAAAAGGTACCTACTTGAGAGACAGGGCGATAATCTTATCGAGCTCATTTTATTCGGATCCCGTTCAAAAGGAATAGCCTTACAAGATTCTGACTATGACATCTTATTGATTACCAGAGATAAAACAGATTGGATATTTAGAAATCAGTTGCTTAAAGACATCTACTCTTTCGAATTGAATTACCAGGTTTTTATTGATATCCACATTTTGTCTTTAGATGAGGTTGAGCATTCCTTAAGGGGCAGGCAGCCAATTTTTAAAAATGCCATTAAAAACGGAATCCGGGCATGACCTTAGATGACCTTGACAAAAAGGGTTTAATCAATTACAGAATAAACCAGGCAAAATCTTTGGAAAAGGATATTGATTCCCTTATCGCAATCGGGTCATACTCATCTGCCGTCAACAGAATCTATTATGGCATGTTCTATATGTTACTGGCTCTTGCATTGCACAACGGATTTGAAACCTCGAAGCACCAGCAGTTAATCGATTGGTTTAACCGGAATTATATTCATGCCGGTATTTTTGGAAAAGCTTATGGGGAGTACCTTAAAAAGGCTTATGAAAACAGATTGCAGGGAGATTATGATGTGTTTACTGTATTTACATTGGATGAGGTGACCATCATGAAAGTAGAATATCTCATTTTTTGTAAGCAAATAGAGGACTTTCTGTCAAATCAAGTGTAGAAGCCTGTTGACGGTTTTTCAGGTATTATTTTTCTCTGCTCCGGATTAGACAATATTTTTTATTTTCGCCAGGCGTTTACCAATACCTTTATCTTCATGAGTTTAAAGCCTGAACAATTATCTGCAATTATCATTGAAGATGACCTCAGGGCGCGGGATACGCTCAAAAGTCTCCTTCAGGGTACAGGACTGTTTTCAGTGACCGGAACAGCCGGATCCATTGAAGAAGGAACTGATCTGATGGGTGCCACCCATGCCGATGTGGCTTTCCTTGATGTGGAACTCTCCGATGGCAACTCATTCGAAATTCTTGACCGGCTGAAAAATAGCGGGGGCCTTCCCTATATCATCTTTACAACCTCTTACGATAAGTATGCCATCCAGGCCTTTAAATATGCAGCCTTTGATTATCTTTTAAAGCCGATCGTGAAGGAAGAACTCCTTCAATGTATCCAAAGGTTATTGGAAGCCAAAAGAGACAACAACCACCAGCAAAGGATAGAAGATCTGCTACTGCACCTGCAACCCGTCAATAAACTTCGCTTTAACACCCTCTTCGGTTTTATCCTTATCGACCCGGTTGATATTCTTTACATTCAGGCCGACTGCAACTACAGTGATATCTATCTTTCAAAGGATAAAAGAGAACTCCTCACCTACAATATCGGCAAACTGGAAGAAATGCTCCCCACTGGCCAATTTTTCAGGATCAATCGTTCCCATATTGTAAACCTTCGATACCTTACCAGGGTAAACACCTCCAACCTTGAATGTACTCTTGTAAAAGACCAGGAAACGGTTATCCTCAAAGCTAGTCATAAAAGGATTTCGGGGATGAAGAGGCCGTGACCCAATTTCGTTTGCAAAAGGGGTCTTCAAATCTATATTCACCCTGTTGTTTATCAATAAAGCCCCTACGTATCAAACGGTGATAGAGCGTTGGACGCCAGAGGATATACCTCTCAGGATTTCATTCCTTTAAGATAACCCTATCTTCTTTGGTAAAAACCACTCATTCCTACAGTTAAACTTTCACTTTGTTAGAGGGGGGAAGTTTCGTTTTAATATTACTTGCAGAGAAAATCGCTGTTGGGTATCATTACAGATATTATATAGAAATATATTTAATTGAAGATGAACATCGCACCGCATGATATTGAAATGAAATTTACATTATTACCCTAAAATGAATTACAAATGAGAAAAACAGTTTTATTAGTTTGCTGTCTGCTGATTTGCACGATAGCTCGGATAAAGGCCCAGCAGGGAATAGTTGCATCCGGAGGTACTTTAACGGGAACAACCGGAGGTAAGGCAAGTTATACGGTCGGCCAGGTTGATTACATTACGTTAACTGGAACCGGAACAGTTGTTGCCACCCTAGGCCTTCAACAGCCTTATAATATTATTATTATCGGGATTGATGACCTAAAAGATATCAGACTGGATTTTTCTGTTTATCCCAATCCGGCCCGGAATCAGCTGAATATTAAGGTTGACAGGAAAAGTATATCAGGCCTGACCTACCAGCTCTATAATCTGCAAGGCCAACTATTAATTAACGGATTGATTTCAGAACAGATAAACCCGATTCCCATGGAAAAGTATGCTCCTTCAACATATCTTTTAACAATAAAAGAAAATAACAGCTTAGTTAAGTCATTTAAAATCATTAAAAATCAATAAATTATGAAAAGACTCATTGTTTGTTTTCTGGCAATAATCACCTGTTCCAACCTGAATGCACAGGCTCCTCAAAAAATGACATATCAGGTGGTTGTCAGGGATGGCATTTATAATGTCCTCCAAAATCTACCGGTCTACATTCGGATTAGTATTACAAAAAATTCTTCCACAGGCTTACCTGTATATCAGGAGAATTTAACAAACACTACCAATGAAGTCGGATTATTGGCCATCCAATTTGGAGGTGGCCCGGGATTCGATACAATTAACTGGTCATCAGGCAATTATTGGATTAATTCAAAAATTGTCAAAATCGGAACAACAGATACACTTGCAGGGACAAGCCAGTTGTTAAGTGTTCCGTATGCCTTTTATGCAGAAACCGGAAATCCGGGACCTCAAGGACCAATTGGGCAGATGGGACCACAAGGACCAACTGGGCAAATGGGACCACAAGGACCTATTGGGCAGACGGGACCACAAGGACCAACTGGACAAATGGGACCACAAGGACCAGCTGGGCAAATGGGACCACAAGGACCTAGTGGGCTGACGGGACCACAAGGACCAACTGGGCAGACGGGACAACAAGGACAACAAGGACCGGTTGGACCGGCAGGTGCCTATAATGCAGGTGCTGGAATTACCCTGACTTCAAATACTATTAGTACTGTCTGGACGAAAACTGGTAGTGATATCAGTAATAATAATCCAGGTAATGTAGGTATTGGTACAAGTACACCAGCAAATTCAGCAAAACTTGATATCCAATCAACAGAACAAGGTTTCTTACCTCCCCGATTATCAGATGCACAAATGAATGGCATTGTTTCACCAGCTGAAGGATTGACGATCTACAATATTTCA
Source organism: Bacteroidota bacterium (assembly GCA_026391855.1). Taxonomy (GTDB): domain Bacteria; phylum Bacteroidota; class Bacteroidia; order Bacteroidales; family CAIXZF01; genus JAKLIX01. The sequence goes on along the minus strand of JAPLDE010000201.1, from coordinate 1,408 downwards.
CAGAAAACCCTTTGCTTTTACAATGGAACTCAATGGAGTTGTATGTTAAATACACCCCCCTTTACTTGTGGGTCTTCTACTGTTTTTTATGATGGACAACCCTATAATACAGTGCTAATTGGTACACAATGCTGGTTGAAGGAAAACCTGAATGTTGGAACGATGATTAATGGATCATCCAATCAAACCAACAACAGCCTGATAGAAAAATACTGCTATGATTATAACCTTGTTAACTGTTCAATTTATGGCGGTCTGTATCAATGGGATGAGTTGATGCAATATTCAACCATTGAGGGTTCAAAAGGAATCTGCCCGGCAGGATGGCATATCCCATCAAACAATGAATGGTGCGCTCTTACAACTTACATTGATCCAACTGTTAATTGTAACAATTTTGGCTGGCTCGGAACTGATGCAGGTAAAAAAATCAGGGAAGCAGGAAATACTCATTGGGATGCTGATAATACTGGAACAAATGAAAGCGGTTTTACTGCATTTGGGGCTGGTTTATTTGATGTATCATCAGGTTACATGGGTTTATTAATCAATGCTTATTTTGGAACCTCAACAGAAAATAATACAACAAATTTCTTCAACTGGAATTTAGAATATAATGATGACCCAATTGGGAGATCTTCTTCTGATAAAAGTATTGGTGTTTCTGTTCGATGCCTAAAAGACAATTAATTAAATTCAATATTAATAAATAAAATGACTTAAAATGAAAGCTTTAACACGATCACTAATCTCTGTCCTGATAAGTTTATTGATAAATCAACATGCTTTCTCACAGGTAAATATACCTTTCTCCGATTGCTTTGAGTCAGGTGATTTAACCTTCGGTGGCTGGGTTATTACTGGTAATGCACAGATCAGCACAACTACACCTTATGAAGGCAGCTATTGTGTGCAGGGGAATGATACTTACTCCATTACAAAAACCATGGTTCCAATCACTACTGACAAGGTTTTGGTTGAATATGCCGTAAAAGCCTCACAGACAGGTAGCAATTGCGATATTTTCAGGGTTAAAGATGCTATGGGCCATGTTGCTTCGGAAGTATTTCTCAGGTGGTCCGGCTATCTCTGTGCTTATAATGGCGGCGGAGATAATCAACTGGTTGAATTGCTCCCTTATATAGCCGATACATGGTGCCAGGTTAAAGTTGTTTTGGATATGGTGCACCATACCTACGATGTTTATATTGATAACCAGTTACTTGCAGACAATTTCGCATTTTATGACAGCAATTTTGGCCTGCCTGAAACTTTTTACTGGGGCAGTACCGAATCGTGGGGAACCGGGTGGCTTGATTGTATTCAGATTACTGGCGAAAATACACCGCCGCCGCCAGGTAATATTCCTTTTAGTGATTGCTTTGAGTCCGGAAATTTAACTTCTGGA
>JAPLDE010000111.1 GCA_026391855.1 Bacteroidota bacterium | reverse complement strand
GAATTTACCTTGGTTCATAGGGTTGCAATCAGAAACCGCTAACATACCAATTCAAATCGTCACGTAACAAAAAAACGCTGAAAGCTACGGATTACAAGGATTTCAAAGAACAAAAGTTAATTTTTAGTGGACACTAGTGATGTTGATTAATAAAATGATTTTCGTTTCCCCTTAGTATTTTGATAAATCGTCAGCTTATGAAGAAGATTGCCTGTTCGTTTTTCCTGTTATGTATCCTTGTTTTTACTTCAAGAATATATTCACAAAGTACTGCTATGGATTTTAATGTGGGTGATTGCGGCGGAGGGAATCACCACCTGTTCACAGAGCTTGATGCCGGTAATGTCATTATCATTGATTTTGTGATGATGAATTGTTCTTCCTGTATTACCGGTACAGACGGGCTGAGGACCATTGCTGCGCCTTACGGTTCCTCCCACCCGGGAAGGGTCCATATTTACACTTTCGGGTACACTAATAGTATCAGCTGTTCACAGATGCAAGCCTGGATGTCGGCTTACGGTTTTACCCATACCTGTTTCAGCGGGGATGATAACCAGGTAAGTTACTATGGAGGAATGGGAATGCCTACCATCGTGGTTGTCGGCAAAAATAATCATGAAGTACTCTATAAAAAACTGGGTTACGAACCTTCTGATAATACCGCGGTTGTTGCAGCCATCGAAACAGGATTGCAGTATAATCCCCAGGGTATTGAAGATGTTCAGGCTCAGCAGCAGATTCATATTTTCCCATCTCTGATTAAGGACCAGCTGACGGCCGGGTTCGACCGGAAGATGTCCGGTTCGCTGGCTGTTTTCGACCTGAGTGGCCGTAAGATGGCTGAACAGGCTGTTGACGGCCAGGACCAGGTCATTATTGGCACAGCCATGCTGGAGGCAGGAATATACGCCGTTATCTTTACCGGTCGTAATGGCCTCGTGTTTACCACCAAAGTTGTAAAAGAATAATCCTTACCGCTCTTTCATGGCCAGATTTTTTACCGTTTTTGTTATTGTCTGTTTGTCAGCAGGTTGGGCAAACCAGCTTGAAGCTCAGTGTTGTTCACCGGGTAGCCCGGTAGGTTCAACCTCATCGGTGGGAGTAGTTAAGAAAAGCGCCATCCGGAGCATCACATTTTTTAAACACAGTTTTTCCGACACCTATTTTAAGGGTGGAAAACCCGCTGAAATGCAGGATGCTACAGCCAATTTCAATTACATCGGGCAGATGGTATCTTATGGGATTACCGACAGGCTGACCGTTGAAGGCGAATTTGGGTATTATCTGAATAAAACGAAGAAATACAAGGTGGTGGGGATAGAGATGAAAGACGAGACCAGCGGGATATCCAACTCCGTTTTTTCATTAAAGTACTGTTTGTTACATACCTTACGTGAGCTCGAGATCACTGTCGGGGCAGGTGCAAAAGTGCCGCTGACCCAGAAGCCGGTTGAGAACCAGTTTGGGCCGATGCCTGAAGATCTTCAGCCTTCCACCGGCGCATATGGTTTTGTGGGGCAGTTGTTTATTTCTCAGTCCTTTCCCATGTATCAGTTCAGGGCAATTCTGTTGAACCGTTACGAAATCAACAAAGCCAATCCAAGAGACTATACCTTTGGCAACGCATGGTTTACCTCACTTTTTCTGAGTAAAAGCTTTCTTAAACATTGTACCGGCTTGCTTCAGTTCAGGAATGAGAACCGGAAGATCGACAAAGAAGGAAAGATCGATTTTACCAGTTCCGGTGGTAATGTTTTCATCATTGCTCCCCAGTTCAGCTATACCTTTCCTTACAGCTGGAATGTTGCGGTCATGGCCGATTTTCCTGTCAGCAGAGATTATCACGGCGTACAGCTCGGACCTAAATATTCGGTTGGGGTCAGTGTTGTAAAGGGAATCAGACTGTAAAATTTAGTGTGCAGGTTTGCAAGTGTGCAAGTTTGCAGGTTTGCAAATGCCAGTTAATAGTTATTAGTTAATAGTTATATCTAACTAATAACCAGCACATTGGCATTTGCACACTTGCACCTCTGCACACTTGCACACTTGCACACTATTTTGAATCCTGCAACGGAGCAATCACCTGTATCAACTTACTGTTCTTTTTTAATTTTTTCCATAGCCTTTTCTCCATATAGATGCAAAAGGGAGGGGGAAATGGAAATGAAAGTGAAGATTTTTTTAGTGTGCAGGTTTGCAAGTTTGCAGGTTTGCAAATGCCAGTTAATAGTTATTAGTTAATAGTTATTAGTTAATAGTTGTTATATAACTAATAACCAGCACATTGGCATTTGCACACTTGCACCTCTGCACACTTGCACACTTGCATGCTATTTTGAATCCTGCAACGGAGCAATCACCTCTATCAACTGTGGCAGATCCATCCCGATATTTTTCAAATGTTCCGGCGTTGGAACCCCGTTTTTTGTCCAGCCGCGGCGGTTATATACAGCATCCAGAAGCTGTTCATACCGATCTTCCCTGTAATGACGGGTTGCAGCCATCTTTTCCTGCAGGGTCATTTTTTCCGGTTCAAGATGAAGCAGCTCTTTAAGCTGTTTATCGTACCGCTCCTGGCGTGAAAGGTATTCTTCTTCCGTAACAGGTCCTGCGGCGCGATAGGGTTGGGCATCGTGGATACGGAGCCCGTAACCTCTGCGGATGTTGAAGATACGCTGGAAATTATACACTCTTTCGCTTTGGCGGACGATTTCATGTTTGTCGACATTCAGGCCGGTAACCGCATTGAAAATGGTGACGTAGTTATCGACATGTTGCGGAACCTTGGCCGGTTCACCGGATTCTTTGTTGTTTTCCGGTTCCACATCATTCCAGGGAAGTTTGCATAAGCCATTCAAACCGAACCAGGTGCGGAACATGGGGAAATAATGTAGCGCTTCAGCTTTGTCTTCAAAGGTAGGTATCTGATTATTAACCATATCCATAAAGATAAGCCAGGCTTCATCGTGCTGTGGACCTTTATTTGTCATGGCATATCCGCCCTGCTGGGCAAGGGATTCTTTGGAAACATACTGGGAATACTCAAGCCCTTTGTTCTCCATCCCGATATCCTGCATAAACTGAGGGTCGCCCCAGCCTTTTTCGGCAAAGATCTTTTTCATTTTACGGACACCTTGTCCGGCGATCAGTCCAAACCCTTCACCCCGGGAAACCTGGTGTAACAGTTCCAGCGCTTCCATAGACCGTCCGAAGTTAAGATCCAGTCCTCCGGTCCTTTCCTTATTGAGGATACCGTTTTCATAGCACTCCATAATAAAACCAAGGATTGTTCCCCAGGAAATAGTACAAATTCCATAGGTGTCACAATAGAAATTGGATTCAATGGTAAACAACGGGTCAAATATCCCGGCGATGGAACCTAATGAAGAAGTGGATTCATATTCAGGACCGTCGACGATAACTTTTTGTCCTTTATATGGTCCTGTCCGGAGTTCGAAATTATCGACACCTTTGGCACAGGCCATGTTGCATCCTATCCAGCATCCGTCGGTGCTCATACCCTGGGTGAAGAAACTTTTCCAGACGTCACCGTTGATCTTGTCTGCATCCGGGTGACTACCGAATTTGAAATTATTTACCGGCAGCAGATCATAGTCATTCATTACACCTGTAAGGTGCGCGGTTCCTTTGGAGCGCATTTCGCACTGGGAGTCGTCCAGTTCCTTCATTTCCCGGTTAAAAATACGTCCTCTTTCCATGATGGCTTCCAGGTTTACCACATTGTTACGGTTGCCCTGTACTCCTTTGGAATGAGCGATCACAGCCCGTATCTTCTTGTCTCTGAGGACGGTGCCTATACCACCCCGGCCGGCCTGTTTCAGCCTGACCAGTTTGCGTTTGTTGTCGAAAAAGCTGAAGTTAAGCATCCCGATCAGGGAATGATCAGCGGCTGTTCCGGCAGAAACCACAGAAACATTGGTCCTGTCTTTTTCTGTTGTGGCCAGTTCTTCTGTTATATACTCGGCCAACAGGTGACTGTCGGGCGGTTCCTGCCCTGCCTCATAAATTTCAATGACTTCGCGGGTTTCATCAATAAGAACCAGTACATCTTTATCGGATTTGCCCTGCAATTCAAGGGAATCAAACCCGGCAAACTTCATGAAAGGGCCAAAAAAACCTCCGACATTACTGTCGACCACGATATCTGTCTGAGGTGAAATGGTGACCACCAGCGACTTTCCCGTTCCTGAATACTGGGTGATCCCACAGATGGGACCAGTGTTGATAACAATCTCATTTTCAGGATCATTCCATTTTGTCTCCGGTCTTGTGGCTTCCCAAAGGAGCTTTAACCCAAAGCCTTTTCCACCGATGAACTTGTCCTTCATCTCCTGGGTGACCGGCTTTTCGAGTATGTTGTGATTGCCAACATTAACATAAAGGGTCCTGTTGTTGTATCCCTTATCGATAGGGGCCCAGCTGTACTTGTATTGTTTGAGAAGTTTGTGGGTTTTCTGAAAATTTTCTAAGCTCATATTGAAGTGATTAAGGTGATTGAAGTAATTATTTTGGGTCCAAGTTCTCCCCCTCTCTGGAGGAGAGGGGGCTGGGGGGTGAGGTTTTCAAGGTTATGGAGGTTATGGAGGTTATGGAGGTTATGGAGGTTATGGAGGTTATGGAGGTTATGGAGGTTATGGGACAAAGGTAAAAATTACTGTGAAATGAATAACAAATGCCTGTAAAATAAGGTTATGCAGCGTTTTACATGTCGATTACCGTTATGGTTAATCCTTTGTTATTCCTGGTCAGGCAGGGGAGCAAATCCGGATTCATCCCCTTTTTTTCGGGTTTCACCGACTTTTGTTTTACAACATGAGGAAGGGAAAATACATTTGCGTCACTTTATAAAAAACGACATACTATAATCATGTTCAGCATGAAGAAACTGGTATTGATCACCGGATGGCTGCTAACCGGAATGGCAGGAATGGCACAGGATCCGGTTAAGCCCGCAATGGATCTGAAGGGTTGTCTGGCAGCCGCTTTGGAGAATCATTACAAAATAAAAACGGCAGACCTCGAACGCCGGCGGTCGGAGAGCCAGCTTGACCAGGTGGAAGCCGCCTTTTTTCCCCAGGTAACGGCAGGCACCACTTATCAAGATTATATCAAATTGCCGACCCAACTCATTCCCGGTGAGTTTTTCGGCCAGCCTGGAGAAATGATACCCATTCAGTTTGGCACACAATATAACCTGAATGCCAGTGTGGACGTGAGCCAGGTGTTGTTTAACCAACCGTTGATGGTGACGAGAAAAATGGCCCGTAAAGTCATTGAAATGAACCGGCTGGGAGTTGAGAAATCGAGGGAGGAGGTCATTTATGAAACCTCACAGATCTACTTTGCCACGCAGGGGCTTTTGCATCAGTCAGCCACACTGAAGACCAATATTGAAAAGCTGCAGCGACTGGTAACGCTGATGCAGGAGCAATATGACAAAGGATATGTGAGGAAGGTGGATCTTGACAGGGTGAAGGTGAATATCAGCAATTTACAATCACAAAATAACAATGTAGAGGATGCCTGTCTGCAACAATTGGCCTTGTTGAAATTCATGATGGGACTTCCACAATCTTCTTTATTGGTATTAAAAGATGAAATTGAAGCTCCGGTACCCCTTGGAGAACTCCGGTTGGTCCCCGAACAACATCTTGATTATCAGCAAATTCTTAAACAGGAAGAGTTGGCTGACCTAAAAATTAAGGAAGCAAGGGCCGGGTATTTTCCAACCCTTACAGCTATTGGACAATACAGCCTGTCGAGTCAGCAGAACAGCTTCAACACCTTGTATGAGAAACCAGGCTGGCTGAAGATGTCCTTTATTGGGGTAAATCTGAGCCTGCCCATTTTTAAGGGATTCGGGAATCATTACAAAATGAATGCAGCTAAGGTTGAGAAACAGCAGGCAGGCATTCAAAAGGAAAATCTTGCCAGCTTTCTGGAAGTTCAATACCTGAATGCATCGGGGAAACTTGAAGTAAACCGCAAGGCATACGAAAATCAACAGAAAAATGTGCAGCTGGCTGAGGAAGTTTACCAGGTTACCCTGGAACAATATAAAAAGGGGATAAGCCCGCTCACCGAGATCCTGGATGCCGAAACCGCGTTGTCGGCTGCCCAGACCAATCTCTTACAGGCACAGGTGCAAATTAAGCTCATGGAGCTGGATCTATATAAATCAACAGGAAAATTAACCGTTTTAATGAACTGAACCTAATGAAGAGAATTATCAGAATTTCGGCGATACTGCTGGTACTGGCAGGCGCCTGTGCAGCCAAGCTGATCTATAACAAATCGCGTATTGATGCCAATTCCAAACCCGAGCAAACCAATATTTCCATCCCTGTTACTGTTGTTGAGGTTACCTCAAAGGCAATGACGGCAGGTTTTTCAGTAACCGGCAGTTTTCTTGCCAACAAGGAGCTGACCTTACTTTCGGAAGGGCAGGGAAGGGTGCTGAAAGTAATGGCCGATGCCGGTGATGTGGTAAAAGAAGGGCAGGTACTGGCAGAAATGGATGATGTTCTTATCCGGAGCCAGCTGGCCCTGGCAGAAGCCAACCTGGAGAAAGCAACAAAGGACCTGAAGAATTTCGAGGCGATGGCAAAGAGTGAGGCGGTGACTTCCCAGCAGTTGCAGGAGATCCGGCTTGCCTGCCTCAATGCTGAAGCCAATGCAGTAGCCATGCGGAAGCAAATGGCCAACACAAAGATCACCGCCCCTTTTTCGGGTACCCTGACAAAAAGATATATTGAAAAAGGAACACTGCTTATGCCGGGTAGCCCGGTAGTGGATATCTCAGATGTAGGGCGGCTCCGGTTCCTGGCCAACCTGGGCGAAAAGGAGATCAGCCGGATTTCAGGGAAAGTTGCGGTTAAAATTACGGTGGATGTGTACCAGGGCTTTGAATATGAAGGAAAGATCAAATCACTGGGTGTAAAAGCCGATGAAGCCAAACGATTCCCGGTTGAAATTGAGCTAGCCAATGATCCTCAGCATCCTATCAGGGCCGGTATGTTTGGCGTGGCCCTTTTTGGCGATAAGGATAATCCGGAAGTGCTGATCATTCCGAGGAAATCTATTACCGGTAGCCTGAAAGACCCGCAGGTTTTTGTGGTGGAGAACAATATTGCCATGCTTAAAAGCCTGGTCATCGGCAGGGTGACCGATGATGAAGTGGAAGTCTTTAAAGGTCTGAAGCAAGGAGAAAAAGTAGTGCTCACAGGACAGATCAACCTGGAAAACAGGAAAAAAGTAACCATTGTAAATCCATGAAAGAACATTCAACATCATGAATATCACTGCATTATCTATAAAGCGCCCCACACTGATCGTCGTCATCTTTACGGTGCTGACTTTCCTTGGGATAGTGAGCTACTACCGGCTGAACTATGAGTTGCTTCCCAAATATTCTCAGCCTGTACTTTTCGTTGGTACGGCTTATCCCGGCGCCAGTCCTACCGAAGTAGAGAACTCGGTCACAAAAAAAATTGAAGATGCCGTTTCCTCTTTAGAGGAAATTGACAATATCCAATCCACCTCCTTTGAAGGCTATTCCGCGATAGTGATCATTTTCCGGACTTCAGCCGATATGGACAAGGCCACCCGTGACTGTCAGCAGAAGGTTTACAATGTTCAGTCGGCCCTCCCCAAAGATGCCCTGGCACCGGTAATGTCGAACTTCAGCATGAGCGATATTCCTATCATGAGACTAGGTGTTACGGCAAAAATCTCTTCCACAGAATTATATGACCTGGTCAAGCAGAAGATAAGCCCTATGCTTTCGAGGGTAAAAGGTGTATCCCAGATCAACCTGATGGGTGGAGAGGAAAGGGAGATACGTGTAAATATCAGCAGTGAAAAGCTGGATGCCTATGGTATTTCATTGTTGCAGGTGACCCAGGCGATACAGGCTTCCAATATGGAATTTCCCACGGGAAAGATCAAAGACAAAAACCAACAGTATATTATCCGTCTTTCCGGAAAATTCAGCCAGGTTGGCCAGTTACGCAACCTGGTAGTAGCCACTACAGCCGGTGGAAGTGTGGTGAAGCTTGGCGATATTGCTGAGATTCAGGATGCTGCCAAAGAAATCGCCAATATCAGCCGGTATAACGGGTTGAATTCCATCGGTGTTTTTATCTTTAAACAACCCGATGGCAATGAAGTGAAGATCAGCGAGGAGATAAAAAAGGAAATTGCGAACATCGAATCTATTTATAAAGATAAAGAACTGAAATTCGCTATTGCCAATGATACCTCAGATTTCACGCTGGCTTCAGCCAATGCGGTGATGCATGACCTGTTGCTGGCTGTGTTTCTCGTGGCTATTGTTATGCTGGTTTTTATGCATAGCCTGAGGAATTCATTTATTGTGATGGTAGCTATTCCGGCTTCCCTGATCTCGACATTTATCGCCATGTATGTGATGGATTTCTCCCTGAACATCATCTCCCTGGTAGCCATGTCGCTGGTAATCGGGATATTGGTTGACGACAGTATAGTTGTGTTGGAAAACATCTACCGTCACCTGGAAATGGGAAAGGAGAGGCGGAAAGCGGCCCTGGACGGAAGGAATGAAATCAACTACACCGCACTGTCCATTACCCTGGTGGATGTGGTGGTGTTTTTACCTATCGCACTGTCATCCAGTATGATATCAGGTATGCTCCGTCAGTTTTCACTGGTTGTGGTGTTTTCAACTTTGTTGAGTTTATTTGTTTCCTTCACACTGACACCATTACTGGCTTCCCGTATTGCCAAATTTGAACATTACCGGTCAAAATCTCTTCTGGGTCGCTGGATCTCCATGTTTGAAAAGGGTTTCAACCGCCTGCGTCTCAGTTATTCGCATTTATTGGTCTGGACATTGAGACATAAAGCCATTGTGCTTATCGCTGCCACTGTTTTGCTGATCTCCTCTTTTGCCCTGGTGGGTGGAGGGTTTATCGGCAGTGAGTTTGTGAGTATGGGTGACAGGGGTGAGTTGATCATCAACCTGGAACTGCCCAAGGATGCTTCTATACAGCAGACCAACCAGGTAACCCTGAGGGCTGAAAGCATTCTGCTGGCCAAGCCGGAGGTAGTGAGCGTCTTTGCAGCCGTTGGTTTTGCCAACAGTTTTGACGGCACGGGGAATACAGCCTATCAGTCGGAGTTACACATCAGGATGGTTGACAAGAAAAAAAGGAATATTACGGCGGAAAAGTTTTCCCGGGAACTCAAAAAGGAACTAACGGCAACCCTCACCGGGGTGAAGGTCCGGTCCAGCATCATATCGCTGGTGGGGACTTCCGACCTGGCTCCTATTCAAATGGTGCTAACCGGGCCGAATGTGGATACCCTGGTGAAGTATGCCGAACAGTTGAAGAATGTGATGAAAACCGTTCCTGGTACAGATGAAGTAAAGCTGAGCGTGGAGCCAGGCAACCCGGAAGTGAATATAAAGCTCGACAAGGAAAAGATGGCCAGGATGGGACTCAGCATGGCAGAAGTGGGTGCTTCCCTTCAGAATGCTTTCAGCGGAAATACCGATTCAAAGTTCCGCCAGCTCGATAACGAATACGATATCAATGTGTTACTGGATTCATACGACCGCAGGAAAATTGAGAATGTGATCAACCTGCCTTTTGTGAATCATTCGGGACAGACGATCAGGCTGGGGCAATTTGCCGATATCAGCTCATCCACCGGGACTTCTATGCTACAGCGATACAACAGGATGTCATCTGTCACGGTCAGTTCACAGGCGTTGGGAAGACCGGTAGGCTCAGTGGGTGAAGACATTTCGAAGAAGATAAAGAACATAAAGTTCCCTAAAGAGATCACCCTGATTCTGGAAGGAGACCTCAAATACCAGAACGAGGCCTTTGGCAGCCTGTTCCTGGCGTTTCTCATATCTATACTGTTTGTTTATCTCATTATGGTTGCCCTGTACGATTCCTATCTCTATCCCTTGGTGGTGCTGCTCTGCATTCCGCTGGCCATCGTGGGCGCCTTGTTCGGACTGGCGCTTACCATGGAATCACTGACTATCTTTTCGATACTGGGTATGATCATGCTGGTAGGGCTGGTGGGTAAGAATGCCATTTTGCTGGTAGACTTTACAAACCAGATGCGGGCCGAAGGCTATGCTGTTCCCAGGGCCCTGGTGATGGCCGGTAAAGTCAGGTTACGGCCTATTATGATGACCACCCTGTCGATGATTGCCAGTATGCTTCCCATCGCGTTGGCGCAGGGTGCAGGATCGGAATGGAAAAACGGCATCGCCTGGGCACTGATCGGAGGGTTGACAAGTTCTTTGATCCTAACACTGGTGCTTGTTCCGGCCGTATACCTTATCTTTGATAACATGAAACAAAGGACAGCCCGTTTTTTCCTGAGGTTTAAAAGGAGGAAGGCCATTGTAATGTCCTCTGCATCAGCATAATAAAATTGTCATGGCCACTCAGTTCAAGAAGCTGAACCTGATCAACAAAGATCCGCTCTTCCGCGAATTCCGGGAGAAAAACCTGAAGTTGATGTTAACGGTGGCCACGCTGATAGGAGTGTACATTATCATGGGTTTCTATTACCTGGATGTGATCAAGCACTTTTCTAACCTGAGAACCTTATTACTCTTCAGAAGTATTTTCTGCCTGATTTTCCTGTTGAATCTGGGAGTGACACTGTTGCATAAAAACAGGAACCACAGCCGCTTTCATGTATATGTCGGTTTTTACCTTTGTGCTGTCTATTGTTCCGTTCAGTCGGTACTTACCGGGGGCATGGATAGTCCCTACTGGGTGGGCCTCAGCCTGACCATCATGGTATGGTTTATTTTCGTTCCCTTCCCTTATCTCAACCTCATCATTAATGGTTGCATATTCCTGGCCCAATACTTTTTGATTGTATTTATCTTTGAAAATGACCCGGTTACCTGGAACAGCCTGGTGGAGGTCAACTTTTATATCAAAGGATTTCTGATCATTGGAGCCATTATTTCCATCATCAATAACAATTCTTCTTTTCAGATCTATGAGAAACTTAAGAGCCTGGAGGAGTCGGAACAGAAATATAAAAACCTGGAAAACGAGCTGGCCAAGTCCCATGAAATGCTGAAACAGAATTACTCCCATACCCTGGAACAGGTGCAAAATTTCTCGGAGGAAATTAAAATCAAACAGAATGAGTTGCTCAGGCTTCAGAAAGACAACCTGCAGTCACAGTTCGAGACCCTGAAAAACCAGGTGAATCCTCATTTTCTGTTCAACAGCCTCAATGTCCTCAACTCACTGATCAGCGTAGACCCTGAGCTGGCCGAGAAATTTACCGGGCAGCTGTCGAAAATATACCGCTATGTGTTGGAACACCGGTCAGAAGACATGGTGCCCCTGAAAGCCGAACTGGATTTCCTTCATTCATACGTCTTTTTAATGAATATCAGATTTGATGGTAAACTGAAGGTGAATATCCAACTCCCGGATGATAAGCTTGAGAAGAAGCTTCCTCCCCTGTCGATGCAGTTACTCATAGAAAATGCCATCAAGCACAATACCTTTTCAACCCGTTCTCCCCTGATTATTGATATTTTTGTAGATAAAGAGGATCACCTTCATGTGGAAAACAACTACCAGGCCCGGGAGAAACATATCAAGACCACCAGCCTGGGGTTGAGGAATATTTCAGACCGTTATGCCTATTATACCGATCTGGAACTGTTCTTCGGAGTGGTTGAAGACCGGTTTGTTGCCTGTATCCCTCTATTGTAACGTATTGATTTTAAAATATATAAATGAAGACGATCATTATTGAGGACGAGAAGTTTGCTGCCAATCACCTGGAAAAGATGATCCTGAAATTTGATGTCGGCATAAGGGTGCTGGCCAAGCTGGAATCGGTGGAGGAAGCGGTGAACTGGCTCAGGGAGAATGAAGAGCCTGACCTGATCTTCCTGGATATCCACCTGGAAGATGACCTGAGCTTCGCCATCTTCGACAAGGTAAAAGTAAAGGCGCCGATCATTTTCACCACGGCTTACGATGAATACGCTATCCGGGCCTTCAAGCTGAAAAGCATTGATTACCTGCTGAAACCCATTATGCAGGAGGATCTGAACAAAAGTATTGATAAGTATAAAGACTGGAATAGTACACCTAAACCCGCCCTCGATGTCGAATCACTTTACCAACTGATCAACCTCCGTACGCCCCACTATAAAGACAGGTTCAGTGTGACGGTTGGTTTGAAGATTAAAACTGTGGAAACCATTGATATAGCCTATTTTTATTCATTGGAGGGCATTACATTCCTTGTTACCAGGGATAATCGCGAGTACACTATTGATCACAGCCTCGACAGCCTTGGCGACCAGCTCAACCCTAATGACTTTTTCCGCATCAACCGCCAGTTCCTGGTTGGATTGAAGTCGATCCGGCAGGTACATCTGTATCCTAAAAGCCGGTTGAAGCTGGAACTGGAGCCTACCTTTTTACAGGATGTTATGGTAAGCCAGGATAAGAATGTTAAGTTTAAGGAGTGGCTGGATTCGTAGAAGGTTAACCAATCTATTTATTAAAGTAATAAATCATTAATAATGAAGAAGTTAATTTTGATTTTATGCTGCCTTCTTTCCGGGTTAATAGGCAAATCGCAGGGAACCTGGGTACAAAAAGCCGATTTTCCGGGTGGTTTCAGGGTTAATGCAGTCTGTTTTTCGGTGGAGGGTCATGGATATATCGGGGGTGGGTTTTCCCCATGGATAGGCCCGGACCTTTACGATATGTGGGCCTATGACCCGGTTTCGGATTCCTGGGATCAGCTGGCTGATTTACCCGTGAACCTCAGTTATGCAACGGTATTAACTATAAATGATACTGCTTATTTTTTTACTACCGCCGATTCTGGTGGCATCAAAACCTTTGAATGCTGGAAATATTTTGTTCAACAGGACAGCCTGGGGTTATTCAGCAGTTACCCGGCTTCAGGAAACTATGACATCGTAGCCGGTTTTACCATTCAGCAAAAGGCCTGTCTTCTTATTCAGCATGATCCTTTACTCCTTTTCGAATTCGATCCTTTATATAAAACATGGGTTCAGAAGGCAGATTTCCCATTGTCCGGGACATTATATGATTTTACTGCGTTTTCAGCGCTTGACAGGGGCTATATTTTTGAAGGTTATAATACTGTTGGAAACACAAATGATCTTTGGGAATGGAATTCCTCAACAGATACCTGGATGCAAAAAGCCAGTCTTCCAGATACATTAAGAGGAAATTCGGCATCTTTTTCTTTTAATGACAAAGGATTTATTTTTGGAGGTTTAATCAGTCCCTGGCCTTTTATACCGCTCAGTGATTTTTGGAAATATAACCCTCTTACGGATTCCTGGACAGAGTTACCTAATTTTGGAGGATGGGGAAGAGGTTATGCAGCATCCTTTGTGATAGGGAATTATGCTTTTGTCGGACCTGGGACCGGCACTGGCACTGTTGCTTTTACTGATCTTTGGTCATTCGATCTTATTACCGGGATTTCTGATATGGAAGATGGGCCGAATGTATTGGTTTTTCCAAATCCAGCACATAATGACATTGTTTTTTACTTACAGGATCAACCAAATGAAAGTCTTAATATACAGATATTCAATTCATTGGGAAATCTGGTTAAAAAAGGTATTTGGGAAAGAAATACATCCTTTAGGATTGATTTAAAGGATACATCACCCGGCCTTTTTTTCTTTCAGATCTTTCAGGGAAACCGGCTGTATAGTACTGGTAAGTTCATTAAAGAATAATATTAATAACTATCTATATTTCAATTAAATACAAAATATTCTATGGAGAATGAACATCTTGTCAGCAGTGCATTCGCATTATTTATGAAAGAAGCCCCTGCCCATCAGCAGGCCTGGATGGAAATGGTGATGAAACTCAGCAAGGCTTCAGCCCTGGAGCCTAAAACCAGCGACCTCGCCTACCTGGCCGTACTGGCAGCTACCGGGCTTGAAAGCGGCATCCCTTTTCACGCACAGATGGCCAAAAGCCACGGAGCCACCCGGGAAGAAGTCATCTCAGCCATCCTTATCGGGCTGCCGGCTGCCGGGAATAAGGTGATTCACGGGCTTCCGGGAGCCCTGAAGTGTTTTGAAGAAGGTGATTGAGGTGATTAAGGTGATTAAGGTGATAATTTTGGTTTGAAGTTCTCCCCCTCTCTGGAGGAGAGGGGGTTGGGGGGTGAGGCTTTCAAGGTGATGAAGGAACAATTTTGGTTTGAAGTTC
>JAPLDE010000123.1 GCA_026391855.1 Bacteroidota bacterium | reverse complement strand
TTGCTTGGATTCAAAACAACGTTCAGATTTATTGCAAAGGAATATCAAAGAACATGTAAATTTGTCAAAGAAAATTACAAAACATAAACAAGAGATTGTTTATAACTCAAAATAGCCACTTAGAGGGGGTGAATAGTTACAAATATTGTATTTAGTGGCATAACAGCCATCTGCACCAATACAGCAAGTTTTTGAGATTTTAGCAACAAGGTTGATTTGATTTTCAGGAGTTTCAGTTTCGCAGGGCAGTAAATGAAACTGCTTGAAATTCTTAACCCTGTTAATCGCTTTGTTTATGTCTTTCAGTACTTTCTGAAGGCTGAATTTATCGAAATCCGGAATCTCTGCTACCTGAATTTCTACCCCTTCATTTACAACAGTAACGGTTACTGTTTCATCAATCAGGAAATTCTCAAAGGGAGCATTTGATGTAATGTGGATGTTGCTTTCATATACTTGCAGCATGTTTTGAACAGGAACTACCGGAGGATCAAATTTCAGTTCAGTAGTAATTCCTGGAGGAGTACTAACGATTTCAAACATATCATTCGTAACAGTCTCTCCAGCTTTAAAACAGCATCTTTTGGGTGTAATCTGAATAGAAGTTAAATTACCCACAGTAACTGTAACCTGGTCAACAATTTCGTCTTCGAAATTTTCCTTTGTAGCTTTTACGGTATACAAAGTAGTACTTCCGGGAGAGGCATAGGGGTGGGCTGAGTGAGCATCATCCAGTCCGGCCGCCGGGCTCCAGGTATAGCAATAACCTGGCAAGGCAGGTTTGCCAATTTTTATGGGTATGGTTGTCAGGTCCTGTTTCTTACAGGTGGTTTTATCCGGTCCCGCTATACCATTATCTGTACTCCTGGCGCTAAAGCTGATAAATGACAGGAGCATCACCAGGTGCCAGTGTCGGCAGTATTTATATTGTAGAATATGTAACATAGACAGTAAATTATTGATAATGAGGTAATTTTATAAAAAAGGCTAGGCCATTGGTGGCTTTTGTATATACAATGATACTACCCTGATAACCTGGTCGTAAAATACCTTCCGGACCAAAAGGTTCTCTGAGTTCAATCAGCAGAGATGTCATGCCCGAACCCAACCCATCAGGTGTCAGCGATACCGGGGAGCTTCCTTCACCTTTAAAGACAAGGTTAGGAGAAACCAGGTCCGTATTCCCGGAGTTGGCAAATTCAATTCGAAGGGTAACTTCTTCATTCCTTACTACATCAACGGGTTCTATCAGGTTTACTTCAAGGGAAGGCTTCAGGGCTGCCTGGATCGAAAAACCGTTTTCAAGTACGGCAAGTCCGCCGCAACGTTTATCTGCAACAACATTGTAAAGACCGGTATCCTGTGATGTCAGGTCAAATGTGATATAAACCAATGAGGGATTGATGAACTGAAGGTTGCCGGCTGCTATCTTTTTCTCACCCTTCTGCAGGAGGACTTGCATGGATGGAATAAAACTGGCTCCTTTGAGCTTCAATGTAGAAAATCCCTTATTTCCTGCAGTGTGCGATTCTATGGAAAGGACCTGGAATTGAAGAATGGAAGCCATCAGTCTGATATTCTGAACTGACCCGTTTTCTGTCTGCCCATATACCAGTAAATAATACGTTCCAGCATCCAGAGAAGGGACAAGGAGTGTCTGGTTTCCGGAAGAAGGGTTTTCATAGGCATAATCGTGGCTGGATCTGGTAGGTAAGTTGCCATACTTCAGGAACAATTCATTATTGCCCTGCAAGGAATCACCCCAAAGCTGAACCTGCAGACATTGATCTGTCAGTTCATCAGGGATAACAATCTTATAATATTTGGATTTGTAATCTGTAACCTCAGTAGTAATACCTTCATCCAGAAATAGCTGTGGAACATTCACGATGAAGGAAGCACCAGATATGCCGGTATTGTTGTTTTCATTGGTTTCACTGAGATAATCCAGAATATCTGTTTTTATGACCACATGCCATTGCCCAAGTACTTCAGGGAAATTGTCCGATGAAAAGTTTCTGGAGATGTATCCCATCGGACCAATGGTAACAGATGACTCAAAAGAACCAAAATACAGATCATCTGTGCTCCAAAGGGTATCTTCCGACAAATATATCATGTCTTTCAGGAATCCGTTTGCGGCATTTGCTCCGGTGTTATTTACTCTCCAGCTAATTGTTACCGGGTTGCCTGCCTCAACATTGCCGGGAAAGCTGATTTGTGTTACCGACAGATCACATGGGGGTAGATGTACAACTGAGATGGCAGCAGCCTTAGTGTTATTCGCCTCAAAAATGTATTCATTAACAGAGTTGGAAGCGTCGGCAGTGACCAGTAATATTTTATTTCCAATCACATTTCCCGGAATGATAATGTCAATGCTGTCAGTATAGAATGATTGGGAATTCATTGAAGATGAACGCATTCTTGACCCCAGTAAAAGATCGGAAGCTTGTGGCTGAATGTTATTTGACAGCCAGATTTTATCAGTCCATTGACCCTGATTTACACTTCCTTCTCCCACATTTCTGACAACATATTTTATCTTGTAAGGCTGACCGGAATAAACAACATTCGGTGTTTCAATGGTTTCCACAATCAGGTCGGGTGCCGGAGGAAGTGCAACAAAAACAGGATAGAAGTGGCCCTGCGCATCAACAGGTTTTCCGATGTTATTCACTGGTATTATATCATTATTTGCGTTTTCATAATCAGCATAAAAAAACAGGTAGAAGGTGCCGGTTTGGGGATAAGGAAAAATGACACTGATATTGGCCTGGTACTGAGCCAATGGCTCTAGTATGCCTTCATGGGAGTGGGAAACGATTATATCATCGGTGGATGGGTTAAAAACCGTATCTGAAGACAGATAAACCCTGTCGGTCCAATCAGTAACTTTTGAGGGAAGGCTGCTGTTGTTTGTCACTGCCCAGTGAAAAACAGCTGTACTGCCTGAATATACTGTATCTGGTCCTGAATAAGCAGATGCACTGAGATCAATGGGTGGATAATGCCTGATGAATATGGCGGCACTTCTTTTCCAGTTATTGTTTTCTCCGGTGTATTCGTAAATATTATTGTTGCAGTCGGTGTTAAAAAACAGATAATAATAACCCTGAGAAAGCTGTCTTGAGAGAATGATCTGCGTTGTAACCAGACTGGAATCTCCCGGAGGCATCGTGAGGGCCAGGACTTTTTCATGAAGAAGGGTACCATTGCCAGCATCTGTCGAATCATTACTCAGGTATATTTTATCTTTCCATGACAAGGCAAAAGTGGAGGCAGTTCCCCTGTTTTTTTCATAATAGCTGATCATGATCGTATCGCCTGCCTGGATTGTATCTGAGAGCGGATTGACAATACCGATTACCAGGTCGGGCCAGGGTGATAAAGTAATCAGAACCGGATTCTGGCTGCGTGTAACATTGTTTTCTTCAAAGGAATCCTCGAAAATCTGGTTCTGAGCATCTGTGAGAATATACAAATAGTAACTTCCTGATATTCCGTTTGGCAGCTTGCAATTTACTGACCTTTGTTGATTTGAACCTGCACCAATATCCTGGTTTTCAATACTGAAATCACCAAGTTCCAGCAGGGAGTCTGGGTGGTAAATCTGGTATTTGGACAGAAAAAATTTGTCATGGTAACTGCCCTTCAATCTCCCAAGTCCGTTGTTTCTGCTTGTATAGGATATACTGATGTTGTTCCCGCTGGACCCTGTTGCAGGACTTTGCAGGTTCAGAGTGATCAGATCAGGTGGCTGGCTGAGGAATACCCCCTGGCTTCTGCCTAAATTATTCGAATCATTCCGGCTCTCAGGAATGCTGTTTTGGATGTCTGTATAAAGATAAACATAGTATTCACCTGAAAGTCCTGAGGGTAGAATTCCGGTTACGGTATCGGTGATCGTTCCCGGGAATGTCAGAGTTTCAGATGTACGGCTGATGGTGAGAAATGGCAGGGCAGTCGAGGGATTGAATACAGAATCCCTGCAAAGGTATAGTTGGTCCTTCCAGTTTCCGCTAACAATGCCCGGACCATTGTTGATGAGCGAGTAGATGACAGTAAATGGCTGGTTTGATGGACCATAATCCGGGATTATCACGGTCTGCACTGCCAGGTCAGGAACAAGTATGTTTATGATGCCGACACTTCTGACAATATTGTTTTCGTCATCAGATTCATTTACTTGATTTCTTGAATCTGTATTAACATACAGGTAATACACACCACTCAATCCCGGCGGTAGCTGGCAGTTAAAAGTTTTTACCAGGGTGCCGTTTGGCAATAAATGGGCCGAAGTAGTTTTCAATTCTCCCAGTTCAACAGAAGTTGCCGGGTTGTATATGCTATCAGGGCAAAGGAAAAATTTATCATACCAGTTGCCAATAGCAGTACCCTGACCCGTATTTCTTATAGTATAGGAAAGGGAGAGAGTGCTGTTGTAATTTAAAGAGTTAGGAGCTAAGATATCAGCAGGTAACAGGTCGGGTAAAACAGTGGTTAACTGGTTGCTGCTTCTGGTAAGGTTATTGCCTTCCGCCTGGCCTTCCTGAATGCTGTTCCTGTAGTCAGTTTCTATATAGAGATAGAAAAATCCGTTTAATCCTTCAGGAGCATGCAGAACCCTTGTTACGGTCAGGCTGTCTTCCGGAAATAGAACAGTGTTGAATAGTGTTGATGTTCCGATTTTTACCGATAAAGCTGGATCAAAACTCCCCAGATGAGATAAATAATACCGGTCGCTCCATTCTCCGATCGCCTTACCCTGGCCTGTATTCCGGGTTGTATAGGTAACGGAAAAGGTGTCTCCGGAAGTGAAAAAGAACGGTATAGTTATTTTACTAACTACAAGATCAGGGGTCAAAATTTTTATTGGCGCTGTTGAACGAGCAATGTTGTTTGTTTCGCCACCTGCTTCAAAAATTTCGTTATTGTGATCGGTTACGACATACACATACTGGCTGTCGGACAAATTCTCCGGCATATTGAACTGAATGCCAGAGCTTAGACTATCACCCGGAAGCAGTTTAGGGTTGTTTGTGAAGGTCTTATTCCCCAGATAAGTAACTGAACCCTGAGTAAATGTTGTGAAAGGAGAAACATAGAATGTGTTTTCCCATCCGTGCTGCACTGTGCCGGCTCCCTGGTTAAAGGTGGAGAAAGACACAGTGAAAGTGTCTGCGGAGGAAACCTGCAAAGGCAGAGATTGAAAGACAGATAACAGATCAGGATTGACGATTTCCACCTGATTTGTGCTCCGGCTGAGATTGTTGTCTTCCTGGTCTGCTTCAAATACATCAGTGTTTGCATCTGTGAGAACAAACACATAAAATGGTCCGGAGGCATCATCAGGTATCTGTAGTAGAAGGCTGGCAGTGTAAGAACTACCAGACTGAAGATCAAGGTTATGACTGAGACTTGCAGTCGATATTGACTGATTATGAGAAAAAACAGCTTGTGAAGAAAGATAAACCTTGTCTGTCCAGGGTTTCTTTGCTTTGTTCAGTCCCTGGTTTTCCACTGTCCATGAAACTTCCATGTAATCGCCACTATTAATTGAATCGGGTATTGTTATGTTTGTAACAACCAGGTCGGGAGGTGGAGTGAGGATAATACTGATGGAGTCGCTGACAAACAGGTTGTTGTTTTCAAAGGCATGTTCATAAACAACATCCTCAATATCGGTTTTTACAAAAAAATACCGGGGCCCGTAAATATATTCCGGTATCTGAAAACCGAGTGTAACAGAGTAGGAACTGTCAACCTTCAATATACCATGGTGAGTAAGGGTGGCAACTTGGACAGCTGTGGAATATAATATTGTATCCTGTGAGAAATAGATCCTGTCTTTCCACGTATTCTGAGGTGTGGATGCCTGTCCGGTATTGGAGATCGTATAGGTAAGGTTGATGTTTTGTCCTGAGAAGGCACTGTTGGGGAAAAGTATCTGGGTGGGTCTCAGGTCCGGAACAGGGGAAAGAGTTACCAGGAATGTATTTGTATTATAACCTTTGTTGTTGTTTTCGTTGCTTTCCTTCAGATCGTCCTGGTAATCAGCCAGGACAATTATATAATAGATACCGGATATTCCCTGGGGCAGGGGAAAGGAGAGACTTTTCTGGTAAAACTGCTGAGGATCTAATGAGTTAGGGTTTGTATAGCTTGTAAGTAATTGACCAAAATCGGGATTAATCATGGTGTCAGTGGAAAGATATACTCTGTCCTGCCAATGAGTATAGGGGTATGTGCCTCCCAGCCCGTTGTTCTTTACCTGCCAGCTGATCTCAATGATTTCTCCGGAATAGGCAATTGCAGGTGTGTTAATCCCCTGGACAACAAGGTCGGGATGGTGCCTCATTGTAAACATTTGTGTCGGGCCGGAAGTCCCCGGAGTACAGGGATTTTTTGATACAATCTTCCAGTGATATGAATGTCCGGCCTCAAGATCATCAGGCAGGATATAAAAGATTTCAGTAAGATCGGCAGCAAAAGGAAGGGTGGGGGCAGGATTTCCCTCTTCCCAGAGATACAGGTCATAGGAGATAGTGTTGTTGCAATGATTCCAGTTCAACATGACGGGATTTACCAAACCGGTTGAACTGTCGGCAGGAATCATTGTTTCTGCCTCCTCTGGAATCAGATTTGAATAAACCTGCAGTTCAACTGCAGAAAAGGCAGTGTGATATCCGTCAGTGGCTGACAAATGGTATATAGTAGAGGTAGACGGGGTCACTTCCGGGTTCATCTGTGTACTTGAAAAGCCCTGAGGTTGTGAGGTCCATTGATAATTTACTGTTCCCAGCCCGCCTTCGGTCATAGTTGTTATTCTTGCTGTGTCGCCGGTGCAGATAAAGGATGGTGTTATAATAGCAGACACACTGAGCTGCTGAACCACAAGTCCGTCCAGAAAAACAGGCGATGGGCTGATCGGAACCCCCCAGATATTGGTGATTTCACAGGTCGGTCCAAAGGAAAGATCAGAAAGGCCTCCATTGTATTTGAACCGTAAATCGGCAAATTTGCCTTCTGAAATGTCAGCCCCAAAAATATCGATCCAACCTATACCCAACTGTCCATTAGTGTCGTAGGTCATCAGCCAGCCTTCTTCCAGTTCAGGATTCAGATGGACAAGTCTTCCGAACTCCATGACAGTCTCATCAAATCCGATGAGCCAGGTAACCGATCCAATACCGGTAAACCCGGAGACGTATATGGGGATATCAATACTGTCACCCGGTTTGGCAAACACGGTGTCCATGCTTACTTGAACAGTCTGCCCCAGTAAAGGGGCGCCTGCAACCCAAAGGAATAAAAGGAGTAAAATTTTTCTCATGAATGATTGCTTAATAAATCTTTTGCCATTGTCCTGTTATTTACAGATGACCATCCGTCTGGTGTACACTTGTTTGTTGTCTTCTCCCCTGTATGTGAGACGGTACAGATAAACTCCTGAGGAAATCCCTTTCGGATTGAAGTTGACTTTGTGAATACCCCCGGAAACCTGTCCTTCAAAAAGTATCGCTATTCTCTCTCCGGTTATATTCAGTATTTCAAGCAGGATGTCTCCTTCTGTGTTTACATAAAAAGGTATAGTGGTGGTTTCAGAAAAGGGATTGGGCTGATTCTGACCCAGGTATGAACCCGTCTCTTCAGACTTTCCGATAGTGATCAGTTCCGGAAGGATGATGTCCAGCCCCTGGATAATGGCGGAAGAAGGATTTGCCACCTCACTTACGTCACCGACTTCAAAAGAAATCATTGATCCTGTTCCGCAGGTCTGAGTGATGATCATCTGTAAAACCAGTAAGGGTTCGGAGGCAGGCAATATGGCAACCTGCTTGCTGGCCCAGGCAAGGAAAAGGTTCCCATCCCTGATACTGTAAATCATTCCACCTAATGAAGAATGCACCCCGGTCAGTTCCAGGCTGTTCTCAGGATAGTGTAACGAAAGGGTTACTGCACCTGCCATCACATCAGCCGACAAGTACACCGGAATCTGCAGGGTATCTCCTGTTTTTCCGTACAATGCATCCCCATGAAGAAGACCAAGCAAAGGTTCCGATTTCAGACCCGGAATATAAGACCCGTTTACATCACCAGTACCAATACCCAAGAGATTAACAAATTCATTCTCATCCTCCACACAGAATTCCGGTTTCTCAAAAGTCCATTTTCCTGCAGCAAAGCTGGTAATGTTTCCTACCGTATAATGCATAACCAGCAAAGCATCGCTGCTGGTAATCACCTGGTTGTTGTTTACATCAGCGGCTTCCGACCGGAGTTCGCTCAGGTTTTGCATTCCTGTAGCACGCTTCAGTATGATTAGGGCATCTGTAGCATTAATGCTGCCGGTGGGCGAACCGGAAGAAGCATCCAGGCGGTAACAGCCATTGCTGACCCACGGGAATATAAAAGAACCGGAAGAACTGGTGTAAGTGCTGTCGAAGCTCATCCCTTCTTCATTCTGAAGGTAAACTTTTGCTCCCGGTAAAGGGGTGCTTGCGGAATTGTTGTACCTGACATTCCCGCTTACAGGATAACGGGGGATTACAGTAATCATCTGATTGTCAGTTCCTTCGCATCCTTCTATTCTACCTGCTGTTACCTGGTATTCCGTAGAATTGAAAGGACTGGCTCTTGGATTGGCTATCAAGGCATTATCAAGGCCCGTGGTCGGACTCCATTCAATATTAACAGGGCTTACCCCGTTTGTAACCATGGCCGATAACGAGATGCTGTCACCCCTGAGCAGGGTAGTATCCGGGCCAGCCTGCACTATAGGTTTTGCAACTACAGTAATCATTATTGTATCCCGGTCTGAGCAGCCGAGTGTATTGTCGACCTGAAGGATATACTGCCCGCTTTGATTACTTTGCAGATTATTAAGCCTTAAACTTAAATTCTGATTCATGAAATTACCGGGACCAAACCAGTTGAAAGGTAAAGCTGCCATATATCCAGTTAAATTGATATTGGCCCTTTGAGAATATTCTCCACCCCAACCTTGACTTGTAAGTTCGCAACCGGGATAACAGTTGTCGCAAAATCTGCCCCAGACTTTATCGGGTTTGTCAGTGTATTCGTAGGATGAGTTTGAACTCCAACTGTTATTGTCAAAGCATACCTCAATTACAATATTGGTATTTCCATCCCAGAAAAATGAATTGTTGAATGAAAATGAGTTCCAGCCTGATGAAGGCAGAAAGTAGGAACTGGAAAAAACCTGAGTAAGGCCAGTGAGAAATCCTGTAAGAATGGTTTCAGAAGTTGTACCGATTCTGATATTAAAACCATTCATCCCGGGAGAACCAACTGAACCAATCAAAAAGGCAATACCTGAAAAATACCCGGATTGAATACCCAACGCATGTAACTCATCGGAAAGATACAACATTTGGGTCCTTTTGTCCTTATACCAGGTTCCGAACGGATTCGGACCAATGCTCGAATTTCCCGAATAAAATGATAAACCCTCACCAACTTTTACTTCAAAAGGTTCCATGTCATTAAAGGGGTTAATTACCTCTGGAATTAATTCAAAGTCAGTGTTTTCGCATAGCGTGGTGTCATTGCCGAGATTAACTGATGGAGTGGACCTGGGTGAAATCTGGACGGAATCAACACGCACACATCCACGGTTGTCAACAACTGTAACACTATACAATGCCGGATCAGTGATTTCAAGTGATTCAGAAGTATTTCCCGTATTCCACAAATAGGAAATATAGCCGGGTATATCCATCAAATAACTTGTCCCGTCGCAGATACTGGTATCGGGTCCCAGATCTGGTAAAGGGTTATGGATTTTCAGGGTAAGCGGCAGGCTGATATCAGGATGGACAGGATCATTGGAAAGAATATGAAGGTTAGTCCTGTAAATGCCGGAAGTATCGTAATTATCCCTGATGAATTGCAATGAGATTGTTTTCTGCTGGGAAGGTTCGAGGCTGTCCGTTCCGGGAGGAGCATGAACCCAGTTCACACCATCCGGAACAGAAAAGTGGTAAAGCAATTTTGCCGTTCCCAGGTTAGAAATAATAAATTCCTGGTTGGTAGCCTGAACGCATATCAGGCTGTCATTTATACTGTTAATCGATGTTGTTAATTTGGGTGTAGGTTTTGCATATGCTTTTAGAATAATGTTTTTTCTGGCAAGAAAAGTGTAAGGAAAATACTCATAAATATCAACTTTTAGTGTGTCAGTGTAATTACCAGTGTCAGGTGCAGTAAAATAAATCCTTCCATCAATATTCGTAAATTCATCACACCACCATGTGTCGTACTGCGGGCCAAACAATAAAGGATGAGTTATATTTAACGAGTAACGTTCACATCCGGGATTATTGAAATGCAGACCTTTATAGATTGAAACCCCTACAAAAGTTGAATCAAATGTCAACAGAGTATCGGGCATAATAAATCCATTCGTCCCTTCAATCGTTAGTTGCCACGGGATATCAATTTTTAAGTCAGGAATAAATGAAAAGCTAAGATGTCCTGTGTAAGCATCCTGGTTAAGTAACCCAGCATGAAACACCGTCGGGATCAACAAGCTGTCACCAGGATGAAAGGTGTAGCCGTTATAACTAACAGTGACAATAGGGGGACTGATAATAACTGAATAGTCCTCGCATTCTCCGGTTAGAACAGGACCACAGGGGCTGTCAAAGGAGGTAAAATTATCAGCAATGATCCTTAACCTGAGAGGAGTGTTAAATACGATGTCATTGGTTGGAATGGTAATATCATAACCCCATGTGGAGTACTGATTGAATTCATGATAGTAATCAGGAGCCCCAAGCAACTTCTCGTCAGTTTCAAAGATCCCATTGTTGTTTTTATCCAGCCAGTAAATGATTGCATTTACCGCAGCTGAAGTATAAACATCTAAATAATAATCCTTTCCAGGACTCAGAGTAGTTGTATTGGAAGTGAAAAAATCAGTATAGGTAGTCATCAGAGAAGGATAGGAATATTGGTTTATTGTATTTAAGTGTACACTTGTTATCTGTGCAGTTTGTGTTCCATTAATAACAACTGGTGAGCATTGAGGTGGTGTTACCTGTGGGATGGCTGGCGGTTGTAATGTGTAGGTAGCGGAGGATTTATTTTTAATTTTGACAAGAACCTGGATCGAATCCTGACATCCAACTGTTGCTGTAATTATCTCCGGTGTTGTAGTAATTGGCGAATAACAAAATCCGGAACAGTCAATCCAAAAGTCACCTCCATTATCATAGATTTCTGAATGGTTGCTAATATCGTACAAAATATATCCTTCAAAATATCCCTCAGAATAGGGAGAAAATGTAAAATCAACACTTTTGTATTCGCCAGGGTAAAATATATAGGAGCCAAGGTTGTTTTCAAATGACGCATGAAAATATTCTGGGTTGAAATTCATGGAATAACCAGTAAAAAATAAAGTATCACAGCTATAATTATGGAACTGGATTTGCTTCACAGATGAATGACTTACAAGAACTGTATCAAAGGCAAGATAATATTCCGATTTTGATATTTCAGAAGAAAAACTAAACGTAATGGGAAATGAAATTAATGGCTGCAAAATATCATTTGTAAGTATCTGTAAATGATCATAATAACTGCCCCTCCAGCTACCTGGATTAAAAGTAAAAATAATATTCAGGCTTTGGTTGGGTTGAATAGTTCCTGAGTTAATATTAAATGAGAAAAATGGAAATTCAAAATCCTGCTCAATCAGGAAGGTCAGGTCTGAATCTCCTGTGTTGGTAATGGTTAGAGGTAAAGAAGAAATTAATGAATCACAGTTATATGGGAAATACTCACCATTTCTCTCGAATTCAGTATAGTAAAACCAGATATGGTCCTGGGTAAAAGATACAGTCGGCTGGGCAAAGATTTTGATATTAAAATGGCATGCTACAAAAAAGCAAAAAATGATTACAAGTTTTTTAACAATGGTTTTCATTCTTTCAAAGCTGAATGTGTAATTAATACTAAAATTAATTAATTGATATTAAGGTATATAGCTTCCATTCACATCCCCCACACAAATTCCTTTTACATTACGGTTTGTTTGTCCTTCGCCGGTAAGTTGAATTACCGGGCTTTCAAAGTACCAGTTTCCAAGAGGAAAGCCGGTTATAATATTTGCCAGTCGTTTTAGTAATAATATAGCGTCACCCGAGTTGATATAGGAATTCTGGTTGATATCCCCGGCATGAAAGCGAAGGCCGGTAAGGATGGCATCGTTCGTCAGGTGATCAAGGATGAGCAGGGCATCAATGGAGGTGAAACCACCCGGTGTAAGGTCACAGGAAACGCTGATCCGGAAGGTTCCCGTTCCCAGGTTGTCGAACTGATAGTGACCTTCCTCATTGGTGAGAACCTGGGCAACCAAAAGCTCGTTCTGGTAAAGACTTACAGTAACGGCAGCCAGGGGGGAGTGTATATCGTTATCGTACTGTACAATACCAGCCAGGAAGGAACAGCCGTAAACCAAAACT
>JAPLDE010000103.1 GCA_026391855.1 Bacteroidota bacterium | reverse complement strand
GCTGCCATCAATCCCAAGGCCAACCTGGTGGTTGCTCCTTCCGATCATATTATCCTGAGGGAGGATCAGTTTAACGAGATCATCCGGTCGGCCCTGATGGCGACTGCTTCCAACAACTGGCTTGTTACCCTGGGGATTAAGCCCAGTCGGCCGGATACGGGCTATGGCTATATCCAATATGATGAAACTCCGCTTTATCCCACCGATGACCGCCTGAAAAAAGTGAAAACATTTACGGAGAAACCAGCCATTGAACTGGCGAGGTCTTTTCTTACCAGTGGTGACTTCCTATGGAATTCCGGTATCTTTATCTGGTCGGTGAAGAGCATTTTAGAGGCCCTGGACCAATATCTTCCTGACATCAATCATTTTTTCCAGGAGGGGGAAAATATCTATCACACCCCTGGCGAAAGGGATTTTATTCATAAGATATATTCCCATTGTAAAAGCATCTCCATCGATTATGGAGTTATGGAAAAGGCTGATAATGTGTATGTAATGGCTTCTGATTTTGGTTGGTCGGATCTGGGGACCTGGGGATCCCTCTATGAGATACGTACAAAAGATGCCAAAGGGAATGCCGTGGTAGGAAAGAATGTAATGCTCTATGATTCAGCGAATTGTATTGTCAACATGCCCAAGGAAAAGCTGACGGTACTTCAGGGACTCATCGATTATATAGTGGTAGAGGATGAACACATATTGCTGGTTTGCAAGAAGGCTGATGAGCAGCAGATCCGTCAGTTTGTGAATGATGTGATGGTGGAGAAGGGGGAAAAATACGTATAAAGGTTATGAAGTTATTGTTTTGGGATTGAATTGCTCCCCCTCTCTGGAGGAGAGGGGGTTGGGGGGTGAGGCCTTCAGGCTGATGAAGTTTCGTGGTTAATAAAAAGTTGGCTCTTTATAATTTCGAGTGGGTAACATAATTAGAATTGATTTTAGGAACGTCGAGTTTACTGGTGTTCTGATCGAATATTATCTCATGCACAAACCATGGCTTCTTCATCATCAGTGCTTTTGCGAATAAATCTTTCTGGTTTATCATATTTTTACTTGACATTAGGAATAGTGTCTAATATTATTCATTTTTAGTCACGAAGAACCAAGAATATCAAGTTGTTGACCAACAATAAAATTGAATTATGAAAAAACTTTCTTGTATTGTTGCAATGCTTCTGCTTTTTAGCAATGCAATGTTCGCCCAAGTGGGCATCAACGAGAATGGCTCAAGCCCCAACAGCAAAGCCATGCTGGATGTAAGTTCAACAACCAAAGGGTTTCTTCCACCACGCATGACTTACGCGCAAAAGATTCTCATTGCCAGCCCTCCTGCAGGTCTGATGATATGGTGCAGTAATTGCGGAACTTCCGGCGAAATGCAAATTTATAACGGAACTTCCTGGCAAAGTATTACCACAAGTACTGCCCAAGGCTTACCCGGTGCGCCAACAATAGGTACTGCAACAGTTTCCTGTAATCTGGCTTCGGTAACTTTTATCGCGCCTGTTTCCGATGGTGGGTCACCAATTACTTCATACACTGCCACTTCATCACCGGGCAATATTACCGGAACATTGAATCAGGCTGGAAGCGGAACAATAATCGTAACAGGGCTTACAATTGGTATAGTTTATACTTTTACCGTTACAGCGACCAATGCAATAGGTACAGGTCCGGCAAGCGCTGCATCTAATTCTGTAACGCCTGTGGCAGGATACTGTGTCGGCGAAAGTTACGGTGGCGGTATAATTTTCTATGTTGACGGTACAGGACAGCATGGGCTTATTTCCGCAACCAGCGACCAAAGTACCGGAGCTCAATGGGGGTGTTACGGAACCACAATTTCCGGAACAACTACTGCAATAGGTACAGGACAAGCCAATACCACACTTATTGTCAACGGATGCAGTGAGGCAGGCAGAGCAGCGCGAATTTGCAATGATCTTGTCCTAGGCGGATATAATGACTGGTTTTTACCATCTAAAGACGAGCTTAATTTAATGAACGAGCAAAAAGCTGCAATTGGCGGCTTTGTCAATGCCTACTATTGGAGTTCCTCCGCGGACGATGCATACAACGCGTGGTGCCAGTTCTTCCTCAATGATTACCAGACCAGCACCTATAAGGACGGCGCTAAAAATGTGCGCGCTGTACGGGCTTTTTAACAATTTAATAAATACAACATAGCGGTCAATTTTTTTAAGGAACAATGGCATGGTATTACTTTGTTTTAACTTTTACCCATTCAGTTTGACAAAGAACCAAAAAGTTTTTTGATATGAGGAAGAGCATATTGTTTTTTGGGATTGTTTTTCTATTTCTGGCCGGGATAAAGGTAAGGGCGGATGAAGGAATGTGGCTGCCAATGTTTATCGAGAGGCTTAATTATGTGGATATGCAGAAGATGGGCCTTCACCTTACTGCAGAAGAGATTTACAGTGTGAATCACTCCAGTTTGAAGGATGCCATCATCATTTTTGGCCGTGGTTGTACCGGTGAGATCGTATCCGACCAGGGACTGGTGTTTACCAACCATCATTGCGGTTATGGCAATATACAGTCGCACAGCACCCTGGAGCACGATTACCTCACTCAGGGTTTTTGGGCATTATCGAAGAATGAAGAACTGGCCAATGAAAACCTTACCGCCAAGTTCCTTTTAAGAATGGAGGATGTGACTAAGAGGGTTCTGGGTGAATTTTACCCGGGAATTCCTGAGGAAGACAGGGAAAAGAGCGAGGAGCGTATGATAAAAAGGATACAGAATGAAGCTGTCCAGGGCAATGAGAACCTGCAGGCAGTTGTGAAGAGCTTTTATGAGGGGAATGAATACTATTTGTTTGTTTATGAGGTATATAAGGATGTTCGGTTAGTCGGCACACCTCCCAACTCCATCGGAAAATTCGGAGGCGACACCGATAACTGGATGTGGCCCAGGCATACGGGTGATTTTTCGGTATTCAGGGTATATACAGCCCCGGATGGAAAACCGGCAGCCTATTCCACTGAAAATATCCCGCTGAAACCAAAGCATTACCTGCCTGTCTCAGTGAAAGGTGTTAATAAGGGTGATTTTGCCATGGTGATGGGTTTTCCGGGCAGCACCGAACGTTACGAGACTTCATGGGGAGTGAAACTCGCCATCGATATCACCAATCCCACCATTGTTAAACTCAGGGATAAGCGTTTGTCAATATTGAGGGTAGATATGGAAGCCGACAAAGGGGTTCAGATCAAATATGCTTCAAAATATGCTGCGATTTCAAATTACTGGAAATACTACATCGGGCAGACCAAAGGGCTGAAGCGGCTGGGGGTGTATGAAAAGAAAAAGACAATTGAAGCGGCTTTTGAAAAGTGGGTGAACGAAAACCCCCAGCGAAAGGAAAAATACGGGCAGGCCCTGTTGGATATTTCAGCGGGTTATTCGGAGATAGAAAAGCTTGAGAATAACCGGGTCTATTTTACGGAAGGATTGCTCAGAGGCTCAGAGATCATCGCTTTCGCCAGGAACTGTGAGACACTGTTGGATATGCTGAAGGCGGAAGGAGTGCCCAAAGAAACCATAGATGGACAAATAACCCTTATTCGTGACAAGGCCAAAACTTTTTTTAAAGACTACAATGCCCCAACCGATCAGAAGTTGCTGGCTGCCATGCTTGAAATGTGTGCCCGGGGGATATCAGTTGAAGGTTATCCTGCTGAACTGGCCATAATACGGGAAAAATCAAAGGGTAATTATACTGAATATACGGCGAAGGCTTTTGCCAGCACCATTTTTGCCTATCCGGAAAAACTGGAGAAGTTTTTAAGCAAGCCAAAAGCCAGGACCCTGGAAAAGGATCCCATTTACCGTTGTATGCAATCCTTTTACGCCGCCTATTTCGACATGATGGATAAGTACGATAAGGCCCAGGCCAGGCTCGACCAGGGGAACAGGGCATTTATCGCCGGGTTGATAGAAATGCAGCCTGAAAGGAAGTTCTATCCTGATGCCAACCAGACCATGCGGCTTACTTATGGGCAGGTAATGGATTATTTCCCGGCCGATGCGGTACATTATGACTTTAAAACAACCTTGCAGGGCGTTATTGAAAAGGAAGATCCCGGTAATGAGGAGTTTATTGTGACAGATAAGCTGAAACAGCTGTTTCGTTCGAAAGATTTTGGCCCCTACGGAACGAATGGAGAACTGGTAACCTGCTTTACCACGACCAACGATATCACAGGAGGAAATTCGGGAAGCCCGGTGCTCAATGGCAGCGGGGAGCTCATCGGTCTGGCCTTCGACGGCAACTGGGAAGCCATGAGCGGCGATATTGCCTTCGAAAATAAGATACAGCGGACGATTTGTGTAGATATTCGCTATGTTTTGTTTGTGATCGACAAATATGCAGGTGCGAAAAACCTGATCGCCGAGTTGAAAATCAATCAATAAATACCTGCTATGTCACCCTGGGTTTTCCGGGTGTTTTTATGGACACCATTGGTGGTGATCCCCCTGGTTTCTTCCCCGCTTACCCTTGATCCGGCCCTTACGATCAGGTATTTTCTGCTGTCGGTATATCTTCTCGGTGGCTTTACCTTACTGGTAACAAGAAAGAAGCTTTCTGAATTTAAACAGTTCATTAACAGGAACTTACTGTTTTTGCTCTTCTTTACTGCCTATTGGATCATATCTGCCATCAGCCTGTTTTCCAATGAGGGTAATTTTGGGGATGGCATTGCCCAATGGATGCTTATTTTCGACCTGGGAGCAGCTGTTGTTTTGTTTTCATGGAGTTTCAGGATTTTTCCCTCTTTCCCAGATGAACTGGCAAAGGGATTTGTGTTGTTGGGACTTATCAGTTGCGGGATCGGCAGTTACCAGTTTTATACGCTGGTATTACCTGCCGGTTTAACACATTCGTCAACATACTTACTAACAGGAACATACGCAAACAAAAATATTTTTGCAGAAGTGCTGAGCCTGATGCTTCCGTTTTTATTGTTTGCTGTTTTCAGGCTGGGACGGATTTGGAAGTGGATAGCCGGTATAACCCTCGGCTTGTCTGTTTTCCTTATCCTGGTGAGCCTTTCCCGCTCCGCCTGGGTTGCCTGTTTTATTGCAGCCCTCGTTATCAGTATATTATGTTTGTTTTTATTTAGAAGAATTTCATGGGTGAAGTTCTTACCGGGGAAAAAGACCTGGATGATCCTGGCTATGACCATTATCGTAGCCCTTTTAGTTTCAGGCCTTTTTATGAAGTTCGGTCCGCAGGGAATATTGCAGAAACAAATCCACAGTCTGACCCATCCTGGTTATGGAAGTGCCAGAGACCGTGTACTGTTATGGGGGAAGACTATGGAGATCATCAGGCAGCATCCTTTCTGGGGTACAGGCATGGGAACCTGGAAGGTGGAGATCATGCGATACAGCAATGAAGGCCTTAAGTCGGCCGACACCCTGACCTTTTATCAGCAGCCGCACAATGATTTTCTTTGGATACTAAGTGAACAGGGTCTTTTTGCACTTCTTCTATATCTTGGGCTATTCGTATTGATATTCAGGCAGTTGTTAATTAATCTGAAGGAGAGTGAAGACCGGCAGCGGTGGAAATTTTCGTTGGTTTTACTCAGCCAGCTGATGATTTACCTGGTCTTGTCTTTTTTTGCCTTTCCAAAAGAAAGAATTGAACACACCATTTTTATATCGCTTGCCATGGCGGCCTGTCTTTCGGGCTCGGGTACCGGGGTCATAACCAGGGTTGACAGGCTGAGAACGGTTTTTATCCTGGTGCCTGTG
>JAPLDE010000232.1 GCA_026391855.1 Bacteroidota bacterium | reverse complement strand
GGTAACTGACTGTATATTAATAATATAACCAAAGAAACAAATAACTTTTTCATAATAATTTATCTTTAGGTTGAAAGTCAATTAATGGGTTGATGCAGAAGAACTACTATTTTATTGAATGCTTAGCAAGGGGTTGTTTTTCTGATGATTAACCCTGTCAGGGTTTCAAACCCCTGACAGGGTTTCCGCCTACTTAACCAACATTTTTAATGATTTACAGGTTTGCAGGTTGTTATTATGAAATTCCAGCTGGTAGGTGTAAAC
Source organism: Bacteroidota bacterium (assembly GCA_026391855.1). Lineage (GTDB taxonomy): Bacteria > Bacteroidota > Bacteroidia > Bacteroidales > CAIXZF01 > JAKLIX01. The sequence goes on along the minus strand of JAPLDE010000232.1, from coordinate 4,029 downwards.
ACCTGGTCTTAAGTTGTTTTCACCGATGCGGACCTGGTGTGTACCTGAGTTTTGGAGTTCATCTGCCAGGTTCATAACCACTTTCCCAAGCATATCAAATACATTAATGGTAACCTTTCCGTCTTCGGGCAGATAATAAGGTATTTCGGTGCTGTGGTTAAAGGGATTGGGCATGTTCTGGCCAAGGTAAACTTCCTTAGGATCTTTTAGAAGAGAAGGATAGGTAAGATAAACATTATCAATTTGTTGTGCATCACCATCAGAAAAAGAACTTTCGGCACCCAGGTTCCATCTGCAGGACAAATTATTGACAGAACCGGAATTAATGTGGCAACTCAGGATAAGGAGTACATCCCCCGGATTGAGTATCAGCGGATCCATCGTGAACCATGCAATACGCAGCTCATCTCCTGTCTGGTTGAATTCCAGTGAACCTTCTCCCGACATCCTGACATCCTTAACCGATAAACAACCGCCCGAAAGGTTGATGACCAGGGAGATGGCTCCGGCTTTCATGCCTGAAGATACTCTTACAGGTATTTCAACTTCTTCTCCGACGATAGGCATAACATCCTCATTACCAATACTTACCGTGGGGTTTAACCTGGCTCCCAGAGTATTCGACCCGTTCACGTCACCGGCACAGATCCCTTTGAAATCCTTGATAATATCGGCAGTCCCGCCTATACTCACCACAGGATGTTCAAATACCCAGTCAGGTATTACAAAATGGGAAATAAGGCCGACAAACCTTTTGGTTGCTGACAATGCATCATTGCTGTTTATACCGTATGCCTTATTCACATCAGCAGCCTCCAGCCTTAGGGGAGAAAGCTGAATCAGGTGAACAAACTGCTTAAGGATCAGTTGGGCATCAGTGGCATTCACTCCACCCCAGGGTAAACCGGTATCCCCATCAAGCGTGTAGTTTCCTGCGAAAACATCAGGAAAGAGGTAATTACCCCCTGCATCAGTGGACACCTGTTTGACTTCGATTCCATTCTCCAATAATTTTACCAGCGAATTACCGATGGGTGTGGCGGTGGCATTGTCATAAGTTAACTTACCCCTGAGGCTGGAACAAAGGGTAACGTCCAGCGCTCCGTTCTCAAAAACAACCGGAATGATGTTTTCGGCAAAATTTGTCGCCTGGCACAAAGCCGGATCATCGTCACTCCAGGTTATTGTATGTGCACCCTCCCGGGCTTCAAAAACCAAGGTCACTATCCTGCCTGAGTCAATATTGACCGGTATCAGTGAGAACCAGGCTCCGAAGACTGTATTTCCCAGCGCATTCATATAAAAGGCACCCTGGGTAGTATCAATATTAAGATCCTGATATTCAATGAAATGTAATTTAGTTGTATCAATTGTGAAAGTGAAGGAAAGAGAGGCAAGGCTATCGAGATGCAAAGCAATCAGATCGGTATGCACATAACCCGGACAGCTCTTGTAACACTGAAATTTTATCCCGGGATATGGTGTAACGAAATCCAGATAAACGGCTGTGTATGTAACGTCTTCGGTAATGGTTGGGGAAATCACCTTGGACCATGAGAAGAATGCGCCGTTTTTCTTCCATTGGTAGAAATACCTGGTTCCTCCCAGAAAGTACTCAGCAGTCAGTTGAACGGTAGTTCCCGGGTAATATTCCCTTTTCAGCGGGTTGGATGCATCGGTTACCCCATCACTCAGATGATAGGTAACGTCCTGGATATTTATCTCGATGGGAACACCTGAGTTGGGATATACGGAAGTGACGGTAAGAACGACAGGCGGTTTGCATTTGCCATCAGCGCCGGACTGATAAATGGCATCAACATCCTCGGGTGAAAGCACATTACAAAACATCTCAACCTCATCAAGAAGTTCAAATCCATGATATAACGCATTGGCTCCACCCAGGATCAATGCATCAGTATTCGTTATAAGACCGGGTGGGATCACTGTATTGCCGTATGGGTGGGGCACTCCGTCCAGGTAGAAAATAACCCCGGCGGGATCATTCCGGTCAACGGTTACTGCCACATGGGACCAGGGTGCATCGGTAGTAAACTGTATGTCGGACAGATAATCTGCTGTTGAATTTCCATCGGCCACTCTCAAACCAAGGAAATCATCTTTAACATAAAATGAATACCCGAGGTCGCCGGTCGGGTTCAGTTTTTTTACAATAATGGCATTTATCTTTATATAGTCCGGGAATGATCTAAATCTGATCCACGTGTCGATGCTGAAATTACCTGTACCGAAGTTAATCTCCAGTTGATCAGGTACAAGCACATAGTCGCTGAAATTATGCCAGAACATGAGCCCGCCCTTTACCTTACCAGGTTGTTGCCTGGTGGCACCCTGGTAGGTCCCCATATTGTTATACCCGACAATATCCTTGGCGGTGGTACCTGTTGTTTCATCCATTGGCCACCAGGCTACCATGGAAACCGGAGGAACTACACACTTATAGTTGCCGAAATTGATGTCTTCGTAACTTACATTGGGAATCAGGTTCATAAAATAGTATGGAGCACCCCCGGGTTTGGTACAGTTCCAGTCTGCTGGCAGTTCTTCTGTCAGGTTTACCCATGTTATGGGAACATCTTTGAAACAATACCGGCCTGTTGCGTCTGTGTATGTGCTTTTCGAAGGGAAAATTAAACCTGAAAGAGTGATTTTCCAGCCCGGAATGGTGGGCTCCCCATTATCCCATACCCCATTGCCGTTCAGGTCATTAAACTTATAACCGCACAACGTTGGAAGCAAACAGTTTTTCTGGTCCTGTATCAGGGTTGGTAAGCCGTACACACAAGCCTGACCGCTCAGCAACTGAACTGCCTTTTCATTAAAGACAGCACCCGGCATGTCAGGACTTTCAATCCTGCTGACATAGTTCGATAATGAGAGATTGGTAAGGTGTCTCCTGGGAATATATATATTTCCATCGGGAGCCATCTGTAGTTGTCCGAATTCATAATTGTACATCGAAGGACTGGTATAGAGTATCCTGATTCCGGTGTAAGCCGAAATATCTGAAAAAGAGGTAAATACAGTCTCATTTATGGGAATTGAGCCACAGATTGAGTTTGTGCTTGTATTCTGAAATATAAAAGTGGAAAGATCAACCTGGTAGATACGTTTTGTAACTGCCACGCCGGAAGCAGTATATGAACCACTTATGTATAAAAACTGGTTGCTTGGTGAAAACTCAAGCCCGTAAATCTGGCAATCCATATCTCCTCCAACATTGTAAGGAAAAATTATTCTTCTGGGGTTTGACAATTGACCGGTAATAACACTAAAATCCAACAGGTCAACTATACGTTCCCAGTGTATGGAAATTGCTACCATTGAACCATCATGTGAAAACTTCATTTGTCCCTGGGCATCGGCCAGGGTACTATAAATGTTGTTCCCGATCACCGAGATAACGGGTATTGTTACCAGCGTGCCATCGTTTTGCAGGTGATAGGCATAGAAACTGCACCCCTTGGAATTGCCGAAGACCTCAAAACCATGGGCAAGAATCCAATAGCCGCCCGAATGATCACTGGTTACGGTAAGTTTTTCACATGTCTGAAACGGCTCCAGGGCAATATTCTTTATGGTACTATTGATAACCGGTGATGTCAGACAGTTTTCAACTAAATTATACCTCAGCCCATGGTGACCCGAACCGAACAGACTTGATCCATCATCTACGGTAAACAGATAGAATTTGTCGAAGTTAAAAGTAGGAATCGGGACAGCAATAGCAGACTGTGTGGACGTAGGTGACCCATCCAGGCCGGTTCCATTGGGAATGATATTGTTTAACCTGTTCCAGACGATACTCCCATCTGAATAAAACAACAGGTTACAGTTATCATCATAGGCTTCCGTACATCCTTCCCCGGTATTTATAGCCTGTCCGTTGGCAACCGAGACCGCTGTGCCTGACGTAAAATCCAGCGAGGCATGATCGCCAAAATACCACACTGTTTGTGCTGGTAACTGACTGTATATTAATAATATAACCAAAGAAACAAATAACTT
>JAPLDE010000131.1 GCA_026391855.1 Bacteroidota bacterium | reverse complement strand
CAGGTTTTCTCCGGGGCCTATCCCTCCCGGGTTGATGTTTTCTAATGATGGGGTATTATCCGGTATCCCCGGGGAAGGATACAAGGATTACCAGATTAGGGTAAGGATCACAGACAACAATAAGTTGGTGAGTACACGCAGTATCCCTTTAGTTATTTATGGATCTTCAGGCATTAATAACACTGAAATTCAGAGTTTTACGCAAAATGTCTATCCCAACCCTTTTCATGATTTTGTTAAATGGGATATTGACATGCCTTCCTTTGAACCGGTCAATATTAAAATCTATAATTCATTGGGACAATTGATCATTACCTTATTCGGTCAGGCTGTCCATTTCCCTTGCAGACAGCAGATCAGCTGGAATGGGAAAGATCAGTCGGGAACACTGGTTCCAAGCGGTGTTTACTTCTACCGGATGACTACCGGTTGCCATTCACATGAGGGCAAACTGTTGAAAAATTAATACAGTTACAACCTTTTGAACCAAGGTTGTGTCTTACTCATAACCTAACAAAATTATTTCCCAACTAATTATTGAATCAAATGAAAAGACTTTTGATCATCAGAAGTGTATGGCTATTGCTTGCCCTCAACTTCACCCTGCCAAACGTTGGTAATGCCCAGCAAATCACTGCTATTTGCCCGGTATTTCAAACAACTTATGCTACCGGTTCCTGTTCAAACTCAGCCAAAACCCAAACAAGCCTGATAAAAGCCTACTCAGGTTACGGAGAAAGAGGTTGGGCCAAGTTTGACATTTCATCCCTCCCTGCCAGCGTCACGATTATTGACGTTAAAATTCATTACTACATTGATAACCAGAACTATCCATATTACCATATTACTAAGCTCCCGGTTGATCCTGTCACCGCTTCCGCCCAGAATATATTTTACCAGATAGGGTTAGATACATCTGCATCTCCCACTAATCCATTAACTTACTATTCCTATACAGGTTCACCTGTCAGTGGATGGAATACAGGTACCCTGAATACTTTTGCCAGGACAGATCTTCAAAGCAGCTTACAGGCGAATTGGTTTGCCGTCGGGTTTTTCGAATATGAAGATGTATCGAGCTATTACCTAAATGCACATGGGTGGAACGAAACCAACAAGCCTTACCTCGAAGTCAACTATATCAATGGTCCCCTGTTGAACGATATAGCATTATCCGGGTTTGTTTCCCCTCCTCAGTTTGCCTGCGCGGACACCATGCCGGTGAAAGTTGTCGTTTATAATAATGGTACAAATATTATTAATAGTGCGACTCTCTATTGGACACTCAACAGCGTAACCATGCCTGCCGTTGCTTATTCAAAACCAGGAGGATTGCTGCCTGGTACCCATGATACCGTTGTACTGGGTATGGTTTATTTTTCGCCGGGTTACTATTCTCTGAATGCAGGAGCTTCATTACCAAACGGGGGTCAGGATGTGAATACCGGCAATAATTATGCGTCGAGGACCGGGACAATTATAGGGATCCCCCTGATCACTACCCAGCCTGCCAACCAAAATGTAGCTGTTGGCGCCTATGCAAGTTTTTATATAGTTGACAATCAGAGTTATTATTCCTACTATCATTGGCAGTTAAGTACCGATAACGGGCTGACATTCACTAACCTGGTAAATAACACTACTTATCATAATGTGGATTCAAGCAATATGTACATTCACAACGTTCAGCTTTCGATGAACGGTTACTTATTCCGTTGCGTCATAGAAAACACCTGTGGAACAGTGATAAGTAATGCTGCCATGCTTACTGTCAGCCAAACTTCTTTATTGATCAGTCATATTTATGCAGATCCTGATACTATTTGTCAATCACAAAGTACTACACTTTATGTCCTCGCCACGGGAGGAAGCGGGATGTACACCTATACCTGGACTTCCGACCCGGCAGGTTTCACATCAACCCTTCAAAATCCAGCTGTATCCCCCACACAAACAACACATTACTTTTGCACAGTGAATGACGGGATAAATACGTTGACAGCCTCATGCTGGGTTTATATGCTTAACCTTCCTGAACCGGCCGGTATTATTACAGGCCCCTCCTCCGTTTGCAAAGGACAATACAATGTAGTGTATTCTGTACCCCCCATTCCCAATGCGACTTATTATTACTGGACTCTCCCAACCGGCATCACAGGTACCACCAACTCAGCCAACATCGCGGTTACCATCGGAACCAATGCTGTGAGCGGCAATATTATAGTGAGGGGACACAACAGTTGCGGACTGGGACTGAGCTCTACCAAACCGGTAACGGTAAATCCATCCCCCATCATAAATGCCGGTCCTGATCAGACTATTTACCAGGGAGGCAGCGCAACCATAACTGCCAGTGCCACTGCCGGTTCACCTCCATATTCCTTTGTATGGAGCAATGGAGCCACCGGAGCGTCAATTACAGTAAGTCCAACAACAACAACAACTTATGTGGTTACCGTGACTGGTTCCAATGGTTGTACCGGAATTGATTATATGGTAGTCAATGTTACACCTGCCACCAACATTATCACCTCAATACCCCCGCAATATTCCTGTCCGGGAGCCCTCCTTATCCCGGTCAATGTAAATAATTTCTACGGTGTCGCTTCTATTTCCCTTAGCCTTCATTATGATACAACACACCTGGTATACACTGGCTATCAAGGCGTTAACTCTCAATTATCTTCAGGAACGTGGCTGATTAACCAATTCCAGAACGTGATCCAGGTAGCCTGGTTCTCGCTGACACCTGCCAACATTGGCAACGGGACTTTATTTACGTTAAAGTTCAATGCCACTGTTGACAGCAGTATATTAAGCTGGGACCTGGTAACGCAAGGAGCTTGTATGTATACCAACCTGAACAATATAACTATACCTGCAATTTTTAATGATGGCCATGTAGATGTCCATATGTGTTCCAATGTGGAAGGGTATGTTTATTATAAAAATAATCTTGAAAGCCCGATGACGGCCACTCCTGTTACCCTGTTGCAATCAGGCAGTCCTGTTTATCAAACACTTACAGATTCAACAGGCCATTTCATTTTTACCAATCTGAACAACGGCAACTACCATCTGGTGGCTAATCCCACCAAACCATGGAGCAGTGTAAATGCTGCAGATGCCCTGATGGTCCTCAGGCATTTTGTCGGGATTCTCACCCTGACGGGCATCACCCTCCAGGCCGGAGACGTGGACCTGAGCGGTGCGGTGAACAGTGCCGATGCCTTATTGATCGCCAGGCGTTTTGTTAACATGATCCAAAGCTTTGCCGCAGGGAACTGGGTTTCAGAAAACCATACGGTTACAGTGAACGGCGATGCCAATATTGTTGATTCCATCGCTGTATTATGCACGGGTGATGTCGACCGGTCATATATTCCGGCTATTGCAAAAACGGGGGATTGTATCCGGATAATTCCTTCCGGCAGCCTCCCGGTTAAACCAGGTGAAACCATTTCCATTCCTTTTATTGCTGAAACGGATGCCGAAATCGGTTCTGTTTCCCTTGTAATGGATTTCCGGTCAGATTACCTGATTGTAAAAGACATCTCTCCCTCACAGGAAGGATTCCAGGTGTTTACCGCTAATGACCAGCAGATCCGTTTTGCCTGGTACAGCCTCACACCCATGCGTATACATGCAGGGGAAGAATTATTCCATTTGGTCTGCACCGTGACCAATGCCAGGGGAAATCTTTATACAGAAGCAGGTAATGAATTTGAAATAACTGATAATGATGGAATTAAACTTAATGATTTCCGTTTAACCTATCCTATACCTGTTATTTCGGATGAAAGAGACCTGCTGAGACAAAATACGCCCAACCCTTTCAGCATCTTTACGGATATCAGTTATACCCTTGAAAGGGAAGGAAATGTTCAATTGGCCTTGTTTGACCATTCCGGGAGAAAAGTACAACAACTCATTGACAACCAACAGGATAAAGGGGTTCACACATTCCGTTTGTCCCGTCAGGCCCTTTCCCCCGGATTGTATATCTATCAAATACAGGTAACCAGCAGTAATGGCATTTACACCGACACAAAAAAGCTCATCATCGAGTAACGACCCTCATCACCCTGAAAACCTCACCCCCCGGCCCCCTCTCCTCCAGAGAGGGGGAGGACTTCAATCCAGGTTGTCCGCTTCATCACCCTGAGGCCTCACCCCCCGGCCCCCTCTCCT
>JAPLDE010000036.1 GCA_026391855.1 Bacteroidota bacterium | reverse complement strand
TGCATCCAAAGTTGAGCTGATGATTACCACTAAAAACCTGGTTACAGAAACCACCGGTGCCGCTGAAGTGAAACTTTCAGGAAAAGTCGATTACCACCGGGCCGAGGTTTCCGGAGCCGCAAACCTGAAAGCCTGGGAACTGGAAACCAACAAAGCCAATATTGAGGTAAGTGGTGCTGCTTCTGCCAAACTGAGTGTAAGTGAGGAACTTACCGGTGAAACTTCCGGCATGGGGAAAATTACCCTTAAACAGGAACCGAAAGTGAAAAACGTTGAAAGATCAGGAGTTTCCAAGGTTATTACCGATGAAGAAGATACAGCAACCACAAAAGAAGGGGTTACCACCATTAAAGTGGGTGACAGGGAAATCACCATCGATGATGAAAATGTTACCATGGCAGGAGATTCAGGTACCAACGAGAATATGGTCATCAATGATGAAGGAGTTAGAATAGTTCTCAAGGAAAAAAATGAAAACGGTAAAATTGAAACCAAGGAACTGGTAATCGATGACAAAGGAATGCGGATCATCAACAAGGAAAAGAACGAAACCGAGCGTGTTATCAAGAAAGCCAAAAAGCATAAGTTTGACGGCCACTGGGAAGGATTTGAACTGGGTGTGAACGGCTTCGTAGATCCGTACAATAAGATGGACCTGCCCGCTAAGTATGAATACCTGGACCTTAAAATGTCAAAATCGATCAACGTAAAGATCAACTTTTTGGAACAAAACATCAACCTGATCAATAACCACCTGGGTTTGGTAACCGGTCTCGGTCTGGAATATGTGAACTACCGTTTTGCCGGCAATGTCCGCCTCGACCCTGATACCACTATCCTGTATGGGTTTAGGGATTATTCCACCAATTCAAAGAAAAGCAAACTGGTCGTAAATTATCTCAATGTACCTTTACTGCTTGAATATCAAACTAATGCAAAAGACAAATCTAACAGTTTTCACCTGGCCGGCGGTATGACCTTCGGGTTAAGGATAGGGTCACATACCAAAGTGGTAAGTGGTGATAATGATGAGAAAAAGAAACAAAGAGACGATTTCGCACTGAATCCCTTTAAGTGGGATGCCACTGCCAGGATAGGCTGGGGGATCATTAACCTGGCAGCCACCTATTCGATGACTTCCTTGTTTAAAACAGATAAAGGACCTGAACTATATCCTTTCAGTGTAGGCATCACCCTCACTGATTTCTAGATAACTCCTGATCAATTTATTGTAAAAGGGGACACCCGGTCTTGTAAGGCCGGGTTTTTTTGCGAACTTTTAACAGGTTAATATACTATGTTAAAACAGTGTGATGGTTTGCTGGTGTGCAAATGTGGAAATGTGCTGATAAAGTTAGATAGTTGTATGATTATCTGATATTTAACTGTTTATTTAATGTAAAACACCGACCCAATAAACTAGTATGCAAACAGGTTGTTTTTTTGTATTATAACTAGTTTATTACCTTCATTGAATAAGTTATTGATCCTATCTAATTGTTTTTCAAATAGATCAATAAGATGTTTATTCCTGATATTGCCGGTCTCCAATAATAGAACACATGGTGGAGCACCGCGAAGTAGAAAATGATCCAGGAAATCAGAATCTTTAGTTACAATCACCCTATCCTCATTTTTTGCAATGTGAATGATTTCATTGTCCTTAAGAAATTGACCATCAGGGAAATAGGTGGTATGTATCGAATCAAATCCTTTGACTTTCAGGTAAGTAGCCAAAGAGGGTGGTAATTGTGTATCAATAATAAACTTCAGCATCGATTATGCTGGAAAGGGTGATACATTTTTAGTATTTGCCATTAACGAAGCATAATGCAGACAAGCCTGAATATCTGCTAACTCGAGATAAGGGTAGTCAGATAATATCTCAGAAGTCGTCATACCGCTTGCCAGTAATTCTAAGAGCTGAGCTACTGTAAACCTCATATTCCGAATAGTTGGCTTACCCTGGCAGATTTCCGGATTTAGAGTAATTCTAACTAATAGCTGGTCCATCCTGTTGTTTTTTACAAAGATATTATAACTTCAAGATATTAGCAATTATGAATCCAAATCATAGGCACATTGTCATATCGGCAAATTGTCACATTTACTTATGGTTTTTCAAGGGAAAATTTTATCTTTGCCCTTCCAAATACTATATAAAACACTTAAAATCAAAATACTATGTCAGGGCATAATAAATGGTCGACCATAAAGCGGAAAAAAGGAGCCTTGGATGCCAAGCGATCCAAGATGTTTTCTAAGATTCTTAAGGAAGTTGCTGTAGCTGTACGGGAAAGTGGCCCTGATCCGGACGGTAACCCCCGGCTCAGGCTGGCCATAGCCAACGCCAAAGGGATCAATATGCCCAAAGATACCCTAACCAGAGCGATCAGCAAAGCTGCCGACAAAGATGCTGCCGCCCTTACTGAAACGACCTATGAGGGATATGCTTCCCATGGCATCGCCATCTTTGTTGAAGCGCTGACCGATAACATCCAGCGTACGGTTTCCAATGTCAGGTCCATTTTCAATAAATACAACGGGAACCTGGGAACCAACGGTTCACTTAGTTTTATCTTCGACCGTAAAGGAGTTTTCACCATACCCCAGGGAACGATCAATGCTGAGGAGTTCGAGATGGAACTGATCGATGCCGGTGCAGAGGATATCCAGCTGGAAGATGGATTCTTTACAGTAACAACGGCCATGGAGGATTTTGGATCGATGATGAAGAAACTGGAAGAACTGAAGATTGAACCTGAAAATGCCCAGTTACAGCGTATTCCTAAAGAACTGTCCAAAATTGAGGTTGAAACGGCTAAAAAGATCATGAAGATGGTTGAAGCCCTGGAGGATGATGACGATGTCCAGAATGTCTATCACACCATGGAATTGTCGGAAGAGTTAATGGAAGCGCTTGATTAACAATGTGATCATGTGATCATGTGACCATGTTTCACGATCACTTTTTTTATGAGTGAATTCTATACGACACCTTTACTAAAAAGATATTTTGAGGGTGGATGTCCATCAGGTCGTTGATGCCCCGCCTGAACTTCATATCGCCGGTCACTTCGCTGCCAGTCCTTCCCTGTGACCAAACGAGGAAGAGGGTTGAACCGGGGAAAAACTCCCAGCGGATCACCAGGTTTGAACGAAACTGGAAGAAGCTGAAATCGGGATCATCGAATGAATAATCCGGGAGACCGTCCCCGTTTTCGTCAACCTCATAGGTGTTCTCAACAACAGAACGGGTTATTTCACCCGGAGTGAACAAATGAACCTGGTCTTTTGGTTTGACGGCACGTGGAGAGATGATCCGTTTAAAGTCCTTGTATTGTCCGGTAAATAGGAAGGGTTGTCCGTAATATTGTATGGAAAGATCAGGGGTAAGGCTAACGTCAAACCGGATGGTCGTACTGAGGGTGGTTGATTTGAAATAACTGACAATAAAATGATCTTTCTGATCAGCGCTGGCTGTTGTAACATACTGAAGATCATTGGCTGAGATAGAGTATGAAGGAGTGATCCGGATACTCATCGCATGCGTCGGTCTGAAGGTCAGTTCAACCGAGTAATCGATGGAATGATAATAGTTCAGGTCGCCTTCATACATGGAGAACTGGGCGGAACCGCTGAATTTTTTCCTGGTATCGCTTTCCAGCGAATACCACTGGCTCCATCCTCCGGGATAGTGAATGGCCGGTCCACCCCTGAGGTCGGTCAGTGAAAAGCTTTCACCGTCGCGGTTGATACCCATACCCGGCGACCAGTAATTCAGGAACTGACCCGAAAAGTTGATATTCCCGCCTGAATATTTTCTCAAACCGCCAAAATCCCAACCTGTATATTGGTTTAGGTTAATATTGAAATACTGGAAAGCCTTGTTGCGTTTAAAAATACGGTATCCAATCCAGATAATCTGCTGGATTTCATCAGCTTCCCTCAGGTAACCCATGTCGTTCAGTTCAAGTCCGGGACTTCTCCAGCTGAGCCAGGTAAGGTATTGAAAATGACCGCCTCCCATTTTTCCTAATTCAAAGGTGCCACCGGTCCCGGTGAGGGCTTTGCGGTTGGTATCCAGGGTTAGATGACCGGCATCAGGCCGTTGAAAGTAATGCACGGAAGATTGTTGCAGTCCGGTAATCGCCTCCCGGCTGCCCTGAATATTGGAAAAAATCCCCTTGAACGACCAGTAATAATCCTTTTTTTTCCAGTAATGCGTAATGTCGGCGCCCCCGGTATAAGCTGCAACAGGCAGAAATTCAAGCTGTTTGTCAAGGATCTGACGGTTGGTGGAGGTGGCCATTCCCCCGATAATGGTATTTCCTTTATTAAAATCCTGTTGAAGACGGGTAATATAATAGTTGGTAAAAGGTTCCACGGTTTCTTTATGGCGCTGACCCGAGTATTCAATGCTGGCCTTTTCGGGACTGGTCATAATCTCCATCACACCGATCGAAAGGCCTTTACGGGTTTTACCGGATAATTTGAAAGCCCCCAGTATGCTGGTTTCTGTGGGTATATCAGCGTATTCATTGTCCTGTAGCCCTGGCTCGTAGTGGGGCGTTCGTCCTATTCTCCTGGAATAGAACAGGTTGTCATTTGACAGATTCCCGTCACCCATAGTCAGCTTGAAATCATAAATATTCTTTCCTTCAACAAAAAAAGGTCGTTTTTCCTGGAAATAGGTTTCATAAGCGGAAAGGTTAACCTCAGAAGGGTCAGCTTCAACCTGCCCGAAATCAGGATTGACGGTGAAGTTCAGGGTAAGATCGTTGGTAACGGCTATTTTTCCGTCAAGCCCGATGGTAGTCTGGTCATTTTTCCCTGTCTTAAATGGATTGCCTTCCTCTCTTTCATAGCGGTCGGCTTTGGCCATGACATAAGGAAGAAGTTCAATTTCCTTATGGGGCCTGATGTCCCTGATTCCCCTCAGTTCACCGAACTGGCTCACAAAACCGGATTGTTGCCTTGGAATATGAACCCATGACGAGAGTTCCTGGTTTTTGAAAAGACGACGAACAACCTGGATGCCCCAAACCTGTTCCGTCGCTTTACCAAAACGTAACTGAGAGAAAGGGATACGCATCTCGGCATACCAACCGGGGTTGTCGATACGGGTTTTTACCATCCAGATCGGGTCCCAGGTATCATCCACCTGGTCTTCGTTGGTAGTAATAAAATCAATCTTTACACCGGCGGCATTAACAACAAAACCAAAGGCCGTACGGTGGTCGAAATAACTATCGATGTATATACCTGCCTTGTCTCCGTCAGAAACATCCCTTCTGGCCAGTCTCCTGGAAATGGTGCCGGGTTCAGGGTCATAACAGCGAATGGCAACATAGAGGTTGTCATTATCATAAAGTATCTTAAAATCAGTAGGATAGGTCGGATTCTGACCATCATTGGGTTCCTGCTGGGTAAAACTGCCTTCCCATGAAACCTGGTCCCAGCAGGGCTCGTTAATAATACCATCGATAACCGGTGGTTTATCAATAATCTTTTTTGTTTCGTACGTTTTAACCTGAGAAAAACCAGGCAATATCTGGAAGAAAATGATAAGCTGAAAAAGAAGGAGATAGTATAATTTCCTCATAAACCGTCAATTACCACTGCAAATATGACGGTAAAACCGGGTAATTGTTACAGCAATTAGATTAATGAGAAAGTTTTGTCGACGAAATAGCAGGGGCCTAAGACTTTAAGCCCCGACATAATGCTTATACCGTAAGCTCCTTCCCTGTCACAATATCATGGGTATCCCTGGCTATCACAAGTTCTTCATTGGTGGGAATCACCATCACCGTAACTCTTGATCCGGGTTTGGAGATCGCGGTTTCTATTCCCCTGAGGCCTTCATTTTTCTCCTCATCAAAATCCACACCCAGGAATTCCATTTCCTGCATCACTACCTTTCTGGTTTCCGGGTCATTTTCGCCAATTCCGCCGGTAAAAATAATCAGGTCAACGCCACCCATGGCAGCAGCATAGGCTCCTACATATTTCTTCACACGGTAACGGTACATCTTAAGGGCGGTCAGGGCTCTTTTATCCCCTTGTTCGGCCGCTTTCTCAATATCTCTCATATCGGAAGAAATCCCCGAAATCCCAAGCATGCCTGAGTGCTTGTTAATGAGGATGTTACCGGTAGCAATGTCAATTTCCTCCTTATTCAGGATGTGCATAAACGCCCCGACATCCAGGTCTCCGCTTCTAGTTCCCATGATCAGCCCTTCAATAGGGGTCATCCCCATGGAAGTATCGAAAGATTTTCCATTTTTAATGGCTGCAATGGAGGCTCCGTTACCGAGGTGACAGGTAATAATTTTCTGGGTTTTGTAATCCAGGTTGAGGACCGTACAGGCCCGACGGGAGACAAACTTATGGCTTGAACCGTGAAAACCGTACCGGCGGATCTTATGCTTGTCATACAGCGAGAATGGAATACCATATAAATAAACATAGTCTTCCATGGTCTGGTGGAAAGCCGTATCGAAAACCCCTACCTGTGGAACTCCCGGCAACAGCTCGGTTACAGCATAAATACCCTCAAGGTTTGGTGGGTTATGTAAAGGAGCCAGGTCGATACATTCTTCCAGCGCTTCCACAACATTTGGTGTGATGGAAACGCTTCCGGCAAACTTCTCACCGGCATGCACAACCCGGTGGCCGATGGCGTTTATCTCCCTGATATCCTTGATACTGCCATACTTGTCGCTGACCAGTATGCCAAGGAAATATTCAATACCGGTCTTATGGTCGAGAATTTCCCCTTCCAGTTTTACCTCTGTACCGTCGCTTCTCCAGTGTTTGATCAATGACCCTTTCAACCCGATCTTATCTACCAGTCCTTTAGCTAAAACCTCCTGAGAGGGCATTTCAAAAAGTTGATATTTTATTGAAGAACTGCCGCAGTTCAAGACGATGATCTTCATAATTTTCAGATATTTAATAAGTTACAATTATAGTCTGCCAAGGTTACGGATGCTGCCGGCTTTGGTTTGTTTCTTTCCCTGGCCGTATTTATAAAATCCTTCCCCGACTCTTTTTCCTACCAGGTTGGCTCTGACCATTCTTTTGATCAGGGGAGAGGGTTTATATTTCAGCGCACCGAACTCATCATACAGGTTGTCCATCCAGCGAAGGACCTTATCGAGACCGATACGGTCGGCCATCTCAAGCGGGCCGAATTGAAGCCCGTATCCTTCCCTCATGGCCAGGTCAATATCGGATACAGTGGCGATCCCTTCCATCAGGATCTCACAGGCTTCGTTGATGATGACCGTGATCGAACGGGTAGTGATATTTCCCGGGGATTCGCCTACGTCGATGACCGTTTTGCCGATCAGTTTGGCGAATTTTGCGGCACAGTTGTAAGCTACATCTGAGGTATTGAATGTCCTGACGACTTCAGCAATTTTCACTTTTCTCACCGGTGAGATGAAATGCATTCCCAGGGCTCTTTCCGGGTGTTTCAGCACAGAGGAAAGATCGGAGATCATAAGCGTGGCGGTGTTCGAAAGAATAACAGCATCCGGATGAACGACTGCTTCGATCTTTTTGAAGACACCCTGTCTGAGCTCAATGCTGGTCCCCTTTTTCTTTGTGTTTATGGTTTCTATGATGATGTTGCAATCGGCCAGGTCGTTGAAATCCACCGAGCCCTTTATGCGGGAAAGGATCAGTTTCTTTTCGTTGGAGGTCATACCCCATTTGTTGATGATCTCGTCCAGTAGTCCGGCCATCCGGTCGAGTATTTCCTGGACACGGGTCTCGCTAAGGTCGATAAAAATCACGTCAATACCGGCCTGACTTACAACCAGGGCTATTTCCTGGCCCATGGCACCGGCGCCCACGACTCCGACTTTCTGGAGGTTCCCCTTCGACTTGATCTTTTTGTTCAGGCTAAAGTCTTCTAATCTTTCAGACATAATTGTTCAGGATTTATTGTTTCCTGCCTGGTTGGCAGTGATCGCGATGAGGTTAATAATATCTTCCACGGAACATCCCCTGGAAAGGTCGTTGATGGGGGCTGCCATTCCCTGGAGAACAGGGCCGACCGCTTCGGCATGAGCCATTCGCTGAACCAGTTTGTAGGCGATATTCCCTGATTCGAGGCATGGGAATACAAGGACGTTGGCTTTACCGGCAATGGGGCTTCCCGGGCATTTTTTCCGTCCGATGGTATCAATAATGGCGGCATCTGCCTGTAACTCACCGTCGATCAGGAGGGTAGGGTCCATCTGCCGGGCAATTGCCGTGGCTTCTATCACCTTATCC
>JAPLDE010000023.1 GCA_026391855.1 Bacteroidota bacterium | reverse complement strand
GTACGATGCGGCTGACCGGTCAGGTAATCAGTATGGGCATCGCTATGATGGTCTTTGCCCTGGTAATAGGTAAAGTGAAGATCACCCCTGAATGTTACCCTTTGTTCCTGAAAAGCACGCACATAGCCTTTACCATCTTCGCCATTCTTTGCTTATTGGGGGTTTTTGCTTCACTGGCCAGGGGGAAACTGCGGTAGGTACCAGTCGGCAGTTGGCAGTAGGCAGTCGGCAAAATTGTGTAGGGACACAATATATCGTGTCCTATTGTTCACGTTACCAAACAGTTGTCAGTTGGCAGTTAGCAGTTGGCAGTTGGCAGTCGGCAGTTGGCAGTTGGCAGTTGGCAGTTGGCAGTTGGTAGTAGGTTGTGGGCAGTCGGCAGTTGGTTGTGGGCAATCGGGACATGAGCTAATATTGAAGAAATCTGCCTTTTGCAGGAGGAGTATTGTGAAGTCCCTGTATGGTAAAGAAATACATTCCTTTTGTAAGCCGGATGGAAGGATCCAGTTTGGTTCTGGGGCTATTGACGGATTGGATTGCTACTCTTCTGCCGTAAACATCAAATACTGACAACGACAGACCTTTATTAATGCCACTTCCGGTTAAGACAAATACAGGGTTTGCCCCGTTTTCCTGAATTACACTTACTATAAACCCGGGTAAGGGCTTTATCTCTCCTGATGACATCCAGATTACCCAATTGTTGTAAAGGGTTTGCAGGGAATCGATAGGGTCGACAGGAAAAGCACCACTACTCCAGCTTTGGGGGTAAGACATCCAAAGATCAAGGTAAAAGTTACCGGGAGTATCAGTTGGTTTTGCCACACGGATGAATGATGACATGGATGATGCCTGGTAAGGCGAGGCACAGCGTGTATCAGCCCCTATCATTTTTGCTCCCTGCAGGGCAGCCATCAGGCGGTCCGTCAAAGGACCCGGAGTATTAAGGAACCTGGCCTGGATGGAATCGATTACCTGTTGACCCAACAGGATGTTTCCCTGGATGGAGTAAAAGAGGTTGCTGGTGTCATTTTTAAAATTGTTGCAGTTTGATCCGGTATATGAGGCAGCATGCAAATGACCATTGCTGTACCCGACAATTCCGTATTGACGGGTAAGAGGGTTGGCCTGTACATCGTTGGCTACCAGCCAGTCGATGATCTGCTGGGGTGTATCCCCGGCCATCATGCGGGCATGGGCATTCTGCTGGTTGGCGGCAAGCCAGGCAGCCTGTGTATGGATAGCCCCGATACCGGGAATGACATCGCTGATGATCTGGGCGCCATGCGGGTAGGTGCCGGTAAACCCTACACAGGATGCTCCCGCACTGCCGATCTCCCCTGTCGTTGAATCAATGGCTACAATGGAAAAAGTATCCTGTGCCCAACCTATACTAATCTGTATGGTTGAAATTAACACATATAATATCCTGATAATCATTCTCATAAAAAATATTATTAAAAATCTGTCATTAGGATTTTAACTTTTTAACGACCCTGAATCCGTAAGTTGAATTGGATGCATCTGGTTTAGCCAGGTTCCGTAAGATGGTAGTAAGATATATGGCAGTATTGTACCAGCTTCCTCCGCGAAGAGTATGTACAACCCCTGTTTCCGGGCCTTTGGGATTATCTGAAGGGCTGGTCCGGTAGTAATCTCCTTCATAAAAATCCCAGCACCATTCCCAGAGGTTGCCACTCATATCGTAAATGCCCAGTTCGTTCGGCTGTTTCTGGCCGACAGGATGCGATTTCCCACCTGAATTCAGGCTATACCAGGCAACAAGAGATGAATCCCTACTACCTGCATAAGTAAAACCCTTGCTTTTATTCCCTCCCCTGGCGGCATATTCCCATTCAGCTTCGGTAGGCAACCTGTATCCATCCTTTGAAAAATCACAACTTACTTTCCATTTTCCTTTGCCTTCTTTCTTATCTATTGTATAACAGGGCTTTAACCCCTCCTTTTTGCTGAGCCAGTTACAATAAGCAATGGCATCTTCCCAATTCACATTGAAGATGGGCATCTTACCCCTTCCATGGTTTCCGTCGTTGAGCAGTTTTTTTTTAGTGGCCAGGCAATAGGCATCATATTCTTCAAAAGTTATCTCGTATTTCCCCATATAAAAAGGGCTGATAATGATCTCATGCTCACACCTGGAATACCTTGATTTGCTGAGTGTATCCCCCATGGTGAATGATCCTCCCTCTACCAGGACCATTGCCAGTCCCTGTGAGAATACCTGAAAACTTATGCTTAATAAGGTTAATACCAAAAACCAGGCTGAATGCTTCATAAAAATTCAATATTGATGGATATTCCAGCTCAAAGTTAATGCCATTTTCTTAAATCCGGCAATTCGGATCGTAGGAGGAAGCCGGAGGATGGCTGTCAACATATTTTTAGAAAGAATCTTAATACCATGAAGAAACCATTTACTACTATTACTGTCTAAAAAGATAATAAGACCCGCGTTGTAATTTCCCCATGACGATAATAACCTCAGTTAACAACATGAATATAAGACACTTATGAAAAATTTACCCTCCCTGGTGTTATTCATTTTGACGTTATCTGTGCCATATTTCTCTCTGGCACAAACCTATGGCGGGTATACCCTGTATAGTAAATCGAATAATACCAAAACCTATTTGATCGGGATGAATAACACCATCTATCATCAATGGACGAACAGTCCATCCACGGGATATTCGGTTTATCTGTTACCTAACCAGCATATTTTAAGGACGGCTGTGAATCCGGGTAATTCCCTGCAGGGTCCGGCCATGTGCGGGATGGTTCAGGAAGTTGACTGGACCGGAATTGTTGTCTGGCAATATGTTCATTCGTCCGCGACTTACTGTACGCACCATGATATTCATCCGATGCCAAACGGGAATGTACTGATGATTGCCTATGAAGTGAAATCGGCAACAGCTTCAGTTCAGGCCGGCTGTGCCTCCAGCATGGTCATCTGGCCCGAAAAGATCATCGAAGTGCAACCCACCGGGGCAACAACAGGAACCATCGTATGGGAATGGCATGTATGGGACCACCTGATCCAGAACCATGACGCGACCAAAGATAACTATGGGGTTGTAGCCAATCATCCTGAATTACTGAACATTAACTATCAGACGCAGAAAGACTGGATGCATGTCAACGGCATTGATTATAATCCTCAGCTCGACCAGATCGTTTTCAGTTCACACTACATGAATGAGATCTATGTTATTGATCACAGCACCACGACTGCCGAAGCTGCTGGTCATACCGGAGGAAATTCAGGCAAAGGAGGCGATTTTCTGTATCGTTGGGGAAACCCGCAGGCTTATGGAGCGGGAACAGCGTCAAACAAGATCTTCAATGTGGTTCATGATGCCCATTGGGTGGCAAAAGACCTTCCATGGGAAAACCGCCTGGTTGCCTTCAACAACAAGGGAGTTGGCGGTTATTCTTCCTGTGTGGACGTGGTTGCTCCTCCCTATAATGGCTATAACTATCTGCTCACACCCGGGTCGGCTTATACTCCGGCCACCTATACCTGGCGGCATAACTGCCTGGGAAACGCCCAGGACCAATCCAATTCTCAAAAATTCCCTAACGGAAATATAATGGTGTGTATCGCTTCCACAGGGTATATCTACGAAATTGATTCAAGTCAGACCCTGTTATGGTCGTATACTGCCGGAGGAACAGTCGCTAAAGCATTCCGGTATCCGGCTGATTATGTAAATGGTAAACAGGTGGTTACAGCAACAGCCTCCCCCTATTTCATTTGTGAAGGTTCTTCCACCCAGCTAAAAGCGCTTACCCTGCCCGACGGTACACTGACTTTTTCCTGGACTTCCGATCCTCCCGGATTTACCTCTTCATTGCAAAATCCTGTCGTTTTCCCCGGTGTTACCACTACTTATACCGTAATAGCAACAGGCGCTCCCGGTGCTGATACCTCTTCAATTACAGTAATTGTTAATCCCGCACCACCCATCCCAACCATCACCCAAAGCGGAGATACCCTGTTTTCCAGCGCCTCCTCAGGAAACCAGTGGTACCTTAATGGAAACCCCATCACCGGGGCAACAGGTCCTTATTTCCAATATACCCTTGGCGGGAATTATCAGGTAATGGTGACAAACCAGAACAACTGTACCTCCGAATCGGCTGTCCTCATTATTACCCCTGCCGGAATAATTATCAATGGCCATAATCAAACAATCCGAATTTTTCCTACTATTACAACAGGAATTCTTTATATTTATAACCCTGAGAATGAAGACCATAACCTGATTGTTAATGTGCTGGATATATACAGTAAAACGCTGATGAAACTCACAAACCCTGAGCTTGTCGATTTAAGCTCTTTAGAAAACGGAGTTTATTTCATTGTTACGGAAAACAACTACGGACGGATCACTCAAAAAATCGTTCTTGCTAAATAATCTAACTCAAACCATTATGAAGACGTTACTATCTTTTCTCTTTTACTTTATATTGATTACTTCCAGTTCCATTCTTCAGGCACAGGTTTTCACCAATTACTCCACCGCCAACGGAATGCCCGACAACTATGTCAATGGTGTGGCAGTTGACTCCTATAACCACAAATGGTTTGGCACCCAAAGCGGAGTGGCTGAATTCGATAATACTAACTGGATGGTATATACCACCACCCAGGGACTGGTGGACAATTACATCAATTGTATCGCTGTGGATAACAGCAACAATGTCTGGGTTGGGACCGATTACGGGGTCGGTAAATTCAACGGCAGCACCTGGACCACTTATACTACAGCAAATGGCCTTGTAAATGACAGGGTTATGACGATAGCTGCGGAATCAAACGGCACCATCTGGTTTGGCACCTATGGCGGTGTTTCCAGCTTCAACGGGACGACATGGACCAGTTATACCACAACCAATGGCCTGCCAAACAACATGATCAGTTATATTGCCATCGATGCCGGTGGAAATAAATGGATTGGCACCTGGATTGGCGGGCTTTCAAAATTCAACAACACCACTTTCAAGAATTTTACTACGGCCGACAGCCTCACCGACAATAACATCAGCGCTATTTCTTTCAGCCCGGATGGTAAGGTATGGATAGGGACCTATTTCGGGATCTCCATTTTCGATAATACCGACCAATGGATAGCCAACTACAGGAAGGCTGAGGGGTTGTTCAACAATTATGTCCAGGACATCTGTTTTGATTCGACCGGCACCGCCTGGATAGGGATGTATGCAGATTACCTCCAGGAAGGCGGGATCACCAGGTTTATCCCTGGGGGAACAAGTACTTCGTTTGCTGTTGCCGATGGCCTTGTAGATAATACCGTTAAACGTATGGTCTTTGATCACTCAGGATATCTTTGGATCACTACGGGGAACGGAGTTTCAAGGTTCAGCTTCCAGACAGGGATAGAGGAAAAAAAGAAGACAGCCAGTTATAAGGTTTATCCCAACCCGGCGGATGACATCCTGTACATCTCCCATGGAAATCAGACCATTACAGTAAAAATATCCGACATTACCGGGAACTGTATTATTAACTCCGCATTACCAGCAAATACCAATACCTTGAATGTAAGCACTTTGTGCCCGGGTATGTATGTGCTGGAAATCAGGGAAGGAAAAAGCAACTTCTGTAAAAAACTCATTGTACGATAAGCAACAGGTGAGACGAGCTGCATCCATCCTTTTACTGATCTTACTGATTTTCAGTCAAAGAATTTGCTCACAGGTATCGGGTGCATTTTATTCAACAGACTCTGTCAGGGAGATCCGTTTGTACTTCCACGAAGCCAACTGGTCGCACCTGCTTGACAGCATGATACAGGCGGGGGACGGAGAAGGACGACTGATCGGGGATGTTTCCATCGAAGGCCATTTGTTTAAAGATGCCGGTATCCGTTATAAGGGATATAGCTCCTGGAACGTGAATACCCGTAAGAACCCGTTCAATGTCGACCTCGACTGGGTACACCCCAACCAAAACTACCAGGGTTACAGAAAGCTGAAACTCAGCAATGTGATCCATGATCCGAGCTTTGTCAGGGAAGTATTGTCGTATGAGATCGCCAGGAAGTACCTGCCCGCTTCCCTGGCTAATTTTGCCAATGTGTATGTGAATGATTCCCTGGTTGGTCTGTACACCAATGTTGAGGCAGTTGATAAAGACTTTATTTACAGGCAGTACAAATCAAAAAACGGAGCCTTTTTTAAAGGAAGCCCCGAACAACTGGTATTCCCTTTCGGTGAAAATGCTAACCTGGCCGATACTCACGGGACAGACTCTGCAGGATACTATCCTTTTTACAAGATGGAAAGCGATGTCGGTTGGGAAAAGTTTTATAAATTCATTCATATTCTTAATAAGGTCCCTGATACCCTGGAGGAAATACTCAATACCGACAGGGCTTTGTGGATGCATGCTTTTAATTATACACTGGTGAACCTCGACAGCTATATCGGGTATTCCCAGAATTATTATGTTTACCAGGACGACAACGGAAGGTTCAATCCTATACTCTGGGATATGAATATGTCGTTCGGCAGCTTCCGGAATTCTGACGGATCTGATCATTTCCAGGGACTTACTATCGATGAGACGAAAAAACTGGACCCTCTTCAGCATCTGACCTTCTCCATTACACCCAGGCCATTGATGACCAAACTGTTCCTCAATGACACCCTGAAAAAAATGTACCTGGCTCATATCAGGACTATCCTGAATGAGAATATTCTGACCCATACTTACCTCGACAGGGGTCAGGTTATGCAGGACAAGATCAGTCAATATGTTGTCCGGGACACCAACAAGTTCTATTCCGATTCCGACTTTACCAATAACCTCAATATAACGGTCGGTGGAACAGCCGGAATGATCCAGTACCCGGGTATCCGCGACTTGATGGAGAGCCGTGCGGTATATTTAAATACGTATACCGGGATCAGCAGCCCTCCTCAACTGTCGGAAATTGGCCATACCCCGGCTCATCCAGAATGGAACGGTGAAGTATCGGTCTCAGTCAGGGTGGCTGGCGCAAGTGAGGTGATGCTTGGTTTCCGCTTCAACAGCAAAGGGGTTTTTATGAAAACCAACATGTATGATGATGGCAACCACCAGGACGGCCAGGCCAATGACGGGATCTATGGTGCTTCTGTCCCTTGCCGGGGTTATATTATGCAATATTACATTTATGCCCAGAATGACAGCACCGGGGTTTTTTCCCCGGAAAGAGCTGAATATGAATACTATACTATTTACCCAAGGATCTATCCCGGTGACCTGGTCATCAATGAGATAAAGACTTCAGGCCCGGATACCTATGCCGGTACTTATATCTCCGGTGGAAACTGGATAGAGCTTTTTAACAATACGACCGAAGATATCCCCCTGCAGGGATATACCTTGTCTGATGACGCTTCCAGCCTTTTTCTCTGGCCCTTTCCTGATACTCTTGTCGGGGCTAAAAGCTACCTGATGGTTCATGCATCGGGGCAATCAGTTGAAAATGAATTATGTGCCGGGTTTTCCCTGGATGAGAACGAAGGGAATCTTTTCCTCTCTGACAACAGTGCCCGTATCCTTGACTCCCTTTACTACGGCCAGCAGTTCAGCACCCAGTCCCTGGGTCGCTTTCCCAATGGAACCGGTCCTTTTGTTTATATGACACCCTCTTATTCCGCATATAATTATTACGCGACCACTGAAAGGATGAAATCGCTTGTTTTCCCCAACCCTGCTCACCATGAAGTGTACCTCGAGGTTGAATCTCATAACCAATCTGTTTTCATTGAACTTTTTAATGCCTGTGGTCAGCAGGTCTATAAAGAATCTACCTCCTTCCCAGGCGAATCCTCACAAGTGCATGGCAAAATTATTGATCTGTCGGCATTTAGCTCAGGATTGTACTACTTTTATATCCGCACCGCCAACCAGGTCTCAACCCAAAAATTAGTCATTGAATAAGAATTCCGGTGAACGAATCAAACCATTACAGTATGAATAAACAGTTAGTTTCCGTAGTTGTCCTTTTATTTACTTCCGCAGTCCTTTTTTCCTGTAAAAAGGATCCCGGAGTTGGCGGGACATCCGGTATATACGGCAAGGTGTATGTAAAAGACTATAACGCCACTTTTACTGTGCTTCAGGATGAATATTATGCACCCGATGTGGATGTCTACATCATTTACGGGGATGATAAAAGCTATGGAGATAAGGTAAAAACCAGTTACGATGGCACATACGAGTTTAAATACCTGCGGAAGGGCACTTATCATGTTTATGCTTATTCCAAAGATTCGACCTTGCAGACAACGTCTGACCTGGCTGTTATAAAAAAGGTGGAAATAACTAAAAACCACCAGGATGTGGAAGTACCGGAAATCATCATCTTTAAATAACAAAACCCATGTACAAAGCTGTAATATTTGTAGTCGCTGCCCTGTTGATCATTACGGTAGCCGGTCAATCAAAAAAAGAGATCAAGACCAATAAGATCAAGTCTGTCAATGTCTTACAAACTGAATATAAAAACGGTAAAAACGTTTCCTTCAGGGAATCGTCGGAGGAATATGACAAGTCGGGCC